>NZ_JBEYVM010000003.1:129712-458820 GCF_040643995.1 Streptomyces sp. NPDC047049 | reverse complement strand
GCCCCCCCCACCCCGCGGCGCATACTACACCCCCCCGCCGCGGGCCCCCCCCCCCGCGCCCCCCCCCCCCCCCACCGGAAGGGGTGAACGCGCGTAACTTTCCGCCCCTAAGGGCGTTTCGACGCGCTATGTGAGTGTCACGGGCCCTCGCCCGTAGTGCCCGCCGCGGCAGGCTCCGGCCCGCTCACTTCTGGGTGGGGAACGGCCAGGAGTTGGGCCGGCAGGTCACCCCGTCCGTCGTCAGGAACTTCGTCTGCTGCATCATCACCGGAGCCAGTGCGCCCTGCCGGGAGCAGGCCTCGTGGTTGTGCCCGAGGCGGTGACCGACCTCGTGATTGATCAGCATCTGGCGGTAGGCGAACATCTTGTCGTGGCCGTAGGTCTTGGCGCCCTGTGCCCAGCGGTAGGCGTTGATCATCACCCGGTCGGTTGCCGCCGAGTCACAGGAGACGTTCTCCTCGCCGGTGTCGAGACCGGACTTGGCGCACCACTTCGCCGTGGTCCCCGGGCTCGCCAGCGTGATCACGAAATCGGCGTTCCCGGATGCCACCCGCTGGAAGGTCCGCTGTCCGCCGTGCGCCCAACTGCGTTCGTCGTTGAGGGTCTTGTGCACCGCTTCGGCGAACAGCTTGCCGTCCAGCGGCAGTCCCTCCTCGATGTCGACGCGGTAGCGCAGCACCTTGCCGCGGCCGGGTGCCTTGGCGTCGCCGCCGGTCGGCCGGAAGCGGCCGCTGCCCGTCAGGTGCGCGTCCAGCGGGAAGACCTGCGCCATCTGTTCGTCGTAACTGGCGGGCTTGGCGTCCTGGGTGGGCCGGGAACTCGACCGGGAGGCCTCGTCGCCGACCCCGTCGGTGCGGTCGTTGCCGCTGCGCGTCTGCGGGTCGCCGCTGTCCTTGTGCTGTTCGGCGACCTGGCCCGCGATGACGACGGCCAGGACGGTGGTCACCGCGGCGGCCGCCGCACCGGTGAACGTCCGGCCCATGCCGCCCTTCTTGATGCCGTGCCGCGACTCCTCCACCGCGAAACCGTCACCGTCGGCCGGGCCCCGGTCCGCCGGGTCGCCCGGCTCGCCGCCGTCCGCGCCGGATGCGGTCAGCGGGTCCGTCCCGCCGGCCTCGTCACGCTCGAAGACCACCGACCGGCCCGTGAAGCGGCCGCCGGGGGGCAGACCGCCCCCGCCGGCCCCGTGCGGACCGGCCGCCGGCGCCGCCGTGCGGGGCGCACCGGCCCGGAACACATCGTCGTCCGGGTCCTCCGCGCCGCCCCGGCCGTCCGGGAACGTCCTGGCGTCGAAGGCGTCCACGTAGTCGCGCCGCGGCCCCGGGCCGGTGCCCGGCGGGGCGACCAGCGGCGCACCGGGCATCTCCACGCGCGGGCGGGGAATCCTCGGTGCGCCCTGACCGGAGGCCGCCGGGGACGACGGCGCCCCGGGGAGCGCGCCCCAGCCACCACCCGGCTCATGCTGTTCGGGGTGTCCGCCGCGCACCGCGTCGCCGTCGAACGGCTCGCGTCTGCGGCGTCCGGAGCCCGGCGCACCGCCTCCCGAGGGGGTGTTGCCGGGCGGACCTGCCGTCTCCGGGCTTTCCGCAGTGGTTTCGGGCCGGCCTCGGCGGCTATGGCGTCCCACGGGGCGTGTCAGCTCCTGCCCGCATCAGCGGTCACATCGGTCACTTCACTGTCGAGCAGTTCGCGGACGGCCCGCGCCACTGTCTCCGGGTATTCCATCATCGCCACATGACCCGCCTCCGGCAGCGTCAGCAGTCGCGAACCGCGGAACGCCGCGGCCGCCCGCCGCGCCATCCGGTAGGAGACCAGGCGGTCGCGTCCACCGTAGACGAGAAGAGTGGGGGCGAGAACTCTCTCTGCCTGACGCCACAAGTTGTGCTGTCCGCCCAGCGTGTAGGCGTTCACCAGACCGCGGGCCGAGCGCTCCATCACCTCCCAGAAGTACGGGAGTTCCAGCCGTCGCGCATATTCCTCGGCCGCGGCGTTGAACCCTTCCGGGCTGACCCGGCCGGGGTCGCCGTAACAGAGCGCCAGCACTTCGCGGGTGCGGCGCTCGGGCGTCCAGTCGTGGGTGAGCCGGCCGAAGAGCCCGGCGATACCGGGGACGGCGAGCAGCGCCGTGGGCACCGCGGTCAGCTGCGGCGGCACTTCGGGCAGCGCCGGGGAGATCAGCGTCAGGGTGCGGACGAGGTCGGGCCGCGCCGCCGCCACCCGGGTCGAGGCGGCACCGCCCATGGAGTTGCCGATGAGGTGGACGGGGCCGCGCCCGGCCGCGTCGAGGTACCGGATGACCGCGCGGGCCTGCGCGGAGACGGAGTAATTGCCGTCGGCGGGCGGCGGTGAGTGGCCGAAGCCGGGCAGGTCGACCGCCTCGCCGTCCACCCGGTCGGCGAGCAGCGGCATCAGGTCCGACCAGTTCTGCGAGGAGCCGCCGAGGCCGTGGACGTAGAGCGCGGGCTCGCGCCCGGCCGCGGCGCCGTCGCCCGCGGCCCTCTCCGCCCCGTCGTCGCCCTGTACGCCCCGCCCGACGGGTGCCCGTACGGTCAGCGTCAGGCCCGGCAGGGTCACGGTGCGCACCGTCTCCGCCCCGCCGTGCCGGCCGGGGCCGGCCGGTGGCACCGGGAGAGCGGCGGTCGCGGTGTCCGGCGACTCGGTCGAAGACATGGGAACGATGTTACGAGACGATCACACCCCCGATCGTGTGTCCGCGGTCACACACCGCATCGCGCTGCCGCGGCCACTCTCCTACGCTCGTAGGCGAGGGCAGCCGCCCCGGCCCCTGCTTTCATGCCAGGCACCAGCCGACGAACGAGCACGCGGGAAAGGGAGCCACCATGCGCGTCGACCCGACAGACCCGGAGACCTTCGCGGACGAGAGCGACGCCACCGAAATCGACGTCGAAGCCCCCGAAGCGGACACCGCCGAGCAGTACGCCGATCTCGCACCGCAGCGGGACGAGACAGTGACCGTCCACGATCCGGACGAGGCGAACGAGGCAGATCTCGCCGAACAGGCCCGTGTCGTGGAGCTCAACGAAGACGAATACCGATGACCTGGGACGTTTTGTCGGCTTCCGAGAGGGGTGGCGGGCAGAAATTCTCGGCCTCGACCGCGCACAGCCGGGTTACCCAAAAGTACGATGGCGGGCGCGGTGCACCACCTTGTACGGACCGCGTACGGAACAACTTCTGGGAGGCAGCGTGAGCGCCATCGAGCAGACCGAGGCGGCGCGCCCGCGGGGCACACGCCTGCCACGACGGGCCCGGCGCAATCAGCTTCTGGGCGCCGCCCAGGAGGTTTTCGTCGCACAGGGCTACCACGCGGCCGCGATGGACGACATCGCCGAGCGGGCGGGCGTCAGCAAGCCCGTGCTCTACCAGCACTTCCCGGGCAAGCTGGACCTCTACCTCGCCCTGCTGGACCAGCACTGCGAGGCCCTGCTGCACTCGGTGCGCTCGGCGCTGGCGTCGACGACCGACAACAAGCAGCGGGTCGCCGCCACCATGGACGCCTACTTCGCGTACGTGGAGGACCCGGGCGGCGCCTTCCGCCTGGTGTTCGAGTCGGATCTCACCAACGAGCCGGCGGTCCGCGAGCGCGTGGACAAGGTGTCGCTCGAGTGCGCCGAGGCCATAAGCGTGGTGATCGCCGAGGACACCGGCCTCTCACGGGACGAGTCGATGCTGCTCGCCGTGGGCATGGGCGGCGTCTCCCAGGTGGTGGCGCGGTACTGGCTGTCGTCGGAGAGCAAGGTTCCGCGGGACACCGCGGTACAGCTGCTGACCTCGCTCGCGTGGAAGGGCATCGCCGGCTTCCCGCTGCACGGCAGCGACACGCACTGACCGTGTTCGCTGCAGGCGTGCTCCGGGGCGTCCTGCGCATCCCCGGACCGGGCTAATGTGTGCTGCGTACGGCGCGATGACCGCGCATCCTCCCCCAGCTGACGCTGGGGATCCCCGGACCGTCGGAGGGACAAAAGCCGTGGAGGTCAAGATCGGCGTGCAGCACGCACCCCGCGAGATCGTTCTGGAGAGCGGGCAGTCTGCCGAAGAGGTCGAGAGCGCGGTGTCCGACGCGCTGGGCGGCAAGTCACAGCTGCTGACCCTGGTGGACGACCACGGTCGCAAGGTCCTGGTCCCGGCGGACCGGCTGGCCTACGTGGAGATCGGCGAGCCCACCGCCCGCAAGGTCGGGTTCGGCGCGCTCTGAGCAGGGGGCGCCCTGTGGCGCCCGCGGGTGACAAGGGCGGCGGCCCGGAGAGGTGACTCCGGGCCGCCGCCCTTTCCTGCGTTTCGCCCCGCGTTCTCCGTGTGTTTCCCCGGATGTCTCCCACTGCTTCCGCACGTCGTCCCACCATGGCGGCGTCGCCCCCTGCCGGGCCCCGTCCGCCGCTTTTTTGCAGATCAGGCCGTTCGAGTCGGTCCGGCTGGGCTGATCAGGCACGGGAGCTGCGCCCGGAGGGTTGCTGCCGGTGCCCCCTGGGTACGACGGCCTGTGACCGATTTGTTCAGCTGATCGGCATCGTCACACGGGAGGGAACAGCATGATCTGGGAATCGCTCGGCGCCGTACTCATCGGCTTCGCCATCGCCCTGTCCGCCGCGCGATGGCTGCCCGACCGTTTCCCCGCATCCAGCCTCACGCTGGCGACCGGCCCGGTCGCGGCGCTGCTCGGCGCGCTGCTGACCCGCTCGATCCTCGGCCCCGGCCACCCCGTCCAGGTGATGGTGGCCGCGATCGCCGTGGGGGCGGCCCTGCTGTCGGTCGTCGCGCGTCCGCCGCGCCGGCGCTTCCGGCGGCCGGCCTCGCCCTTGAAGGGGCACCGGACGGCCTGAACCGCCCGGCGCGCCCCTCGCGGTTCAGGCCGCGAGACCCAGCGCGGCCATCCGCTTGGTGTGCGCCTCGGTGATCCGCGAGAACATCCGGCCCACCTCGGCCAGGTCGAAGCCGTCGGCCACCCCGCCCACCAGCATGGTGGAGAGCGCATCGCGGTCCGCGACGACCCGCTGCGCCTGCGACAGCGCCTCGCCCATCAGACGGCGCGCCCACAGTGCGAGACGGCCGCCGACCCGCGGCTCGGCCTCGATGGCCGCGCGCACCTTCTCCACGGCGAACGTGGCGTGCCCGGTGTCGTCGAGTACGGCCAGCACCAGATCCCGGGTGTCGGAGTCGAGCCGGGCCGCGACCTCGCGGTAGAAGTCACTGGCGATCGAGTCGCCGACATAGGCCTTGACCAGGCCCTCCAGCCAGTCCGACGGCGCGGTCTGGCGGTGGAACTCGTCCAGCGCGGCGGCGAACGGCTCCATCGCCTCGTTCGGCTCCGCCTCGATCTGCGCGAGCCGCTCGCGCAGCCGCTCGAAGTGGTGGAACTCGGCCGAGGCCATCTTGGCCAGCTCGGCCTTGTCGTCCATCGTCGGCGCGAGCTTGGCGTCCTCCGCCAGGCGCTCGAAGGCGGACAGCTCGCCATAGGCGAGCGCGCCGAGCAGATCGATCACGGCGGCCCGGTACTGGGGCTCGGCGGATGCCTGCGCCCAGTCCTGGGCGGCGATCCCGGTATGTGTGTGCGCGTCAGCGGCGGCGTTGTCAGGCGTTCCCATGACCGGCACAATAGCCCGCTCCGCCGCCCGGGGAAGGCCCTGGTCAGCCACTCCGGTTCGCCCGTACGAACGGCGGTCGGAGCCCGCGTCCCGGTGCCGCGCCGGGCCGTGATGTATTCCTCACTCATACAAGCCTTCGGATGGACGCGCCATATCCGGGGTACAGTGGTATTTGGACCTGCCGAGTACTCGGTGGGTCGTTCCACGAAGCGGATGCCCGGTCGGTGGCCCGATCGGCTCCAAACCGACCGCCCTCTGACGCGGCGCGCAGCAGACCTGCGCACGGCAAGAGGGACACCGCTCGCGGCAGGAGTGCCTGAGCGTTGGCAGTGGTCCCGCCCCACCGGCCGCATCATCAGGCCGGCCCCGTACGAACACGTACGAAGGTGCGGTACGACCCCCTTCGCCGCCTCACGCCGCGTCTCACAGAAGAGGCAAGATTCTGTCTACATTTCGAGACCTCGGGATTTTCCCCGAGACGGCCGAGGCCCTGGAAGCCGTCGGCATCATCTCTCCCTTTCCCATCCAGGAACTGACGCTCCCCGTCGCCCTCTCCGGCAACGACGTGATCGGCCAGGCCAAGACCGGCACGGGCAAGACCCTGGGCTTCGGTCTGCCGCTCCTGGAGCGCGTCACGGTTCCCGCCGACGTCGAGGCCGGCCGCGCGGGGCCCGAGCAGCTGACCGAGGCCCCGCAGGCCCTGGTGGTCGTACCGACCCGTGAGCTGTGCCAGCAGGTCACCAACGACCTGCTCACCGCCGGCAAGGTGCGCAATGTCCGCGTCCTGGCGATCTACGGCGGCCGTGCCTACGAGCCGCAGGTCGAGGCGCTGAAGAAGGGCGTCGACGTCGTCGTCGGCACGCCCGGCCGCCTCCTCGACCTCGCCGGTCAGCGCAAGCTCAACCTCTCCCAGGTCAAGAGCCTGGTGCTGGACGAGGCCGACGAGATGCTCGACCTGGGCTTCCTGCCCGACGTCGAGAAGATCATCCAGCTGCTGCCGGCCAAGCGCCAGACGATGCTGTTCTCCGCGACCATGCCCGGCCAGGTCATCTCCCTGGCCCGCCGCTACATGTCGCAGCCCACGCACATCCGCGCCACCGCGCCGGACGACGAGGGCCAGACCGTCCGCAACACCGCGCAGCACGTCTTCCGCGCCCACTCCATGGACAAGCCGGAGATGGTCGCCCGCATCCTGCAGGCCGAGGGCCGGGGCCTGGCGATGGTGTTCTGCCGTACGAAGCGGACCGCCGCCGACATCGCCGACCAGCTCTCGCGCCGCGGCTTCGCCTCCGGCGCGGTGCACGGCGACCTCGGCCAGGGTGCCCGTGAGCAGGCGCTGCGCGCCTTCCGCAACGGCAAGGTCGACGTCCTGGTCTGCACCGACGTCGCCGCCCGCGGTATCGACGTCGAGGGCGTGACGCACGTCATCAACTACCAGTCGCCCGAGGAAGAGAAGACCTACCTGCACCGCATCGGCCGTACGGGCCGGGCGGGCGCCAAGGGCACCGCGGTCACCCTCGTCGACTGGGACGACATCCCGCGCTGGAAGCTGATCAACAAGGCGCTGGACCTGGCGTTCGACGAGCCGGAGGAGACCTACTCCACCTCCCCGCACCTCTACGAGCAGCTGAACATCCCCGCGGGTACCAAGGGCGTACTGCCGCGCAACGAGCGCACCCGCGCCGGACTCGCCGCGGAAGAGGTCGAGGACCTGGGCGAGACCGGCGGCCGCGGCCGTGGCCCCCGTAAGGGCGCCGCCGTCGAGGAGGAGCGCCCGCAGCGCACCCGTACGCCGCGGCAGCGCCGCCGTACCCGTGGCGGTACGCCGCTGGACGGGGCGGCCGCCGCCGAAGCGCCGGCGACCGCGTCCCCTGCCGTCGCCGAGGACACGGAAGGTGCTCAGAGCGCCGGGCCGCGTCAGCCGCGCCGGCGCCGCCGGACCCGCGGCAGCCAGGCCTCGGGCGCAGCGGCCGTCCCGGCCCCGGCCGCCGAGGCCGCGAGCGCTCCCGCCAAGGTGACCCAGGCCGCCCCCAAGGTGGCCCAGGCTGAACCCAAGGTGACCCGGTCCGCCCCCAAGGTGGCCGAGGCCGCCGAGGCCGTGGCCGAGCCCGTCAAGCCGCGCCGCCGCCGGGCCCGCATCGTCCGTCCCGAGGAGACCGGGAGCTTCCAGACCGTGGAGAGCGCGGCGCACGCGCTCGCGGCGGCGAAGGGCGCGGCGGTCGTCGCCGAGTCAGCGGCCGTGGCCGAGCCCGCCGAGGCGCCGGCGGGGCCGCGCCGCCGGAGCCGCAGCACCGCCAAGGCCGCCGCGGCCACGGCACCGGCCGCGGTGACGGAGACCGTCGCGGACGCCGCGGCGGAGGCTCCCGCCAAGCCGAAGCGGACCCGTAAGGCGGCGCCCAAGGCCGCCGAGGCCGTCGTGGACACGGCCGAGGCCGTCGTGGAGGCGCCGGCCAAGCCGAAGCGGACCCGCAAGGCCGCGGCTGCCAAGCCGGCCGCCGAGAGCGCCGTCGACACCGCCGAGGCCGTTCCGGCCAAGCCGAAGCGCACGCGGAAGGCCGCGGCCACCACCAAGGCCGCGGCGGACGCACCCGCCGCCGAGGACGCCCCGGCCAAGCCCAAGCGGACCCGCAAGGCCGCGGCCAAGCCGGCCGCGGAGGCGACGGAGACCGCCGAGGCCAAGCCGGTGCGCCGCCGCACCCGCGCCAAGGCGCCCGCCGCCGAGGCCACGCCCGAGAGCTGAGCCTCCCCCGGCTGAGGCCGGGATCCCGGCATCGACGACCCGTCGCCCGCACTGTGCGGGCGACGGGTCGTCGGCGTCCGCGGCCCGTTTTTGCCGCCCGGCCCGGATAACCTCAACCCCATGAGCAGGCCGCCCACCCTCACACTGCCCCCGTGCGCCCGTGCGTACCGACTCGACACCGAGCGCGGCGCCTTCGCCGTGCAGGACGCCCGGCCCGATGCCGCGCCGATCGGGACCGCCCTGCTGGTGCCCGGATTCACCGGCAGCAAGGAGGACTTCATCGCCTTGCTGGCCCCGCTGGCCGCGGCGGGGTTCCGGGCGGTCGCCGTGGACGGGCGCGGGCAGCACGAATCCCCCGGCCCCCGCGATGAACGGGCTTACGCGCAAAGGGAGTTGGCACTCGACGTGCTGGCCCAGGCGCGGGCCCTGCGGGAGCCGGACGGCGGGCCGGTGCATCTGCTGGGGCACTCGCTGGGCGGGCTGGTCACCCGGGCCGCCGTCCTGCTCGACGCGACCCCGTTCCGCTCGCTGACCGTCCTCAGCTCCGGTCCCGCCGCCATCGGGGCGTCCCAGCAGGCCCGGGTGCGGATGCTGATCGAAGCGCTCGGCACGCTCGACATGGAGAGCGTCTGGCGGGCGATGCGCGAGCTGGATCCCCCGGAGGCGGCGGACGCGGCGACGCCGCCGGAGATCGGCGCGTTCCTGTACCGCCGTTGGCTGAACACCGTTCCCGAGCAGCTGATCGCGACCGGCCGTCAGATGCTGGCGGAGCCCGACCGGGTGGCGGAGCTGGCCCGTACGGGGCTCGCCACGCATGTGGTCTCCGGCGCCGTCGACTATGCCTGGCCGGTGCCGTCGATGGACGCGATGGCCGAGCGGCTGGCCGCCCGGCGCACCGTCATCGAGGGCGCCGAGCACTCCCCCAACGCCGAACGGCCGCAGAAGACGGCCGAGGCGCTTGCCGGGTTCTGGAGCGGTGTGGGCTGAGTGCCGCCCGGCCGCCGGGTGCCGCCGCCGGCCCGTGTGGGCCGAGCGGACGGCGTCGCCAGGACAGCACGGGGTGGTTCGGCGAGCATCGAGGAAGGCGGGCCCCCACCGGCGCCCGGCCGGCACCGCTTCGTACGAAGGGCCCGACCATGACCGAGAATCCGTCGACCTCTCCGGCCGGCGCCGAGGACGCCCCCCACGGCATCGCGCTCAACCGGACCTTCGACGCCCGCCGTGAGCTGGTCTTCGAGGCCTGGACGACGCCCGAGCACTTCGCGTACTGGTTCGGCGGGGAGCTGGCGGTGCCGGTCGAGCGGATGACGATGGACGCCCGGCCGGGCGGGGTCTGGACGCTGGTGATGCGCACCCCGGACGGCGGTGAGCTGCCGTTCTCCGGGGTCTACCGCGAGGTGGCCGCCCCGGAACGGCTGGAGTTCACCCTCAAGGACACCGCCGCACCGAGCTCCGAGGGCGAGATCGTCCGGGTCACCCTGACCGATCTCGGTGACCGTACGGAGATGGCCTTCCGCCAGCTCGGCGGCAACCTCACCTCCGAGCAGTACCGCCAGGCGGAGGCGGGCTGGGCGGGCTTCTTCGACCGCCTCACCGAGCTGCTGGCGAGGGCCTGAGCGGCCTCCCCGCGGCGCCGCGGGGAGGATGCCGGCCGAGCCTGCCACAGCCGCGCAGGCCTGCTGCCTGCCTAGTACTGCCCCTGGACGTGGTCCCAGAAGCCGTCGCGCAGGACCCGCCGCAGATCGGCATGGCTGCGCAGGGAGTGCTGCAGCAGCGACTCCGCGGCGGTCAGGAGTTCCTGGTCGACGGCGCCGGGCAGATACGGATGGCCCGGCAGCAGCCCGCCCACCCACTCGCGGCCGCGTTCCGACAGCCACTGCGCGGCGACCTGCGCCCCGACGAAGCGGACCTCTTCACGGCTGGGCGCGGGCCCCTCGCCGGTCGTCTGGTCGCTGCACTCGACGCCGATCCGCCGGGTGACGTACGGCTTGCAGAACTCCAGGTCGAAGGTGCGCGCACTGTCGACCTCCCACAGCAGCGGCTCGGCCTGATTGCGGCCGCCCGGGGCCTCGATGCCCCACAGATGTACCCGTGCGCCATAGCCCTGCGCCGCCTCCACCGCGGAGACCAGGTCCTCGTCGCCGCCGATGAGCACCGCATCGCTGATCGCGCGGTGCCGGGCCAGCGACTCCAGGTCGGAGCGGATCAGGGAGTCGACGCCCTTCTGCTGGTTGTTGGCGTTGAGGTTGCCGAGCCTGACCTTCACGTCGGGCAGCTCGGCGATCCGCTGCTGTTCCTGGGTGTGGATCCGGCGGCGGGCGCCGTCGTACCAGTAGACGCGCAGCAGCCGGCTGTCCGGGAAGATCATCCGGGCCTTGTCGATAAAGGCCTCGATGATCCCTTCGGCGTCGAGATCGAACGCCTTGCGGTCCTCCGTGCCGGTGACCAGCCGTCCCGTCGCGGCGTAGACATAGCCCGCGTCCACGAAGGCCGCATGGGTCGACGGGCTGGTGGAGACCTCGGCGAGCACCCTGGTGAGCAGCTCGTTGGTGCGCTCGATCCCGGCGGCGAGCGCCGTGAGGTCGGTGTGGCCCGTGGGCTGGACGTCGTTCATACCGGACCCATTCTCCGGGCGGTCACTCCGCGGGCACAACCGCGCTACCGCTCCGTACTTAGGCCGTCGAAATTTTTCTTTAGCGTAGGGAATGATTGCACTGGGCAGGTCGTTGTACATGGACGGAGCGCCCGGCAGCGACGCCGGGCGGCTCGTATACCCAAGAGTTCTCCGCAGGAGGATCAGACGAAGGGAGAAGCCGTATGCGCTTCGAGATCATGCGCCTGGACGATGTCGACGGCGTCGCCGTGGACAGCACCGTCGTGGACGCCGCCTCCGTCAACCGGATCGTGCAGCAGGCCGCCGCAACGGGCCAGCGCATCTACATCCGCCCGGCCGGCACCGCCGTCCGTTAACGCCCGCTCCACCGGCCCGACGCCGCGAGCACCCGGCTCGCGCACGGCCGCACCGCACGAGCGCCCCCGTACGACGACGGAAAACAGCACGTCGTCGTACGGGGGCGCTGCGCTGTCCGCGCCCGGCTCCCGGGGCCCGGGGCTGGGACGTCAGGCCCCCTGGATCACCTGCAGCACGCCGTTGATGATCTGCTGCACCGCGAGGGCGGAGAGCATCATCCCCGCCAGCCGCGTGACCAGGACCACTCCGCCGTCCTTGATCACGCGGATGATCACCAGCGAGAACCGCATCACCAGGTAGAGCACCACATGGATCGCCGCTATCGCCGCCCAGACGGAGAGCTGGGCGGCGAAGCCGTGCGCGTGCTGCACCGCGAGGATCACCGACACGATCGCGCCCGGCCCGGCCAGCAGCGGCATGCCCAGCGGCACCAGCGCCACATTGACGTCCTTGGTCTGGGTCGGCTCCTCCGACTTCCCGGTCAGCAGATCCAGCGCGACCAGCAGGAGCAGCAGCCCGCCCGCGATCATCAGCGCGGGCGTCGAGATGTGCAGCCGCCCCAGGATCTGCCGGCCGAAGAGACCGAAGACGGCGATGACGCAGAACGCGACGGTGGCCGCCTGCCAGGCCATCCGGCGCTGCACCTTGGCGGGCCGGCCGGAGGTCAGGCCCAGGAAGATCGGGGTGATGCCCGGTGGATCCATGATCACGAACAGGGTGACGAAGAGCGTACTGAAGACAGCGATGTCGAACACGGTGAAGGCCTTGCGAGAGGTGGTACGGGACGAGCGCTCACGGGCGGCACGCGGGCGCGGATCCGTAAGGCGGCCAGGGAAGGAGAGGGGAGGTGGCGGGCGAGCGGGCAGCGGCGGGCGCAGGGGCGGTGTCCGCACCGTCACCCGGCGGCACCGGGCGGGCTCCGGCGCAGTGCCGGGATAGGGGGCATGCGCGGCGGCCGCCGGCCGCGGCGGGCTCAGCCGCCCGTGCCGGGAACGGGGAAGGCGCCGGTCGCGCGGCGCACGATCTCGCCGTAGATCTCGGGGTCGGTGGTGTATTCGCCGAGGCGGCAGGTCTTGCGGCTGCCGTGGTAGTCGCTGGAACCGGTGGTCAGCAGGCCGAGGTCGGCGGCCAGGTCGCGCAGCCGTGCGCGGGTCGGCTCGTCGTGGTCCATGTGGTCGACCTCGATGCCGTCGAGACCGGCCGCGGCGAGTGCGGCGATCGCGCTCTCCGGTACGCAGGAGCCGCGCTTGACGGCCAGCGGATGCGCGAAGACGGTGACCCCGCCGGCGGCCTTGACCAGCCGGATCGCGTCGAACGGGTCGAGCTCGTGCTTCTCCACGTACGCCCGCCCGTCGCCCGCCAGCCACTCGGAGGTGAAGGCATCCGAGACGGAGCCGACCACGCCCAGGTCGACGAGGGCGGTGGCGATGTGCGGGCGTCCCACGGCGCCGTCGCCGGCGATCCGGGCGACCTGCTCCCAGGTGAGGGGCACACCGAGCTCCCGCAGCTTGGCGACCATCGCCCGGGCCCGCGGCACCCGGTCGTCGCGCACCAGCTCGCGCTCACGGGCGAGCTCCGGCTCCTCGGGGTCGAAGAGGTAGGCCAGCATGTGGAGGCTCACCCCGTCGAGCCGGCAGGAGAGTTCGGCGCCGGTGACCAGCGTCAGCCCCGCGGGCAGCGCGGCCCGCGCCTCGGCGTGCCCGCCGACGGTGTCGTGATCGGTCAGCGCGACGACGTCCAGTCCCGCGGCCGCGGCGCCGCGCACCAGCTCCGCGGGGGTGTCCGTACCGTCGGACGCCGTGGAGTGGGTGTGCAGATCGATGCGCACGACGCGGACTCCAGACTGCTGCGGGACGGATACGGGACAGATACGGGGCGCGGCCCGGCAGGGGGCCGGGGGAAGTGCACCGCAGGGGACACCGGAAGGATACCGGGCAGCCGGTAGCGCCCACGGCCCGCCGGACAGTGAGGGAGGCCACCCCGGCGGCCACCCCACCGGGGTCCACCCCGTGTCCGGCGACCGCCCCTCAGCCCAGGATCCGCGGCGAGATGGCCCCACAGGGCAGCAGATCCACCTCCGCGCCCGCCTCGCGCAGATCGGTCAGCACCAGCTCGTCGTACAGCAGCAGCCCGGACTGCTCGGGCCAGGCGATCGCCCAGAGCCACAGCCCGCGCGCCTCGCCCGCGAAGACCGCACGGTCCGCGGGCGCACCCTCGACATGCCACAGGGCGGTCGGGCGGCCGGCGGCGAGCACCTTGGCGTGCGGCGGCTTGTCCACGCACATATGGGGGCCGGGGTCGGGGCCGTCGATACCGGCGTACCGCGCGCCGAGGCCGACGCCCAGTTCCTCAGCGATCAGCAGCAGTTCGCCGGGGCCGCCGAGCGGGCCGGGGCCCGTGCAGGCCACCGCGGTCGCGCGGCCGCCGCTGCGGTCGTCACCGGCACATGCCACGCCGGTGAACAGCCAGCCGACCGGCAGCGGCCAGGGCATCCACACGGGCACCTGCGCGCGCTGCACGACAACGCCGAGCGCTTCGACGCTCGGCGGAACCACGGGCTGGAGTGGGTGCACGGTGCCGTGCAGCGCGCACTGCCAGGTGTCGGAGAAGAGACCGGGCGCCCGTACCCGGCCTCCGCACTTCGGACAACTGGGTTCGCCCCTCATAGGCATCCACGGTCCTCCAGCCCCGCCGCCGCGTCAAGGACGATCACCCCACCGGTGCGCCCCGAATCACGTACGCCGGCGCGCAATTGACCGCTTCCCGGCCATCCGCCCGTCCGACCGCTCACCCGGCCGGGAAAGTAGTTGCCACTTGCAGTCTTTAGGGTATCTAACTTATTGTGTGTAAACGTCAACGATCTCGGCGGTCCGGCGGGACCGCGGGGATCAGGGGGTACGCAACCGGCAACGGGAAGGAGATCCGCGGCATGAGCGGCACGAAGGGCAGCGGCCACGGCAGCGGCGCGGGCGCGTCCGAGGGGGGCGGCGCCTCCGCCCTCCGCCAGCCGAAGGCCGTATGGGCCACGGCGGGCGCCTCGGTGGTGGCCTTCATGGGCATCGGCCTCGTCGACCCGATCCTCCCCTCGATCGCCCGGGGCCTGCACGCCACCCCCAGCCAGGTCTCCTCCTCTTCACTTCCTACTTCCTGATCACCGCCGTCGCGATGCTCGTCACCGGCTTCGTCTCCAGCCGCATCGGCGGCCGCAAGACGCTGCTGGCCGGCCTGGCGCTGGTGGTGGTCTTCGCCGCGCTCTCCGGCATGTCGGGGTCGGTCGGCGAACTCGTCGGCTTCCGGGCCGGCTGGGGCCTGGGCAACGCCCTGTTCGTCTCGACGTCGCTGGCGGTCATCGTGGGCGCGGCGGCCGGGGGATCCGCGGCGGCGATCCTGCTCTACGAGTCCGCGCTCGGCCTCGGCATGGCCTGCGGCCCGCTGCTCGGCGCGATCCTCGGCGACATGAAGTGGCGCTACCCGTTCTTCGGCACCGCCGCGCTGATGGCCGTCGGCTTCCTCGCCATCACGGCCTTCCTCAAGGAGCAGCCGAAGCCGGCGGCCAAGACCTCGCTCCTCGATCCGCTCAAGGCGCTCGGCCACGGTGGCCTGGCCTCCACCGCCGTGGCCGCGTTCTTCTACAACTACGCGTTCTTCACGGTGCTGGCCTTCACCCCGTTCGTGCTGAACATGTCGCCGTACGCATCCGGCGGGGTCTTCTTCGCCTGGGGCGTGCTGCTCGCGGTGTTCTCGGTGATCGTGGCGCCCCGGCTGCAGCACCGCTTCGGCTCGCTGAAGGTGCTGGGCGGCTCGCTGCTGCTGCTCGCGGCCGACCTGATCATGCTGGGCTACGGCGAGCACACCACCGCCGTCGTCTGCACGGTCCTCTCCGGCGCCTTCATCGGCATCAACAACACCGTCTTCACGGAGCTGGCCCTGGGCGTCTCGGACGCGCCGCGCCCCGTGGCGAGCGCCGGCTACAACTTCGTCCGGTGGTTCGCGGCGGCGGCCGCGCCGTTCCTCGCGCCCAAGATCGAGGAGTGGACCGACATCCACCTCCCCTTCGTGGTCGCGGCCGCCGCCGCGGTGACCGGCGCCTGCCTCGTCGCCGTGCGGCGCCGGGCGCTGACCCCCGGGGCCGCGGCGCCGGCGCCGCGGCACGCCGGACAGGACGCGGTCGCGGTCCTCGCCGACTGAGCCGGACCGGGCACCGCGCACACCCCGCGGCCCGCCCCGCACGGAAACTGACGCCCCGTCCGCCCTCCTCGGAGGGTGGACGGGGCGTGCGCCGTCGCAGGGCCGCGCGCGGCTCAGTCGAGCGGTACGCCCGTACGCAGCGGGTCGCGCAGATCCGTGCCGTGCTCCAGCCAGCGCTTCTCCAGGGCCTCGGCGCCGTGCACCCGCTTCCAGGCGGCCTCGTTGGGCGTCATCGGCAACAACGGCAGGAAGCGGACCGGCTCCCTCGGCTCATCGAGTGCCAGGTCCTCGACGAGCCCGCCGGGCGAGGCGACCAGCACCGAGGTGAAAGCCGCTCCCGGCCACAGCGGCTCCCCCACGTCCAGCGAGGCTCCGGGAGCCACCACCACCCCCTCGACCTGCGGCGACGCGGCGAGCACGGCCAGCGGCCTGAGCACCTTGTCGCTCTCCACGCGGCCGGCGCGTACGGACAGCAGGAGTTCGGCGCGCGGGCCGCGCAGCGGATCGGCCAGCACGGCGGTGGGATCGGCCATGGGCTGCGCGGACATCCCGAGCGTGGCGTAGCGCACCACCCCGTTGTCCACGAAGCGGAGGACCTCGATACGGTCGGTGCCGAGGAACGTGACGGCGGCGCGCGCGTCCGGCTCGCCCAGGGTCGTCCGCAACCGGGCCTCGACCAGCTCAAGAACGTCAGACATGCCGTGAGCATAGGCCGGAGCCCCGGCCCGGCCGTCACCGCTCCACGGACCTCCCCCGGGCGCCGTCCGGGGACCCGACGCGGCATCCCCGTTCTTCGTATGGAACGGGCAAAGCGGCGCCGTAAGACCGCAGGCGGCTGATAGCCTTGCCGTCTGCTCAGGGAATGACGTCGTCCCCCAACGGGGACCGGCCGGAGGAGGTGGGGCTGCGGTGGATCCGAGTCGACCGTGCAGTACCGATAGTTCTCCTGTCGTCCCCTTCGCGCAGCGAATCTCCTGATCCGAGAGCTTCCGTACCCCGCCGCTCAGCGGCGAAACCAGGGAAGCACCTTTGCGCCGGATGTAGATGACGGAAGAGCGCCTTCGACTCTTTGTTCCGTGTTTTCTGCGAACTGCCGTCAGTGCCCTCGCACGAGCGCCGCCCGCTTTGCGGACGTACAGCCGATGACGCCTCGTACGTCCACGTTCCGGGCAGCGTTGCGCCCCGCGCTCGCCACTGACGGCCGGCCCGTGAAGGAGCCTGCCATGTCGATGATCCGTGACCTGCGTGCCGCCGTCCGCCCGTCCCGGCGGCGCGACAGCACCACGTACCACTACGAGAAGTCCGCCCCGGCCTGCGCCAACAGCGCCATCGTCGACTGCGGTGTGTACCGCGAGGGCCGCCGGGTGAGCGAGCACGTCACCCCGGCCGCGGCGATGGCCTCGGTCCGCTCCGAGGGCGGCTTCGCCTGGATCGGGCTGCACGAGCCCACCGAGGCCGAATTCGCCGGTATCGCACAGGAGTTCGGGCTGCACCCGCTCGCCGTCGAGGACGCCGTGCACGCCCACCAGCGCCCGAAGCTGGAGCGCTACGACGAGACCCTGTTCACCGTCTTCAAGACGGTCCACTACGTGGAGCACACCGAGCTGACCGCCACCAGTGAGGTGGTGGAGACCGGTGAGGTGATGTGCTTCACCGGCCGGGACTTCATCGTCACCGTGCGGCACGGCGGCCAGGGCTCGCTGCGCGCGCTGCGGCACCGGCTGCAGGACGACCCGGAGCTGCTGGCCAAGGGCCCGTCCGCGGTGCTGCACGCCATCGCCGACCAGGTCGTCGACGGCTATATGGCGGTGGCCGGCGCGGTGCAGGACGACATCGACGAGGTGGAGATCGACGTCTTCAGCTCGGGCACCAACGGCAAGGGCACCCCCAAGGGCGGCGACGCCGGGCGGATCTACCAACTCAAGCGTGAGGTGCTGGAGTTCAAGCGGGCGGTGTCGCCGCTGCTGCGGCCGATGCAGCTGCTGAGCGAGCGTCCGATGCGGCTGGTCGACTCCGACATCCAGAAGTACTTCCGGGATGTCGCCGACCACCTGGCGCGGGTCAACGAGCAGGTGCTGTCCTTCGACGATCTGCTCAACTCCATCCTGCAGGCCAACCTCGCGCAGGCGGCCGTCGCGCAGAACGAGGACATGCGCAAGATCACGGCATGGGCGGCGATCTTCGCCGTCCCCACGATGATCGCCGGGATCTACGGCATGAACTTCGACTACATGCCCGAGCTGCACTGGAAGTTCGGCTACCCGGCGATGATGCTGGTCACCGTCGCGATCTGCTTCGGCATCCACCGCGGGTTCAAGCGCAACGGGTGGCTGTGACGCGGGCCGGGCGGGGTCCTGGCGGGCCGCGTCCCATCGTGCGGGCGGCCCCCGACCGCCCGGGGCGGGGCCATTAGGCTGGGCCGTATGACGGAGACCGTGTCGCAGGCCCTGCAGGATCGGGCGCTCATCGAAGAGGCCACGAAGAAGTCCGGCCTCATCTGGGTGCGGGGGAACGCCGGCCCGGCCCGGGCGCTGTGGCACCTGTGGCACGACGGGGCCGCCTGCCTCGTCGGGGACGGGGCCGGGGAACAGCCGCTGGACGGCCTCGGGCTCACCGACGGCGGTACGGCGACGGTCACCGTACGCAGCAAGGACAAGGGCGGCCGGCTGATCGCCTGGCAGGCCACCGTCGTCGAGCCGGCGCCCGGGAGCGAGGCGTGGCAGGCCGCCGTCGACGAACTGAAGGGCAAGCGCCTCAACGCGCCGGATGCCGACACCCTCACGGAGCGCTGGGCGCGCGAGTGCCGGGTGCTGCGGCTGGAGCCGACCGGGGCGGCGGAGCAGCGCCCCGGCCAGATGCCGGACGGCTCACACGCCGCGCCGCCGCTCGCGACCCCCGCGATCACCCGGCGTCCGGTGCCCGCGGCGCTGCCGAAGCTGTTGCGGCGGGGGCGCAGGGGCTGAGGCCCGCGCGGCGACGCAATGAGCTGGACCCGGGCGGCGACGCAATGGGCTGGACCCGGGCGGTGAGGGCCGCGGCCCGCCCCTCGGATCTCAGCCCTTTTCCGGCCCCTTCCCGGCCTTTTCTCCTTCTCGGCGCCCTGCCCGGCGCCGGCCCGGTGCTTGCCCGGCCGTGTCTCAGCGCTTGCCGGAGATCTTGGAGCCGTAGTCCACGACCTGGTCCCTGGGCGGGGCCTTGAGGTCCACGCTCCGGCCCCAGTCGGCCAGCCGGACCACGCCCGCGCCGCCCGCCCGCTGGAGCCGCAGCGGGTAGGGCGTGCCCTCCAGGGAGACGTCCAGGGTGCCGCCGGAGCCCGCGCCGGCGGCCACCCGGACGGTGCGGACCCCGTCGATGTCGCCGCGGTTGCCGGCCGTCAGCTTGCCGTGCAGCCCGAGCAGGCCGGCGAGCAGGGTGTCCTTGTCGGTGAAGCCGCTGAAGCGCTGGTAGACCGGGTCGCTGGCGGGGACCTTGACGTATTTGCCGTCGAGCTTGCCCGCCGCCTGGCTGGGCTTGCCCGAGCCACCGCCCTTCTCGCCGGCCCAGAAGGCCGCGTTCGCCTTCAGATAGAGCGCGTCGCCGACCCGCAGCAGCTGGAAGGCGGCCGCCTTCGTGGTCAGCTCCCCCTTCGCGCCGTCCTTCGCCAGCCGCATGTCGAGCTTGTAGGTGCGGCCCTGGCTGACGACATTGCCGGAGAGGTGCACGGTCTCCGCCCGCTGGGCCGCGGCCCGCGCCTTGGATTCGATCTTCGCGGCGGGCAGCTTCCCCACGCCGTTGGTGCCGGCGTCCGGGTCTTCCCCGCCGCCGCAGCCCGTCACCGCCACGGCCAGTACCGCACAGGCCGCCCCCATGAGCGCGGCCCGTCCCGTACGACGGGTTCCGGCCAGGGGTCGGGGGCCGGCGCCCGGGGGAATTGCGCTCACGTCGGCTGTGCCTCCTGATGCGGGTGACCTCGACAGCAGTACGGCAGCGTACCTGGGCCGCGCACGGTCTTCGGCGGGGTGCGTGGCGGTCACCCTACGGCCTCCTCCCCCGGGGCGGCGCGGGCCGGGGCGCGTTAGCCTGAACCCGCATTGATGCCCTGTTTCGGGGCCTAACGGGAGAAAGGGCGGCACTCTGCATGGCAGTGGTGACTCCCCGGGTCTTCGTCTCCCATCTCGCCGGCATCGCCGTCTTCGACCCCAACGGCGACCAGGTCGGCCGGCTGCGGGACCTCGTCGCGCTGCTCCGGGTCGGCGACCGCCCCCCGCGGGTGCTCGGGGTGGTCGTCGAGGTGATCAGCCGGCGCCGGATCTTCGTGCCCATGACGCGGGTGACCGGGGTGGAGTCCGGCCAGATCATCATCACCGGCGTGGTCAATATGCGGCGCTTCGAGCAGCGGGCGTCCGAGACGCTGGTACTCGGCGAACTGCTCGACCGGCGGGTGCGCCTGGTGGAGACCGACGAGGAGGTCACCGTCCTCGACATCGGCCTCACCCAGCTGCCGGCCCGCCGCGACTGGGAGATCGACAAGGTCTTCGTACGGAAGGGGAAGGGCGGCGGGCTGCGCCAGAAGATCCTGGGGCGCGGGGCGGCTCCCGCGCAGGGCGGTGGCGGGCGGCGGGGCGAGACGCTGACCGTGGAGTGGTCGGCGGTGACCGGCTTCTCGCTGGAGGAGCACGGTCAGGGCGCGGAGAGTCTGCTCGCCACCTTCGAACAGCTGCGGCCCGCCGACCTCGCCGGCGTGCTGCACCACCTCTCCGCCAAGCGGCGCGCCGAGGTCGCCGCGGCGCTCGACGACGACCGGCTGGCGGATGTGCTGGAGGAGCTGCCGGAAGACGACCAGGTCGAGATCATCGGCAAGCTGCAGGAAGAGCGGGCCGCCGACGTCCTGGAGGCGATGGACCCCGACGACGCCGCCGATCTGCTCTCCGAGCTGCCGGAGGAGGAGAAGGAACGGCTGCTGGCGCTGATGCGGCCGGAGGAGGCCGCCGATGTGCGGCGGCTGATGTCGTACGAGGAGCGGACCGCGGGCGGGCTGATGACCACCGAGCCGATCGTGCTGCGCCCGGACGCGACGGTCGCGGACGCGCTGGCGCGGGTGCGCGACCCGGACCTCTCGCCCGCCCTGGCCGCCCAGATCTATGTCTGCCGGCCGCCGGACGAGACCCCCACCGGAAAGTACCTGGGCCTGGTGCACTTCCAACGGCTGCTGCGCGACCCGCCGTTCACCCTCGTCAGCTCGATCGCCGACACCGATCTGCCGGCCCTGCCGCCGGACACCCCGCTGCCGGAGGTGACCAGCTATCTGGCGGCGTACAACATGGTCGCCGCCCCGGTCGTGGACGAGAGCGGGGCGCTGCTGGGGGCGGTCACCGTCGATGACGTACTGGACCATCTGCTGCCGGACGACTGGCGGGAGGACGGGCTGCACGGCCCGGCCACGGCCGGCCTGAACGGCGAGAGGCCCCTCGGGGAGAGTGCGCATGGCAGGTGAGGAGCGGGAGGGCGCCAGGGAGCGGTCGCGGGCGAACGGAGCCTCGGCGATGCGCCGCGGTGCCGCGGGCCGGCCGCGGGTGCGCCTCGACCAGCCGCGCGCGCCGCGCCGTACGTTCCTGCCGGAGTACGACCCGGAGGCGTTCGGGCGGCTCTCGGAAAAGATCGCCCGTTTCCTGGGGACCGGCCGCTTCATCGTCTGGATGACCGTCACCATCATCCTGTGGGTCCTGTGGAACACCACGGCGCCCAGCGACCTGAGGTTCGATCAGTACCCGTTCATCTTCCTGACGCTGGCGCTGTCCCTGCAGGCGTCGTACGCCGCGCCGCTGATCCTGCTGGCGCAGAACCGCCAGGACGACCGCGACCGGGTCACCCACGAGCAGGACCGCAAGCAGAACGAGCGGTCCATCGCCGATACCGAGTATCTGACCCGGGAGATCGCGGCCCTGCGGCTCGGCCTGGGCGAGGTCGCCACCCGCGACTGGATCCGCTCCGAGCTGGAGGACCTGCTGAGGGATCTGGAGCTGCGGCAGCCGGCCGGCGCGGAGAGTGATGAACGCGACCGCTGACGGGCTTTCCGGAGGCACCCTCACGCGCCGTACTATCGGGACATGGCCAACGACACTCCCCCAGGCGCCACCCCGAGCGAGGACGCGGTCCGCGAAGCGCTCGCGACGGTGAACGACCCCGAGATCCACCGCCCCATCACCGAGCTGGGCATGGTCAAATCGGTGGACATCGCGGCGGACGGCGCGGTGGCGGTCGTGGTCTACCTCACGGTCTCCGGCTGTCCGATGCGCGAGACGATCACCAACAACGTGCGGGAAGCCGTCGAGCGGGTCGAGGGCGTCACCTCCGTCGCCGTCGAGCTGGACGTGATGAGCGACGAGCAGCGCAAGGAGCTGGCGGCCTCGCTGCGCGGAGGCACCGCCGAGCGCGAGGTGCCGTTCGCCCAGCCCGGTTCGCTGACCCGGGTCTACGCCGTCGCCTCCGGCAAGGGCGGCGTCGGCAAGTCGTCGGTGACCGTCAACCTCGCCGCGGCGATGGCGGCCGACGGCCTGAAGGTCGGTGTCGTGGACGCCGACATCTACGGCCACTCGGTGCCCCGCATGCTCGGCGCCGACGGCAAGCCCACCCAGGTCGAGAACATGATCATGCCGCCGTCGGCGAACGGCGTGAAGGTCATCTCGATCGGCATGTTCACCCCGGGCAACGCCCCCGTGGTCTGGCGCGGCCCGATGCTGCACCGCGCGCTCCAGCAGTTCCTGGCCGATGTGTACTGGGGCGACCTGGACGTGCTGCTGCTGGACCTGCCGCCCGGCACGGGTGACATCGCCATCTCGGTGGCCCAGCTCGTCCCGAACGCCGAGATCCTGGTCGTCACCACCCCGCAGCAGGCCGCGGCCGAGGTCGCCGAGCGGGCCGGTTCGATCGCCGTGCAGACCCACCAGAAGATCGTCGGCGTGGTCGAGAACATGTCCGGGCTGCCCTGCCCGCACTGCGACGAGATGGTCGACGTCTTCGGCACCGGCGGCGGCGAGCGGGTCGCCGAGGGCCTGACGAAGACGACCGGTACGCAGGTGCCGGTGCTCGGTGCCATCCCGATCGACGTCCGGCTGCGCGAGGGCGGCGACGAGGGCAAGCCGGTCGTGCTGACCGACCCCGACTCCCCCGCCGGTTCGGCGATCCGCACGATCGCGGGCAAGCTCGGCGGCCGGCAGCGGGGCCTGCAGGGCATGTCGCTGGGTATCACCCCGCGCAACAAGTTCTGAGAGCGCGGCGGCCGCGCGCACCGGATGACACGCGGAAGGGGCGGGCCCGTGCGGGCCCGCCCCTTCCGCGTGTGCCGTTCAGCTCTTTCCTGCGCTGCCGTTCAGCTCATTTCGTGCGCTGCCGCTCAGCCCTCGTACTCGGCCAGATCCTTGATCACCGAGAAGCCCAGCCCGTACGCGCTCATCCCCCGCCCGTAGGCACCGATGTGGACGCCCGCGGATCCCTCGGCCCCCTCGCTCGCCGAGCCGGCCAGGACCCAGCCGTACTCGGACTCGCGGTAGGCGAAGGACGTCGGCACGCCGTCCACCGGCAGCATCAGCTCGCTCCAGCTCCCGCCGCCGAGGTCGTCGGCCAGCTCCCAGGCGAGCATCGTCTGCTGGTCCAGCCAGTCCTGGCGCAGCGTCCGGTCCATCTGGGTGGGCCAGGTGTGTGCGAGCAGGCCCGAGCCGGCGAGCCAGGCGGCCGTCGAGACCGAGGTCGCCTCCAGTACGCCGGTGCCGTCGGCGCTGCGCCGTACGGGACGGCTGGCGACCGTCACCACGACCGCGAACCGCTCGTCCTGCGGCGGTTCCACCTTGATGGTGGGCTCCTCGCCATGCCCCGTGGCGCCGTGTTCGACGGTGCCGTCCGCGGCTGCGCCGACCTGCATCAACCAGCGCGGACCGGTGAACGCCTCGTCGAGGCCGTACCACGGGAACGCGGCCAGCAGATAGCCGTCGACCTTCCGGCCGGCCTCCGCGGACACCCCTTGTGCCGCTGTCCGACTCGTCGTCTCCATCTGCGCGGAGCCTCCTTGTTGCCCTGCGTCGTGGGCGGCCCGCCCCCCTCAGGCGACCGAACCCCGGACACCCGGAGCATAGCCATAGGCGTCAACACAGCCGGTCATACCGGTGTGTGTCAGGTGGCGTCGGCGTCGAACGGCGGACGCTCGTCCGGCTGAGGGCTTCCGGTCTTCTTCACCAGGTCAGGGCGCCCGGCGGAGGCGGCCGGGGACTCCTTGGACAGGCTGGGACCTGCCCCGTTCGAGGGCGTGGCGGAAGAGGCGCTGTCGTGGCCGTGGACGGCGTCGGTGACCTCGGCCATCTCCTTCTTCAGGTCGAAGCCGTTACGGATCTCCTGGAGGTCCTTGAGGCCGTACTCGTCCTTGTCCAGGACATGCTTGCGCACGAAGTTCTTGGGCTTGAGGTCCTCGAACTCGAAGTCCTTGAAGTCCGGCCCGAGCTCGCTGCGGATGTCTTCCTTGGCGCTGTCGGAGAACGCCCGCACCTTGCGGATGAAGCCCATGACGTCCTGGATGACCTTGGGCAGCTTGTCCGGACCGAAGATGAGCACCGCCAGGATCACGAGCGCCACCAGCTCGAGGGGTCCTATATCGAAGAACACCTAGCAGCTCCTTGGGTAATCCGCGGCCTTCGTCGGCCTATGGGCCAGGCCGCCTATCACGGTACCTGGCCCCGTACGTCGGGCGGGAGTCGCCCGTACCAACACCATGCAAACGATCAACCCGTGCTGGAGGAACCCAGGCTGAGCCGTACGGAGCGGTCCTTGCCGCCCCGCAGGAGGGTGAGCACCAGCGTGTCGCCGGGCCGGTGGCTGCGGATCTTGACGATCAGTTCCTCACCGCTGTGCACCGGGGCACCGTCCACCTTGGTGATCACATCGCCGGCCTTGATCCCGGCCTTGGCGCCGGGGCCGTCCGGGATGACCGACGGCTTGCCGCTCTTGCTGTGCTCGCTGACCCGCGCCCCGTCGCCGGCGTACTCCATCTCCAGGGTCACGCCGATCACCGGATGGGTCGCCCGGCCGGTGTTGATCAGTTCCTCGGCCACCCGCTTGGCCTGGTTGATCGGTATGGCGAAGCCGAGCCCTATGCTGCCGCCCTGGGAACCGCCGGCCGAGCCGCTGCCGCCGTCGGCCGCCCGGATGGCGCTGTTGATGCCGATCACCCGGGCCTTGGCGTCCACCAGCGGGCCGCCGGAGTTACCGGGGTTGATGGGCGCATCGGTCTGCAGCGCGTCCACGTACGAGACATCGCTGCCGTCGCCCTTCTCGCCGCCCGCGGTGATCGGACGCTGCTTGGCGCTGATGATCCCCGAGGTGACGGTGTTGGCGAGGTCGAAGGGTGCGCCGATCGCCACCACCGGGTCACCGACCTGCACGGAGTCGGAGTTGCCGAGGGTGAGCGGACGCAGTCCCGTGACGCCCTCCACCTGGACGACGGCGAGGTCATAGCCGCCGTCCTGGCCGACGACCCTGGCCTTCGCCGTCTGGCCGCCGCTGAAGGTCACCGAGATCTCGCCACCGTTGCCGGCCGGCTGGACGACATGGTTGTTGGTGAGGATGTGGCCCTGGTGGTCGAGGACGAAGCCGGTGCCGGTGCCCTGCTCGGCGCTGCCCCGCACACGGATCGTGACGACGCCGGGCAGCGCGGTGTGCGCGATCCCGGCGACGCTGTCGGGCCTGCGGCCCCCCTCGTCATCGGCGGATTGCGGCAGCCGGATGTCGCTGATCCCGCCGTAGCGCTCGACATACGCGCCGATGCCGCCGCCGATGCCGCCCGCGAGCAGCGCCAGCGCCACCGCGCCGGCGACCAGCGGCCCGCGCCGACGGCGCCGGTCGTGCGGCGACAGGGCGAGGGGGCCGCCCTGCAGGGGGGCGCGCCACGGGTCGTAGTGCTGCCAGGCGCCGTGGGGGGCCGGGTGCCGGCCCTGGGGAGCCGCCGGGGGCCGGCCCTGGGCGGAGGACGGTCCGTGGTCGGCGGGCAGGCCGGGGTAGGGCTGCGGCTGGGGTGCGTCGGGGTGCTGGGGGACGACGGGCTGTGCTGCCTCGGGCTGCTGTGCGTCGGCGCGGGGGGTGGCACCCGGAGCGGAAGAGGGCCGCGGGGGGCCGGACTTCTGGAGTCCCGGGTGGGAGGCGCGCGGCTCGGCGGGCGGGGCACCGTACGGGGGGAGCGGCGCGGTGGTCGGCGGGAGGGTGGTGCCGTGCGCGGGGGTGGCCACCGGCCGCTGAACGGGCGGTGCGGGCGCCCACGGCCCGGGACCGCCGTACGGAGGGGTGCCGTACGGGTCCTCGGCGTGCATCGGCTGCTGCCGCGGCGTTGTGGCGCTCGGGGTTCCGGATGCGGGAGTCCCGGACGCGGGAGTACCGGACGCGGGAGTCCCGGCGGCGGGCGTCCCGGAAGCCGGAGCGGGGGCTGTCGCCGTGGTCGTCGCCGTGGTCGTCGTGGTCGTGGCCGCTTCGTCCGGGGTCTCGTCCGGCCGTGGCAGCTTCTCGTCCCGCGCGGCACCGGCCACCCGGCCGAGCGCCATGGTCGCCGGGGCCGGTCGCGCACCGCTCGTACCGGCGCCGGGGGCCCCGGCCGCCTCCTCGCGCGTCCGGTCCGGGGCTGCCGTTCCGCGTGCCACCGTCAACTCATCGGCCGCGGCGTCCACTCCGGGACTCCCGGTGCTCCCGGTGCTCCCGGTGCTCCCGGGGCTCCCGGTGCTCCCGGTGCTCCCGGTGCTCCCGGTGCTCCCGGAAGGAGACTCCGACGGTATGCCCGCCCCCGAGCCCTCGCGCGGCTCCGGCGGACGGACGATCCAGTCCTGTGCCCCCTGCGCCTCGGGAGTGCCGGACGCGTCGGATGCGCCGGACGCTTCGGACGCCGGGCCGCCCGCAGCGCCGCCCGCCGTGTCGCCCGCAGCGTCGGCCGCCGTGCCGTCGGCGGGCCGCACCGCCTGCGGACCGGCCCCGGCGGACGGTTCGGTGCGCGGGGTGTCTCCCGGGCGGCTCCACCACTTCAGCTTCGGCCCGGCGGCCTTACCGTCGTCCATGCTCTCCCCAGAATTCGCCCGCGCACCTGCGCGGGCCACCACCACCTCGCGGTACGCGCCCGGTCAGGGGTGCGCCGCCCACAGGGATTCAACCAGTTCCCCGCGGGGCTGCGCAGGAGACGGTCAGTGCTGGGCCGGGGTTGAGCCAGAGACGGAGGGGGCTGCCGCGACCGCGGAACCGGTCAGCGGGCGCATGGGCTCCAGGGGTGGGAGCGCGGGCGGGTTCTTCCGCACAGCGGCGGCGCCGGTGCCGGCGACCAGGGGCGCGAGGTAGGACGCCGAGGCCGGACCCGTCGCGGCTATCAGGGGCGACAGGCCGAAGCGGCCGGCCTGGGCGGATGCCGGCGCCGGGGACTGCGGGGAGGGGGGTGCCGTGGTGGGGCCGTACAGGGTCATGGCGCTGGGGGCCGGCGCCATGGTCGGGCCCCCGGAGGGCTGCCAGGGACCGGAGCGGGAATTCTTGGCGGGAAACTTCTCACCACGCAGAAGAGCGCCGGCGTCGGCCGCCGGGCTGACGCTGAGCGGGGTGACGGCCGTGCCGCCGCCGTCGACGCGTCCGCCGGGCAGATCGACCGCCGCCTCCAGCGGGAGGGCGCCGCCCAGCGCGAAGGCCGCGAGGGAGACCGCACCGGCCGCCGCGAAGGCGAACCGGCGCCGCTGCGCGGGCCGGTAGCTCTCCTGCAGCCGGAAGCCGCGCCCCCGGGGCTGCAAGGGGACCGCCGCCATGGCATGGCCGGAGTGGCTGTCGGAGGGGACATAGCGGAACGCGTCACCGCCGCGGATGAACTCGCCACGCCGTGCGAACTCGCCACGTCCGAATCCGCCGCGTCCGAACTCACCGCGCCCGAAACTGCCGTTGCCGAGCCTGCTGCCGTTGCCGAGGCGGCTGCCGGGACCTTCCGTAGCGCCACCGGGCAGTTGCTGCAGTCGTGCCAGCAGCCCCTCGGAAGGACCGGGGGGTGCCGTCTCGGCGAATACGCTTTTCAGCCGACGCTGGGCGTCGGCTTCTGCCTTGCACCGTCCGCATGTCGCAAGATGCGCGAGCACCCGCTCGCGTGCGTCATGCCCCAACTCGCCGTCGACCAGGGCCGCGAGGCGGTCGCCGAGATGCTGCTCGGCGGGGGACGGACCGCCACTGCCGCTCACGCGATTCCGACCTCCCCCGTGGGCACCACGGCCAACGACCGCCGCTGCTCACGCTCTTCGGCGCGAGTGGCCGGGGCGCGGTGCTTGAGGGCCTTGCGCAGGTGGGAGCGGCCACGGTGGATCCGGCTGCGGACCGTGCCGAGCTTGACACCGAGCGTGGCGGCGATCTCCTCGTACGACAGCCCCTCGATGTCACACAGGACGACGGCGGCCCGGAACTCGGGCGCAAGGGTGTCCAGCGCCTGCTGCACATCGGCGTCGAAATGGGTGTCGTTGAAGACCTGCTGGGGCGAGGGCTCGCGGCTGGGCAGCCGCTCGGCGGCGTCGTCACCGAGCGCGTCGAAGCGGATGCGCTGACGGCGGCGGACCATGTCCAGGAAGAGGTTGGTGGTGATCCGGTGCAGCCAGCCCTCGAAGGTGCCGGGGGTGTACGTCGACAGCGAGCGGAAGACGCGGACGAACACCTCCTGGGTGAGGTCTTCGGCGTCGTGTTGATTGCCGGTGAGGCGGTAGGCGAGGCGGTAGACCCGTGCACTGTGGGTGCTGACGATCTCCTCCCAGCTGGGCGGAGTCCACGCCTGCGCATCCGCGTCTGCGGCAAAGGTCGCGGTGGTTGCGGAGTCGGCGACGGGGGCCCCTCCCTTGGCCTTCGGGCCATGGAGGCGGGAACGGTCAGCAGTGTCTGTCACGGATTTCGGCTCGACGAACGACCTTTTCAAGCGCCTCAGCACCCCTCGGTCACCCGCCGCAGCCGCACCTCCCCTGGTGGCTCTGGTGGTGTCCAGTAGAGCCCCTACCATATCCACCTCGCCCGTTAGCTCCGGATAAGCAGTTTTGACCTGCATTTGGTCCTGCTTCTGTTCATGATGCGTGTCTCGCGCGGTCTTCACCGGTGCATCCCCCCGTCATCCCCTTCCCGTCCTTAACGTCCAGTCCCATCTGCGGGTTCCCGGACGCAGCGGATACAGTCACGGTTGCGTCAACTACGGGGACAGGAGAGGGCCATTACCGGCAACCGGCAGACGAGCTTGGCTTTCGCCGAGGCGTACGGCGCCGGGACCATCGACGACAGCGCCGAGACCGCCCTGGGGTGGTCCCGCGACTGCGCGCGCGAAGCCGGCATCCGTACGGTGACGAGCGGCACCGGCGCGGCCCTCCGCCTGCTCGCGGCCGCCGTCGACGCCAAGGCGGTCGCCGAGATCGGCACCGGCACGGGCGTGTCGGGCATCTACCTCCTGCACGGCATGCGGCCCGACGGGGTGCTGACCACCGTGGATCTCGAACCGGAGCGGCAGGCCTTCGCCAAGCAGGCGTTCCGTGCGGCCGGCTTCGCCGGGAACCGCGCCCGCTTCATCCCGGGCCGTGCGCTGGACGTCCTGCCCCGCCTCGCGGACGGCGGCTACGACCTCGTGTTCTGCGACGGCGACCTCATGGAGTGCCTGGAATACCTCGCTGAATCGTTGCGGCTGCTGCGCCCCGGCGGCCTGGTCTGCTTCGAGGGCGTCTTCGCCGACGGCCGGACGGTCGACTCGTCGCTGCAGCCCGCCGAAGTACTGCGGCTGCGGGAGCTGCTGCGGGCCATCCGGGAGAGCACCACGCTGGTACCGGCCCTGCTGCCGGTCGGCGACGGCCTGCTGTGCGCGGTCAAGCGCGGCTGACCGGCCCCGGCCTCCCGGCCGCCACCGGCCGCAGGTCACAGGCCCGGCCCCTGACCCCGGCCCTGGCCCCGGCCCCGGCCCTGACCTCGACCCCGACCCGGGCACCGGCCTCGGGACATGCAAACGGCCCCGGCACATGGCGCGCCTTGGCGCGTGCCACATGCCGGGGCCGGGGTAGTCGGCTGGGGATACCGGGGTCAGCCCCGGGAAACCGCCGGTTGCGCCGCCCTTGTCAGACGGTGACCTTGTCCAGGGCCTCACCCAGGGCCTTGGCTTCGTCGGGGGTCAGCTCGACGACGAGCCGCCCGCCGCCTTCGAGCGGAACGCGCATGACGATGCCCCGCCCCTCCTTGGTCACCTCGAGCGGGCCGTCGCCCGTCCGCGGCTTCATGGCCGCCATGCTCGTTCCCCTTCCTGAAACCAGCTCAATCAAGCTCATCTCAGCCGACGGCCCGGATAGGCACGTGTCACCGGCATCGAACAGATTGCTTCCAGGCCATTATCCCGCATCGAACGACCCGATGACCAACATCGGGCCGCATCCCTTCGGCAACGCGCTCTCGCAAACCCCCTCAATTCGGTGAGGTGGCTGCAATACTTCTCCGCCCGCCGACCTCCGACGCGCCCGCAATCTTTGATGTACGTCACATGCCGAGGCCCGATGATCTCCGGCATCCTGAGCGCTGGCTGCCGCTGACGAGCAGTCCGAGCCGCGACGGAGGGGATTCCCACTATGGCCGACACCGTGCTCTACGACGTGACCGACGGACTCGCGACGATCACTCTCAACCGCCCCGACGCGATGAACGCGCTGAATATCGAGGCGAAGGTCCTGCTGCGGGACACCCTGAAGGAGGCCGCCGCCGATCCCGCCGTACGCGCCGTTCTGCTGACCGCCACCGGGCGCGCCTTCTGCGTCGGGCAGGACCTCAAGGAGCACATCGGGCTGCTGGCCGAGGACCGGGCCACCGGCTCCGGCGGCACCATGAACACCGTGCGTGAGCACTACAACCCCATCGTGACGGCGCTGACCGAGATGCCCAAGCCCGTGGTCGCGGGGGTCAACGGGGTCGCCGCGGGCGCCGGTGCGGGCTTCGCCATGGCCGCCGACTACCGCGTGGTCGCCGACACCGCCTCCTTCAACACCTCCTTCGCGGGCGTCGCGCTGACCGCCGACTCCGGGGTGTCCTGGACGCTGCCGCGGCTGATCGGCCACGGCCGGGCCGCCGAGCTGCTGCTCTTCCCGCGCAACGTCAGCGCCCAGGAGGCCTACGACCTGGGCATCGCCAACAAGGTGGTGCCGGCCGACGAGCTGGCCGCGACCGCCGCGTCCGTCGCCCGCCGGCTGGCCCAGGGGCCGACCGCCGCCTATGCCGCGATCAAGGAGTCGCTGGCCTACGGGGCGGGGCACTCGCTCGCCGAAACCCTCGGCAAGGAGGACGAGCTGCAGGGCCGGGCGGGGGCGTCGGAGGACCACGCGATCGCGGTCGAGGCGTTCGTGAAGAAGGAGAAGCCGGTCTTCCTGGGTCGCTGACCCGGCGTCGGTGACCGGGAGTCGGCGCCCCGGCATCGGCGACCCGGCGTCGACGACCCGGTGCGGCCGGCCAGGCTCCCGGCGAACCGGCCCCGTCGGCCCCGGCCGGCTCTCCGGCGCTTCCGACCGGCGGCCCGTGCCGTCCCGGGCCGGGTCAGCCGGCCGCCGCCGCTTCCACGGCCCGGCGGACATGGCAGTCCGCCAGATGGTCGTTGACCAGGCCGCACGCCTGCATCATCGCGTAGGCGGTGGTCGGGCCGACGAAGCGGAAGCCGCGCTTCTTGAGGTCCTTGGCGAGCGCCGTCGACTCCGGTGTCACCGGCTGCAGATCGCTCACGGTCCGCGGCACCGGCCGGCCGGCCCGGTCGGGGGCGTAGGACCAGATCAGCTCGTCGAGCTCGCCCGCGGCCAGCTCGGCGGCGATCCTGGCGTTGCCGATCGTCGCGGCGATCTTGGCGCGGTTGCGGATGATGCCCGGGTCGGCGAGCAGCCGCTCGGCGTCCGCGTCCGTGAACCGCGCCACCTCGGCGATCCGGAAACCGGCGAACGCGGCGCGGAATCCGGGGCGGCGGCGCAGGATCGTGATCCAGGAGAGCCCGGACTGGAAGGCCTCCAGGCTCATCCGCTCGAAGAGGGCGTCATCGCCGTGGACCGGCAGGCCCCATTCGGTGTCGTGGTAGGCGCGGTAGTCGGCCATCTGCGCCGACTCCATCCCCCACGGGCAGCGCGGGATGCCGTCCGGTTCGGTCACCACGCCGCTCATGCCCCCTCCCCGCCTTCCGGTGCCGCCCGGCTGTCTTCGGGCGGCCGCCGGTCCTTCTCCGGGGCGAGCCGCTTCTCCTCCAACGGCCCGAGCAGGGGCGGGCCGTCCTGTATCAGCCCCGGGCCGCCCATGGCGGAGGCGTGCACACCGGCCAGCGCCGTCTCCAGCTCGGCGATCCGGGCATCGCGCTCGGCCAGCTCGGCGCCCAGGCGGTCCAGGACGTCGTCGACCTCGTTCATCCGGTATCCACGGACGGTCACCGGAAAGCGCACGGCTTCCACATCGGCGCGGGCCACCGGGCGGTCTTCCGGCAGCGGGTCGTACAGCCGGTCCGGCTCGGCATCCCGCAGCCCACCGCCGTCACCGCCGCCGACGACCACGAGGGTGACGGCTGCCACCACCACGACCATCGCGATCAGCAAGAACCAGAACACGACCAACTCCCCGGACTATGTGCCTGCACTGATCGTGCCATGCGGGTGTGACAGTTAGGGTCGCTCCCGGACCACGGAGAGGGAGTGCGGGAATGCTGCGGCTGGGGAATCGCGAGTTCGGGGCGCACGAGCCGGTGATCATGGCGATCGTCAACAGGACGCCGGACTCGTTCTACGACCAGGGCGCCACGTTCCGTGACGAACCCGCGCTGGCCCGCGTGGAACAGGCGGTGGCCGACGGTGCCGCGATCATCGACATCGGCGGCGTCAAGGCCGGCCCCGGCGAGGAGGTCAGCGCCGAGGAGGAGGCCCGCCGCACGGTCGGGTTCGTGGCCGAGGTCCGCAAGCGCTTCCCCGATGTGGTGATCAGCGTCGACACCTGGCGCCACGAGGTCGGCGAGGCGGTGTGCGAGGCCGGCGCGGATCTGCTCAACGACGCCTGGGGCGGGGCCGATCCGCGGCTCGCCGAGGTCGCGGCGCGCCACGACGTGGGCCTGGTGTGCACGCACGCGGGCGGCGCCGAGCCGCGTACCCGCCCGCACCGGGTGACCTATGACGACGTGATGGACGACATCCTGCGGGTGACGCTCGGCCTCGCGGAGCGGGCCGTGGAGCTGGGTGTCCGGCGCGACGCGATCATGATCGATCCGGGGCACGACTTCGGGAAGAACACCCGGCACAGCCTGGAGGCGACCCGCCGGCTGGACGAGATGGCACGGGCCGTTCCCCGGGAGCTCGGCTTCGCCGGGGCCGGGGATACGCCCTTCCCGGTGCTGGTCTCGCTGTCCAACAAGGACTTCGTCGGCGAGACCCTGGACCGGCCGGTCAAGGAACGGGTGCTCGGCACCCTCGCGACCACCGCCGTTTCGGCCTGGCTGGGCGCCCGGGTCTACCGGGTCCACGAGGTCGCCGAGACCCGGCAGGTGCTGGACATGGTGGCCTCGATCGCCGGCCACCGGCCCCCGGCGGTCGCCCGCCGGGGACTGGCCTGAGCGATCCGGGCCGGGCGGAAGCGGCGAACCCGCCTCAGATCCCGACCTCCTTGGTCACCAGTGTGATCGCCTCGTCCACGTCGTCGCTGAGGTGGAAGAGCTCCAGATCGTGCATCGACGCCTTGCCCTCGGCGATGAGGGTGTCGCGCAGCCAGTCGACCAGTCCGCTCCAGTAGGACGTGCCGAACAGCACGATCGGGAAGCGGGTGACCTTACGGGTCTGGACGAGGGTGAGCGCTTCGAAGAGCTCGTCGAGGGTGCCGAGCCCACCGGGGAGCACCACGAACCCGCGGGCATACTTCACAAAACACGTCTTGCGGACGAAGAAGTAGCGGAAGTCGACGCCGAGGTTCACGTACTCGTTCATGCCCTGCTCGAAGGGCAGCTCGATGCCCAGCCCGACGGAGGTGCCACCGGCCTCGTTGGCGCCCTTGTTGGCGGCCTCCATGGCACCGGGGCCACCACCGGTGATCACCGCGAAACCGGCGTCGACCAGGGCCCGGCCGATCCGCACGCCGGCGTCGTACTCCTTGGAGTCACGCGGCGTACGGGCGGAGCCGAAGACGCTGACGGCCGGGCCCAGCTCGGCCAGCGCGCCGAAGCCCTCGACGAACTCCGACTGAATGCGCATCACGCGCCAGGGGTCGGTGTGCACCCACTCGGAGGGGCCTTCGGAGTCCAGCAGACGCTGGTCCGTGGTGCCGGTCCGCACCTGGTCCTGGCGGCGCAGTACGGGACCCAGCCGCTGCTCCTCGGGGACCGGTGCTCCCTCGGGACTGGCCATGTCGTGCTCCCTCCGCTGGCAGATCGTTTGCCGTTTCAGCGTAGATCCGCGGACGTGAAGCGCAGGGGAATTCGGTGCGGAGGCGTGCGACCGGGCCGGTCCGGGGTGGGCGGCGGGCAGTCAGGCGGTCAGGCGGTCAGCCAGTCGCGCAGCCGCTCCTCGCAGTGGAGGATGCGGTCGATTTCGACCCGTTCGTCCTTCTTGTGCGCCAGCAGCGAGTAGCCGGGGCCGTAGTTGACGGCCGGTACGCCCAGAGCGCTGAAGCGCGAGACATCGGTCCAGCCGAACTTGGGCATCGCACTGCCGCCGACGGACTCCATGAAGGCCCTGGCCGCCGGGTGGGACAGTCCGGGCAGCGCGCCCGGGGAGTGGTCGTCGACGACGAACTCGTCCACCGGGCAGTCGGCGAAGACCTCGCGCACATGGGCCAGCGCCTCGTCGGGGGTGCGGTCCGGCGCGTAGCGGAAGTTCACGGTGACCGTGCAGGCGTCGGGGATGACGTTGTTGGCGACGCCGCCCTCGACGCGCACGGCGTTGAGGCCTTCGCGGTATTCGAGGCCGTCGATGACCGGGCGGCGCGGCTCGTAGGCGGCGAGCTTGGCCAGGATCGGCGCGGCGGCGTGGATCGCGTTGTCGCCCATCCAGCTGCGGGCGGAGTGCGCGCGCTCACCGGTGGTGCGCAGCAGGACCCGCAGGGTGCCCTGGCAGCCGCCCTCCACCTGACCGTCGGAGGGCTCCAGGAGGACGGCGAAGTCACCGGCGAGCCAGTCGGGGTGGGCGTCGGCGACATGGCCGAGCCCGTTGAGGTGCGCGGCGACCTCTTCCTGGTCGTAGAAGACGAAGGTCAGGTCGCGGTTGGGCACCGGGACCGTGGCGGCCATCCGCAGCTGGACGGCGACGCCGGACTTCATGTCGCAGGTGCCGCAGCCCCACAGGACGCCGTTCTCGTCCAGCCGGGAGGGGACGTTCTCGGCGATCGGCACGGTGTCGAGGTGCCCGGCGAGCACCACCCGCTCGTCGCGGCCCAGCTGGGTGCGGGCCACCACGTTGTTGCCGTGGCGGTCGACGGTCAGGTGCCCGAGGTCGCGCAGGGCGTGCTCGACGGCGTCGGCGAGGTCCTTCTCGTTGCCGCTCTCGGAAGGGAAGTCGACGAGCTGCGCGGTGAGCGCGGCGGCGTCGAGCGACAGGTCGAGGGCGGGGTGGTCTGTGCGGCGCTCCATGGATCCGACCCTATCCGCAGCACTCCAGTACGGTAGGCGCGTGTCCGCGCAGCCCTCGCCCTCCGTCCGCCGCACCCGCCCGTGGCGCATCGCCGTGGCCGTCGCCGTACTGATCGGACTGGCCTGCTATCTCGCGGTGCAGTACATCACCGGCGGCCCGGGGGCACCGCGCTGCACGGTGCGCGGCGCGGGCGACGCCGAGGCCTACGAGCTCTCCCCCGAGCAGGCCGCGAACGCCGCGACGATCGCGGCCGTGGCGTCCTCGCGCGGGCTGCCGGAGCGGGCGGTGACCATCGCGCTGGCGACCGCGATGCAGGAGTCGGGGCTGCGCAATATCGAGTTCGGCGACCGGGATTCGGTCGGGCTCTTCCAGCAGCGGCCGTCGCAGGACTGGGGCACCGTGCAGAAGATCATGGATCCGGTCTACTCGGCCGGGGAGTTCTACCGGCATCTGGAGAATGTGCCCGGCTACTCCCGGCTGCCGCTGACCGTCGCCGCACAGAGGGTGCAGCACAGCGGCTATCCGCAGGCCTACGCCAAACACGAGGCGAACGCCGCGCAGTTGACCGGGGCGCTCACCGGCCGCGACGAGGGTGCGATGACCTGCACCGAGAGCCGCCCGGTGGACAGCAGGGCGGGCGGCGCGGCGAAGGTGCGGGAGAAGCTGCTGCGGGAGTTCGGCCCCCGGGTGCTGCCGCGGGCGGGCGCCGGCGGGAGCGCCGCGGGCGAGGGGCGCGGGGTGACGATACCGGTGCGGGCGGCCGGCGCGATGGCCGTGGGCGATACCCCGCGGCGCGGCTGGGAGCTGGCGACGTGGGCGATGGCGCACTCCGCCGAGCTGCACATCGAACAGATCTCTTACGCCGGCCGGACGTGGACCGCGGCCGATTCGGGGAAGGGCTGGCAGCAGAAGCCGGCCGCTTCCGCGGCGGCCGCGCGCGACGTTCGTATCATCACCGAGCAATAGTTTGCCGGGTCCCCCGGGAGGGGCACGGGCAGCAATGCGCTGATTTCACAAGGGAGTTGGCCCAGCGCTTTCGCGCACCCCGCCAATCCCCTTGCACGCAAAGGGCCGTGACGTTTCCGCAGCCCCTCGGGTCCGGCGCATATTGCCCTTCTTTATCCAGGCCCGATTATGTGACGCGTTACCAACTCTTTACCGGAGTTCACCGCAACCTTCGGGGTTCTGACGCGGTAGTCAGTGCGTCCGCCAGGCGGATATGGCACATCTGTCAGAAGTACGAGTCCTTCTCCGTAAAAGGAGCACCATGTCCCATCCCGTTACGCGTCGGATCGCCCGAGCCGCCCTGCTCGTTGCAGCGGGTGCCGCTCCCGTGGTCGCTGCGGCCGGCTCCGCGAGCGCCGCGGATCTGCCCGCCAAGACACTCGGCGGGCTGACGGCGCCCCTGGACTCCCAGCACACCAGCCGGACCCTGGACCACACCGCGCGCCACGGCGTCGGCCTGGTGAACGAGGCCGGTAACAAGGCGGCGGCGAAGCTCGCCCCGGCGCTCGTGGAGACCGCCGGCCCGGTCGTGAAGAAGGCCATGCCGGTCACCCAGGGTGCCGCCGACAAGGCGGAGGGCATGGTCCGCCCGATCGCCAAGCACGGCGTCTCGACCAACACGCTGCCGCTCGAGGTGGCCAAGGGCCTGGTCGGGTCGTCCAAGGGCCTGCTCGCCCCGGCTCAGGGCCTGCTCGGCGGCCTTCCGCTCGGCGGCCGCTGACCGGTCCGTCCGCCCGCAGACGCGCAGGGGCCCGGGGAGTTCGCTCTCCCCGGGCCCCTGCGCGTGGTCGGACGCGGCTCAACCGGCCAGCCGGCGCACCGCGGCGGCCACCCGCTCGTCGGTGGCGGTGAAGGCGATCCGTACGAACCGCTCCCCCGCCACGCCGTAGAAGTCGCCGGGGGCGACGAGGATGCCGCGCTTGGCGAGGTCGCCGACGGTGTCCCAGCAGGACTCGTCGCGGGTAGCCCAGAGGTAGAGCGAGGCCTCGCTGTGCTCGATGCGGAAGCCCGCGGCCTCGAAGGCGTCGCGCAGTGCGGTACGGCGGCGGGCGTAGCGCTCGCGCTGCTCGGCGACATGGGCGGTGTCGCCCAGCGCCGCGACGGTGGCGGCCTGCACCGGCGCCGCGATCATCATGCCGCCGTGCTTGCGGATCTGCAGCAGGTCGCCGAGGACCGCGGCGTCGCCGATGAGGAAGGCGGAGCGGTAGCCGGCGAGGTTGGAGCGCTTGGAGAGGGAGTGGACGGCGACGAGGCCGTCGTGGGAGCCACCGCAGACGTCCGGGTGCAGCACGGAGACCGGGTCGGCCTCCCAGCCCAGCTCCAGGTAGCACTCGTCGCTGACGACCAGCACCCCGTGCTCGCGTGCCCAGGCGACGGCGCGGCGCAGCTCGTCGGCGCCGAGCACCCGGCCGGTCGGGTTGGACGGCGAGTTCAGCCAGAGCAGCTTCAGACCACTGGGGTCCAGCTCCCAGGGCTCGTCATAGACGACCGGCTCGGCCCCGGCCAGGCGGGCGCCGACCTCGTACGTCGGGTAGGCCAGGCGCGGGTAGGCGACCTTGTCGCCGGGGCCCAGGCCCAGCTGGGTCGGCAGCCAGGCCACCAGCTCCTTGGAGCCGACGACCGGCAGCACGTTGGTGTGCTCCAGCCCCCGGGCGCCGAGGCGGTCGGCCGCCCAGCCGGTGAGCGCGTCACGCAGCGCGGCCGTCCCCCACACCGTCGGATAGCCGGGGCTGTCGGCCGCCGCGGTCAGTGCCTGCTGGACCAGCGCGGGGACCGGGTCGACCGGGGTGCCGACGGACAGGTCGACGATGCCGTCGGCGTGTGCGGCGGCGGTGGCCTTGTACGGCTCCAGCCGGTCCCAGGGGAAGTCCGGAAGACGGTCGCGGAGCGACGCCCTGGAAGGGTGGGGGGACGGTGCTGCGCCCACGGTGCTCTCTTTCTCAGTGGTGCCGGGACCCGGCGCACCATGCGCGCCGGTCCCGTACGGCGGGCTGGCCGTACGGGACCGGGTGGCGCCGTGCGACCTCTCCCGGCTCACACCGGGAGGTGCCCCCGACGACATCGGAGGCGAGAGGGAGCGGGCGGGCTGCTCCCCCTTGGGCCTCGCGTCGTTACTGGTTCTGCGGCGGAAGGGCCGCGATGAAGGAGTGGTCGCGCTCGATCAGGCCGAGCTTGCTGGCGCCACCGGGCGAGCCGAGCTCGTCGAAGAACTCCACATTCGCCTTGTAGTAGTCCTTCCACTCCTCCGGGGTGTCGTCCTCGTAGAAGATCGCCTCGACCGGGCAGACCGGCTCACAGGCACCACAGTCGACGCATTCGTCCGGGTGGATGTACAAGGACCGCTTGCCCTCGTAGATGCAGTCGACCGGGCACTCCTCGATGCACGCCTTGTCCTTGACGTCGACACAAGGCTGCGCGATGACGTAGGTCACGCTGTCGTTCCTCCTCGGTAGGGCCGGCGGACCGATTGGCAGTACCGCCGCTGGGCGCGCGGGAGCGCGGCGTCGTCGATGCCCGCCATCTAGTATCTCCGTTCCCGGGCGCGAGACGAACAAGAGGGGCGGTTTGAGCGATGGAATTCCTGGCCGGCGGCCACGCGGAAGTCCGCATCACCCGTGCTGACGTGGGCAAAAGGGTATCCGTCCGGCGCTTGACCGGGGGCGGAGCGGGGGAGCCGGCGTTCACGGACGCGGTCGGGGTTCTCACATCCTGGGATGAAGGTGTGCTGAGCATCACACGACGCAACGGTGAATGCGTGAGGATCGAGGAGTCCTCGCTGGTGGCGGCCAAGGTCGTGCCCGCCCGCCGGCCGGCCGCCGGCCCGCAAGGATCTTCGGACCCCTCGACGGCACCGGCCCGCCGCCGGGGCCCGTCGGCCACCGTCCTGGAACTCCAGCGGATCGCCGCCCGCGGCTGGCCCGCCGCGGAGACGGAACCGCTCGGGGAGTGGACGCTGCGGGCCTCCGGGGGCTTCACCCGCCGGGCCAACTCCGTCCTGCCGCTCGGCGACCCGGGCGTCCCCCTGGACACGGCTCTGGAGCGGATCGGCCGGTGGTATGACGCTCGTGGGCTGCCGGCGGTGATCACGGTCGCCACCGGGCGGGCCGGCACCGACGAGGAGCTGGCCGCGGCGCTGGCGGAGCGCGGCTGGGCCGCTGAGCGGCACACCCGGGTCCGGATCGCGGCGCTGGCACCGCTCGCCGACCTCGACACGGACGCCACGGACATTCCCCCTGGCGCCGCGGGGGCCGCCCCCGCCCGCGTCGCCCTGTCCCGGGAACCGGACGCGGAGTGGCTGGCGCTGTACAACCGGACCGGTGAGGGCGGCCCGGCCGGCGAGGCCGCACGGGACGCCCTGAAGGTGCTGACCGGCGGGCCCTCGGTGTGGTTCGCGACGGTGCACGACGCGGACGGCCGGGCGGCGGCGATCGGGCGGCTGGTCGTCGACGGGCGCTGGGCGGGGTTCGCGGCGGTCGAGGTGGCACCGGCCGCCCGGCGCCGGGGGCTGGCCACCCGGGTGATGGCGGCGCTCGCCGAGCGGGCCCTCACGGAGGGCGCCTCGGCCGCGTACCTGCAGGTCGAGGCGGACAACACGGCCGCGCTCGCGTTCTACGACCGGCTCGGCTTCACCGACCACCACGGCTACCACTACCGGCGGGCCCTGCCGGGCGGCGGCCGGCACTGAACGGGGAGCCCTCTGCCATGCCCCACGCACCCGGATCCGGCCCCGGGCCGGAACCCGAGCCGGAGCCGGACGGCGGCCGCGCCGCGCGGCGGCGGCAGTTCGCCGACGCCGCGCGGGCCGAGCGGCCCGATCTGGCGGTGCTGTGCCTGCTGATCGGCGCCGAGGCCGACCCCGCGCTGGACGAGGCGGGTTGTGACGCGGTCCAGATCGAGCTGGACCGGCTGGCCGGGCTCCTGCCGTACTCCCCGGCCGGCGGCCCGGGTGCCTGGGCCCGCAACCTCGCCGAGCTGCTGGGCACCCGCTGCGGCTTCGGCGGCTCCCCCGCCGACTACCGGCGGCTGGAGTCCTCGCTGCTGCACGAGGTGCTGCGGCGGCGCCGGGGCCTGCCGATCCTGCTGTCGGTGGTGTGGATGGAGGTGGCGCGGCGGGCCGGCGCACCCGTCTACGGGGTGGCCCTGCCGGGTCACTTCGTCGTCGGCTTCGGGGATCCGGCCGGTGCGCACGTCCTGGCCGATCCGTTCGCGGGCGGGCGGCTGCTCACCGAGGAGGACGCGGGGCTGCTGGTCGCCGGCGCGACCGGTGAGCCGCTGAGCGCGCGGATGATGACGCCCGCCGATCCGCTGGAGATCGTGCTGCGGGTGCTCAACAACATCCGGGCCTGGGCGCAGGCGCGCCCGGAGCACAGCGCGGTGCAGCTGTGGGCGCTGGAGCTGTCGCTGCTGCTGCCGAGCCATCCGGCGCGGCTGCGCCTGGAGCGCGCCCAACTGCTCGTCCAGCGCGGGGAGTTCCTTGCCGGGGCGGCAGAGCTGGAGGAGTACGCCCTGGTGGTGGAGGCCGTCGACCCGGTCGGCGCGAAGGCGATACGGCGTCAGGCTGCCGCGGCGCGCGCCATGCTCAACTGAGCGGCGGCGGGGCTGCGGCGGACGACCAGCGCGGTCGCGTCGTCCTTGAGCTCGCCGTCGGTGAAGCTCTCCAGGTCGGCGCGGAGGGTACGGGCCAGCTCGGCGGGGGTGAGATCAGTCCAGCCGGCCAGCCGCTCGGCCAGGGGGTAGAACTCGCCGTCCTCGCCGCGCGCCTCGGTCACCCCGTCCGTGCACAGCACCACCCAGTCGTCGGGTTCCGGGTGGACACGTACGCTGCGGCGCGGCTCGCCGCCGAGCGCGCCCAGGCCCAGCGGCAGCCCGCCCTCACCGTCCCGGCGCTCCTGGACCTCGCCGCGGCGCAGCACGTAGTACGGGATGTGGCCGCAGGAGAGTACCCGGCCCTGCAGCGGGCCGGATCCGGCGCGGAACTCCATCAGCAGCGCCGTGACGAAGCGCTCGTCGGCGCCCTGCTCGACCGAGCGGGTGTTGTGGCGGGCCAGTGCCTGCTCCATGCGCTCGGCCACCTCCTCCAGCGAGTCCACATGCTGGGCGGCTTCCCGGAACGACGCCAGCACCTCCAGGCCCGCCCCGATCGCCGGCATGCCCTTGCCCTGCACATCGCCGATCATCAGCCGCAGCCCGTGCGGGGTCTCGATGGCCTCGTAGATGTCACCGCCGACCCTGGCCCCCTCCTGGGCGGAGACGTAGAAGCCGTACGCCTCGACCGGTCCGGCGGTGAGCGGAAGTTCGCGCAGCATCGCCCGCTGGACGGTGTCCGCCACCAGCCTGGTGCGTGCGTGCAGCGCCTCGCGCTGTACGCGGGTCCGGCACAGCACCAAGGAGAAGGCCGCCACCAGGCACGCACCGAAGATGCCGACGATCCGGTTCACGGGGCCCCAATCGACCACCATGAAGAGGTCGACGTAGATCAGACACGCCACGTAGACGGCCGCCACCAGGAACGTCTGCCGGAGCGAGCAGCGCAGCGCGGCATACAGCGGTGCGATGCCCAGGAAGGACGACTCGTGCAGCTCCGGTTGGGAGACCGAGTCCAGGACCGTGACGCCGAGGATCACGGCGATCAGCAGCACCACGGTGCCACGACCGCGCTCCACGGCTCGGTAGGCAGGCATAACACTTCCAGCCTGCGCGAGACGGCCGCGCACCGCACGGGGGCGAACGTCCCTGGGGCGAGCGCGGGGCGCCCGGCGTCCGGTGGCCTGACCTCCCCCTACAGCCAGCCCTTGTCGCGGGCCGTCACGACCGCCTCCGCGCGGTTGCGGGCGCCGGTCTTCTGGATGGCCGTGGAGAGGTAGTTGCGGACCGTGCCCTGGGACAGGTGCAGGGCGTCGGCGATCTCGGCGTTGGTGGAGCCGTCGGCGGCGGTCCGCAGCACCTCCCGCTCGCGCTCGGTCAGCGGGCTGGCGCCGTCGGCGAGCGCGGCCGCGGCCAGCACCGGGTCGATGACGCGCTCGCCGCGCAGTACACGCCGTACCGCCTCCGCGAGCCGGGCCGCCGGGGCGTCCTTGACCAGAAAGGCATCGGCGCCGCACTCCATCGCACGGCGCAGATATCCGGGGCGGCCGAAGGTGGTGAGGATGACGACCTTCACGCCGGGCAGCTCGTCACGCAGCGCGGCCGCGGCGTCCAGTCCGCTGATGCCGGGCATCTCGATGTCCAGGAGCGCGACGTCCACGGCGTGGGCGCGCGCCGCCGCAAGCACCTCGTCCCCGCGCGCCGCCTGCGCCACGACCTCCAGATCGTCCTCCAGCGACAGCAGCGCGGCCAGCGCCTCCCGGACCATCGACTGGTCCTCCGCCAACAGCAGTCTGATCACGCGGGTCAGCCTAAGCCGTACGGGGGGCGGCAAGGGGGGCCTGTGGATTCATGGGCCGGTGGATTCATGGGGCGGTGGATTCATGGGCCGGTGCGTGCAAGGGGCCGGTGCGTGCGGTGCGCCTGCGCGTCCGTGGGCGCGTGCATCTGGCGTCCGGCGTCCGGCACCCGGCATCCGGCCTCCACGGCGCCGTGCCCGACGACCGGCATCCGGCACCCGGCCTCCGGCACCCGGCCTCCACGGCACCGTGCCCGACGAACGGGCCGCGCGCCTACGCCGGGCCGGTGGCGGGCTCGGGGGATATCTCCGGGGCGGGGGGCGCGGCACTCCTCGGGGCCGCGGCCAGGGGTACGTAGGCCCGGAGGGCGAAGCCGCGGCCGCGCGGGGCGGGGCCGGTTTCCAGGCGGCCTTCGGCCAGGGCGAGGCGTTCGCGCAGGCCGCTCAGACCGTTGCCGTCGTGCTGGGTGCGCGGCGGGCCGGCGCCGTCGTCGATCACCGTCAGGCACAGGCAGCAGCGCTCGTCGGCCTCCCACTCCTCGGCGAGCAGCAGCTCGCACCGGTGGGCGCCGCTGTGCCGTACGACGTTGGTCACGGCCTCCCGCAGCGCCCAGGCCAGCGCGCTCTCCGCGTCGGTCGCGAGCCCGCGGTATTCGCCCTCCAGCGCGGGGTCGGCGGTGACCTGCACCCCTGCCGTACGCAGCGCGGTCCGCGCCCCGGCGAGTTCGACGGCGAGCCGCGGTCGGCGATAGCCGGTGACCGCCTCCCGCACATCGACCAGCGCCTGCCTGCTGACCTGCTCGATATCGGCGATCTGCCGGGCGGCGTCGGACGGCCGGCCGGGCAGCATCCGTCCAGCCAGCTCGCTCTTGAGCGTGATCAGCGAGAGGGAGTGGCCGAGGAGGTCGTGCAGATCGCGGGCGAGGCGCAGCCGCTCGTCGTTGGCGGCGAGGCGGGCGACCTCCTGGCGGGCGGCGCGCAGCTCCGCGGTCGTATGGATCAGATGCTGCACCCCGACCATCATGAAGCCGACGCCCAGCGCGGGCAGGCCATAGGCGAAGAGGTAGTAGCCGCGGATCTCCGGATAGCGCACCCCGACGGCGAGCAGCACCACGGTCACCAGGGGAATGGCCCAGCGGGACTCCCGCCAGGGCAGCACCACGGCGCAGGCCACGCTGGTGAAGATGAACAGCACCAGCCAGGAGAAGCCCAGCGTCCACGAGAGCGCAGTGGCCAGCGCCAGCATCAGGGCCGGCGCGCCGTACTGCAGCAGGCCGGTCATCTTCCGCCACATGTGCCGGAAGACCAGCAGCACATAGGAGAGCACGAAGAGGGCGAGCCCCAGGCCGCCCCAGATCCGCTCGACGGTGGGGACACCGGCCTGCAGCAGCTGGGCCACCGGCCCGGCCAGATACAGCAGCCAGACGCCGACCCACATCGTCTTGGCGACCGCCTGACGGCGGTTGCGGGGCTCCTGCCCGATCCTTATGGGGCCGCCGGCCCCGGGCTCGCTCTCCATCTGCCGTGCCTCACGCCTTCCGGGTGTCCTTGCGGTAGAGCCAGGCCGCGCCACCGGCGAAGACCAGCAGATACCCGGCCAGTATCGCCATGTCCTTCACATGCGGTGCCCCACCGGCCTCCACGGCGGTGCCGAGCGCGGTGTACGCATGCGTGGGCAGCCATTCCGCGATGTTCTGCGCCCACTGCGGCAAGGACGTCAGCGGCATCCACAGGCCGCCGAGGAGGGCCAGGCCGAAGTAGCACAGGATGGTGATCGGACGGACCGCGTCACCGGTGGCCAGATAGCCGATGGCGACACCCAGGGCGGCGAAGACGAAGCTGCCGAGCCAGGTGCAGGCGGCGATGGAGATCCACTGCCAGGCTTCGAGCCGTACGCCCTTGACCGCCGCGGCGACGATCATGACCAGCAGGATCGACGGCAGACTGACGGTCGCGGCGGAGGCCATCTTGGCGGCGACATAACCGCGTCCGGGCAGGGCCGTCAGCCTCAGCTGTCGCACCCAGCCCGTCTCCCGCTCCTTGGCGATGCGCTCGCTGTTGCCCATCAGCACGGCGGTCAGGGCACCGAGGGTGGCCATGGACACCATGAAATAGAGCGCCATGTCCAGCTTCATCCCGGGGATCGGTTTGCTGTCCGCCCCGCCGGCGATGATCAGGTACAGCGCCGGCGGATAGATCACCGAGAAAAAGAGGAACTTCTTGTTGCGCAGTGCGCGGATGATCTCCAGCTTGATCAGGGTGGTCATCGGGCCGCCTCCTCGGCGGTGGCGGGGGTCGCGTCGGAAGCGGTGGTCAGGGCGATGAAGGCCTGCTCCAGGCCGAGGCCGGTGACTTCGAGGTGGTGCGGTCGCAGGCCGAGGCCGTAGAGGGCGTGGACGGTGGCATCGGCGTCGTGGGACCGGATGCGGACCGTGCGTCCGGAGATCTCCAGGGCGGCCAGGGACGGCAGGCTCTGCAGCGCCTCGCGGTCGACCGGCCCGTCGAGCTCGAAGCTGACCCGGCGGGCGCCCGCCCTGGCCTTGATCTCGGCGGCGGTGCCGTCGGCGAGCACCCGGCCGCGGTGCAGCACGATCACCCGGTCGGCGATCTCGTCGGCCTCTTCGAGGTAGTGCGTCGCGAAGAGGACCGTACGGCCCTGCTCGGCCTGCCGGCGCATCGCGCCCCAGAAGGTCTGCCGGGCGGAGACGTCCATACCGGTGGTCGGCTCGTCCAGCACGATCAGGTCATTGGCGCCGGCCGTGGCGAGGGCGAAGCGCACCCGCTGTTCCTGGCCGCCGGAGAGCTTGTCGACCAGGCGGTCGGCGATGTCGCTGATACCGGCGGCGGCCAGGATCCGGTCGAGCGGATAGCCGCGCGGGTGCAGATCGCGGGCGAGCTTGACCAGTTCCCTGACCTTGACGCCCTCCATCAGGCCGCCGCTCTGCAGCATCGCGCCGACCTTTCCCTGCGCTATGGCGCGCTGCGGGGTCGTGCCGAAGAGGGTCACGCTGCCGGAGTCGGCGTGACGCAGGCCGAGGAGCAGGTCGAGGGCCGAGGACTTGCCCGCGCCGTTCGGGCCGAGGAGCGCGACGGTCTCTCCCGGGGACAGCTCCAGATCCAGGTCGGCCACCGCGCGCACCGCGCCGTAACTCTTGCTGACCTGCCGGAAGCTGACCACGGGTGCCCGGCCCGCCTCCTGCGCGGTGGTGGGTTTGGTGGTCGCTGTGGTCGTCATGTGCTTCAGCTTCCGGGATCCGGCCCGCGCTCGGCAGTGTCTGCTGTATGCACTGTGGGATGACATCTGTCATGGGTGAGGCCCCCTAGGGGTCTTCTCCGGGTGTCCCGGGAAGACGCCCTGCGGGGGCCTCTTACCTGCGGTTTTGCATCGCTCGGCGGTCGGTTGCCGTGCAGACGCGGCGGTCGGTTGCCGTGCGCGGCGGCGGTCGGTTGCCGTGCGCGGCGGCGGTCGGTTGCCGTGCGCGGCGATGCTCAGTCGCCGCTCGTGTCCGTGCTCAGCTGCCGTTCGTGGCGATGGTCTGGACCCGTTCGGACGGAGTGGTGCCGAGCAGCGCCTTGCCGACGGCGCTCGCCACCTCCTCGACGCTGACCGGGTGCTTGGAGCCGTCGCCCTTGGTCACCATGACGCCGTTGAAGGTGTCGCCGTAGAGCTCCTTGAGGGCCGGACGGTCGTAGTACGGCACCAGACCGCCGTCCACGATCTTGAACGACAGGAACTTCGGGATGGACTTCTGCGGGCTGAAGGAGACCGTGTGCGCCGCATCCGTACGGACCGTCACCAGGCCGGACATCGCGGGCTCGGCGAACTGCTTCATCGCCCTGTTCACCGCGGCCTTGTCGACCTGCGGCTGCTGCGTGCTCGCGGCCAGCACCACCGGTGCGTCGGTGCCGGTCGTGGCGCGGTTGCGGTAGGCGTCGGTGACCTTCTTCATGGAGGCCTTCACATCGATCGCCTTGTGGGGCACGCCGTAGTGCGGCACCGCCTTGCCGTTCTCGAAGGTGATCCCGCCGTCCTTGGCGGCGCCCGCGCGCCCCGCGGTGTTCTCCAGCGCGATCTGCAGCTTCTCGTCGTCGACGACCACCGCCGGCTCGGCCTGGCGGGTACCGCCGAACAGCGAGCCGATGACGGAGACCGGGTTGTAGTCCCGGCCGGCCGCCTTGCGGACCGTTGCCTGCGGGTCGATGTCCAGGCCGGCCTTGTCGGGTTCCAGGGTCGTGGCCTTGCCGTCCACGGTGAGCTTGAGCGGTGTGGCGCGGCGGCCCTTGAGCGCCGCCTCCAGCTTCTTGACGGCGTCTTCCTTGGTGGTGCCGCCGATGTCCACGCCCAGCGCGGTGGTGCCGTTGGGCACGTCGGCGTGGTCGAGCAGCAGCCCGGCGCCGTAGGCGACACCGGCCAGGACCACCACGGCCACGCCCGCGAGGACGAGCTTGTTGCGGCCCGTCTTGGGCGGGTTGATCGGCTCGGGGATCTTGGGCCGCGGCTTCGGCGCGGCCCGGTCGCCGTCGTCGGCCGGGGCCGCCGCGAACGGCGACGGCGGCGACGGCGGACCGTCGGCTCCGGGCACCTTCGGGATGCCGCTGACCAGCGTGTCGCCGGACACCCGGCCGCGGCCGCCGCTCTGCGGGCCCTTCGCGCCGCCCTTGCCCTGCGGACCGCGGGGCCCCGTGCCCTTCGGCCCGCCGGGCAGCCCGCCCGTGACACCGCCGGGCGCACCGCGGCCGCTGCCCGGCCCGGCGAGCGGCGCCGGCGGCTGCGGGGTGAGCTCCGCGGTGTCGTCGATCCGGGGCGTGCCGCCGGTGCCGGGGTCGCTGAAGCCGGGCGGGAGGTTGAGCGCGGAGCTGCCGCGCGCCGGTCCGGTCGTCGGGCCGTTCGGACCGTTCGGGCCGCCCGCCGGGGCGTCGAACGGGGTGTGGTCACGGGCGGGCCCGGCGGGGGCGTCGAACGGCGAACCGCCGCCGGAGCCCGCACCGTCGAACGGCGAACCGCCGCCGCGCGGACCCTCGTCGAACGGCGAACCGCCGCCCTGGCGCGCGCCGGTGCCGGTCCGGGCGCCGCCGTCGAACGGCGACGCGCCGTCCTGGGGGGCCGGGCCGTCCTGCGGGGCCGGGTGGTCGGAGAAGTACGGAAGGTCGGGGCGCTGCGGCGGCTTGCCGCCGGAGGGGGCACGCGGCGGGGTCGCACCACCCGGGGCGGGCGGCACGGCATGGGAGCCGGTGGAGGACTGCCCGCCGGATCCGGCCTGCGGCTTGCGCGGGGCGAACCAGTCGCTGGTCTTCTCGCCCTGGCCGGGCCGGCCGGCCGCGGGGGCCTCGTCCGCCGGGGCCTCGGGCCGGGGGGTGTTCGCCGTGCGCTCCGCGTTCCGCTCGCTGCCGCGGGCAGGGCGGGGCGTGCCGCGGGAACCGGCGGGACCGCCGGATGCAGCCGATCCGTTCATGCCGGACTCCTCACCGACGGGCTTGCGCACGACGACCGGCGGGATGGGGCGCGACCCCGGAATATTGATCTTGATCCGCGTCGTCAGTGTGGTCTCGGTTTTGGGCTCCTCCGGCTGCGCCGCGGCACCGGGCGCCGGCGCCTCGTCGGCATCTCCCCTGGGCGAGCCGTACGGCGGCGTCCCTGATGGGTACGCGGCTCCGCCACGGCCCTGAGGGCCGGAGGACGAACTGTCAGATTCACGACTCAAAGCAGGTTCTCCCGGTTGGCTCCGCCGCTCGTCAGAGATGATCCCCGGCCACAGGCCGGGGGGTGCCCCCAGGGCGGCGCGACGGCGCGCACCACCATACTGTCCGCCGCGGGCGGGCACCCGGGGAGCGTACGAACACCGCCGCCACGGGCGAACCCCCGGTACCCGGTCCGTTCACCCCGTCCCGCGCGGCATCCGTCCCGGTATGGGCCAGGTCATCCGCCAACTCGCCCGTACCGGGCGCCCGTCGTGCGCATCTGGGCGGCGGTGGCGCAGATCACAGCGACCAGGATGCCGCCCAGCAGGAAGATGTACGAACCGACCCCCGCGCCGAAAAGGAAGTCGCCTTCCGGCCGGACATTGCTCAGCAGCAGGAACACCGTCACCAGCCAGGCCCCGCCGGGCACCAGCACGCCCGCGGAGGTGCCGGTCGCCCGGACGCCCCCGTAGAAGAGGCCGCCGACACCGGCCAGCGCCAGCACCAACCCGCCGGGGAACCAGGCCGCTTGCACCAGCGTCCCGGCGAGGGCGACCAGCGCGCCCGCGACCAGAAGAAGCACATATATGCCCACCCGGCCCGGTGTCAGCGGCGCGGTCAGCGCGGCGCCGGCCCGCGGCACCACGGGGGCACCGGACCGCGCACCGGATGTGCCGCCGGAGCCCGCCCTCGACCGCTGCCCCTTGCCGGAGGCCGCGCCGCCCGTGCCACCGGAGGGCGAGCCGCCCGCACCGTCGGCCGCCGCCCGGCCGTTTCCTCCGGCGTCGCCCCCGCCGCTTTTCGCCGCACTCATTCCGCCACCTCCTCGATACGGACACTCTCCTCCATACCCGCCATGTCGCCCACACCCGCGAAAAGGTCGTCCTCATGGGCGCCCGCCGCGGCACCCGGGACACCCTGCACCAGCCGATAATGTTCCGAGCCGAACAGCGGCTGGCCCAAGTCGTTGGAGAGCGCGAAGAACGGCCCGTCGACCGCGATCTGGGTGTAGTGCGCCCGCATCGCCGCCGTCTTGGCGGCGATCTGCGCGGCATCGCCATGGAGGGCCGCCGTGACCTCGGAGTCCGGCACCACGCCCGGCACATCGTCGACGGTGGCGACTCCAGGGAAGCCGTGACCGGCCGCGTGCAGCCGTGCGAAGCCCTCCTCCACCACGGACCGGGGAGTGCAGTTCCAGTAAATCTTCCCGATCGCATGCGCACGGCCCAGCTCGGGCCGGAAATCCGCCCGGGCGGCCAGCTCGGCGCCGCGCATCGCCACCCGGTGCGCCTGGATGTGATCGGGGTGGCCGTATCCGCCGTGCGGGTCGTAGGCGACCAGGACCTGCGGCCTGACCTCGCGGATCACGGCCACCAGGTCGGCGGCCGCCTCGTCGAGCGGGGCCTGCCAGAAGGCGTCCGGCCGCTCGTTCTGTACCGCGCCCATCATCCCGGAGTCCCGGTAGCGGCCCGGCCCGCCGAGGAAGCGGTGGTCCGTGACGCCCAGGGCCTCCATCGCGGCGGCCAGCTCGCCGGCGCGGTACGGGCCGAGGGTGTCGTCACGGTCCGGCGCGAGGTGCGCGAGCTCGGGCGGGATGACCTCGCCCTCCTCGCCGAGCGTGCAGGTCACCAGGGTGACCTGCACACCTTCGGCCGCGTACTTGGCCATGGTCACGCCGTTGACGATCGACTCGTCGTCGGGGTGCGCATGCACCAGCAGCAGCCGGCGGGAAAAGGCCGGGCGCGACGCGCTTCCCCCGGAGGGGACCGACCGGGACGGGGCGGGCTGAGGACTCATACCGACAGCCTACGAGCCGCCCGCCCCGCCTCCCACGGGCGATCCCGGCCGTCCGCCGCACGCCCGGCCGGAGGGCGGGCGCGCGGCGGACGGGACCGGGCGGAAGCGGTTCAGAACTTGATGTTCCCCAGCATGCCGGCGACGTTCGTCGTCAGCTGCTTGATCGTCGGCGCGATGGACGAGCTGGCCAGATAGAAGCCCAGCAGCATGCACACCAAGGCATGCGGGGCCTTCAGTCCGGACTTCTTGACAAGCAAGAAGACGATGATCGCCAGCAGCACCACCGCCGAAATCGAGAGTGCCACGGCGGCTCACCTCCAAGTACTCGGGGTCCGGACAGAGTTGGTGACACACGGGCCGTCTCCACGAACCCGCGCACCGGGTATGCCAAGGGCTCTTTACCCCGTACCCACGGCACCCAAGAGATCATAACTTTCCGTCCTAGCGCATAAGTCGGAGCACGGAAGCAGAACGGGGGCGCACACGATCTTCACGAGCGCGACCAGGGTGAACCGGTACCCACGAACAGCGGCGGTAACCGGGTATGGGAGGCCGCCAGGCCGGCTCTCACGAGCGCACGACGCGTCGTGAACCCAGCCCGTAGGCTCGCCCCATGACCGGACAGCCTTCGTTCCCGCGGCAACACGCCCGTACGCAGCGCTTCACTCTGGGCGCACCGCGCGGCTACACCCTCTCCCCCGACGGCGCGCGCGTCGTCTTCCTGCGTTCCTCCTCGGGCGCCGACCGCAGCCAGCAGTTGTGGGTGCTCGATCTGGAAGCGGGGCGGGAGTTCCCGGCCGCCGATCCGCGGGCCCTGCTGGCCGGAGCGCAGGAGGACCTGCCACCACAGGAGCGGGCCCGTCGCGAGCGCAGCCGGGAGAGTTCGGCGGGCATCGTCGGCTATGCGACGGACGCCGCCGTGGAGTTGGCGGCGTTCACCCTCTCCGGCCGGCTGTTCGTCTCCGAGCTGCGGGCCGGCACCACCCGTGAACTCCCGGTCCGGGGACCGGTCGTGGACCCCCGCCCCTCGCCGGACGGCCGGCAGGTGGCCTTTGTGGCGGACGGCCGGCTGCGGGTGGTCGCGGTGGACGGCGCCGCGACCTCGGACGGGCACGACGGCGGCCGCGCGGGCGACGGACCGGCGGACCGGGTGCTGGCCGAGCCCGACGGGCCGGAGGTGACCTGGGGGCTCGCGGAGTTCATCGCGGCCGAGGAGATGGGCCGCTACCGGGGCTTTTGGTGGTCTCCGGACAGTGACGCGGTGCTGGCGGCGCGGGCCGACGAGGCGCCGGTGCAGCGCTGGTGGATCGCCGACCCCGCCCACCCGGACCGCGAGCCCGTGCGGGTCGCGTACCCGGCGGCGGGCACCCGCAACGCCGGGGTCACGCTGACGCTGTTCGGACTGGACGGCTCGCGCACGGACATCGGCTGGGACACCGAGCGCTACCCCTATCTGGCGCGCGTCCACTGGTCGGCGGCCGGGCCGCCGCTGCTGCTCGTCCAGTCCCGCGACCAGCGCGACCAGCGCTATCTGGCCGTCGACACCGCGACCGGCACGACCAGGACGGTGCACGAGGAGGAGGACGAGGCGTGGGTCGAGCCGTTCCCCGGGGCGCCGGCCTGGACGCCGGACGGACGGCTGGTGCGGATCTCGGACGAGGGCGGCGCGCGCAAACTGTTCGTCGGCGCCCGCCCGTTGACCGGCGCTCCGCTGCACGTCCGGGCCGTTCTCGACATCGGCGAGGACGATGTCCTGTTCTCCGCGAGCGGCGCCGACATGCACGACATCGGCGTCTACCGTGCCTGGTTCCGCGGCAGCGGTGACCAGGGCGGCTGGGAGCGGGTCGGCGAGCGTGCGTATCCGACGGTGTCCTCCGCGGTGCGCGGTGGCGCGGTGACCGTGCTGTCGCAGGCGTCGCTGGAGCGGCCCGGCACCCAGGTGGACGTGGTGCGGCTGGATCCCGACGGCGGCGAGAAGGTGCTCGCCTCCATCGGCTCCTGCGCCGAGGAGCCGGTGCTGACCGCCCGCCCCCGTCTCGTCCTGGCCGGGGAACGCCGGATTCCGTGCGCGGTGCTGCTGCCCACCGGATATCAGGAGGGCGACGGTCCGCTGCCGGTGCTGATGGACCCGTACGGCGGTCCGCACGGCCAGCGGGTGGTGGCCGCGCACCACGCCCATCTGACCTCCCAGTGGTTCGCCGACCAGGGGTTCGCGGTGATCGTTGCGGACGGCCGGGGCACCCCGGGGCGCTCCCCCGCGTGGGAGAAGGCGATGTTCCGCAAGGTCGCGGAGGTCGCCCTGGACGACCAGGTCCACGCCCTCCAGGCACTGGCCGAATCCTTTCCCCTGGACATGGAGCGGGTGGCGATCCGCGGCTGGTCCTTCGGCGGCTACCTCGCGGGGCTCGCGGCGCTGCGCCGCCCCGATGTCTTCCATGCGGCGGTGGTCGGTGCGCCGGTGACCGATCTGCGGCTGTACGACACCCATTACCAGGAGCGGTATCTCGGCCACCCGGACGAGGAGCCGGCCGTCTACGCCGCGAACTCGCTGATCACGGACGAGGGGCTGTCCGGGGCGCAGGAGCCGCACCGCCCGATGCTGATCGTGCACGGCCTCGCGGACGACAACGTGGTGGTGGCGCACGCGCTGCGGCTCTCCTCGGCGCTGCTGGCGGCGGGCCGCCGGCACGAGGTGCTGCCGCTGTCCGGCGTGACGCACATGGCCTCGCAGGAGCAGGTGGCCGAAAACCTCCTGCTGCTGCAGGTGGACTTCCTCAAGCGGTCGTTGGGAATGGCGCCCTGAACGCGTAGGGCCTGTCGTCAAAGTCCCCGCCCGGCGGACGTCACGCGCCCCGGGGGCGTCTCACCAACCGGGCGGCAGCCTGGACGGCGGGGGCGGGGCGTGCGGCGGCCGCGCCTCGCCCGGGGCGGAGCCGTACGCCAGCACACCGTCCGTGGAGTGAGAGGCATCCGGTGTGCCGGGGCGGGCCGCCGCGATCAGCGCGGCCAGCGCGGCGGCAGCCACGAAGGCCGCGGTGCCCACCTCCAGCCGGGCCTGCACCGGCAGCGCGCCGAGCCGGCCCAGCTCCCCGGTCCGTAGGGCGAAGACGAGCGCCACGGCGCCGTGCACCAGCAGCAGGGCGGCGGCCGTCATCGCCGCGGGCCGGGCCCAGGGCGCACGGCGCAGTACGGCGCCCGCGGCCCCCAGGGCCAGCAGCGCGAGGGCCGCCGCCTGCCAGTGCACCGGAGGCTGCAGCAGGGCGCGGAAGACGGACGCGTCCCCGAGCAGCCCCTTGCGGTAGACGTCCCCGCCGAGCCGCTGCTGCCAGTGGATCTCCCAGCCGGCCACGACGAGTCCGGCGGCGCCCAGGAGCACGCCGGCCGAGACGGCTGCCCCCTTGTACGGCCGGCCAGGCCGCTCGGGGCCCGCTCCGGACGGCACCGCATGGACCACTCCGTACGCCGAGGACGCCTCCTCGGACAGCCCGCGCACGGCGCGGCGCGCATACCGGTCCGCCCGGCCGCCCCGCCGCCGGCCCGCCACGACCACCACGACCAGTGCGACCGCCAGGGCGAGTTGGGTGATCGCGGTCAGCCGCGCCCGCGCCGTGAGTGAGCTGTCCAGCCCCTGGAGCCAGCCGGCGCCCAGCATCCACACCAGCGGGAGGCGCAGCAGAGCGGTGGCGGCCGCCAGGGAGAGCAGTGCGCCCGCGGCCACGGACGACAGGACGGCGGCGCGCACCGTGGCGATCGCGACGACGAGCGCGCCGAGCGTCAGCAGCGGGTCGAGCGCCGAGGTGGCCCAGGCGGTGAACTCCCGCGGCCGGCGGGCCTCCCCCAGCCAGGTCCACCACACGTCCGCGCCGTGCTGGGCGATCGTCAGGTCCCGGATGATCCAGCCCGCGGTGGGCAGCGCGAGCAGCAGGCAGACCAGCGCACCGGTGCCGCGTGCGCCGCGGGTGAGAACGCCGTCCCGCGTTGTGGACACGGCCAGCCCCCGTCCGTGTCGATGTACTGGGTGGTCCCGGGCGGCCCCGTGGAGGACACCCACCCGCAGGTCTACTCCAGACCCGGCGCGGGGACAACAGAGCCGCCGTCAGCGCCGGACGAAATGTGCGCAAAGCAGCAACCGGCCGGAGCGCCGTCTGGCGCTCCGGCCGGTCTACGGCACCCGCACGGCCGTACGTTGTTCATCATGGCGCGTCCGTATATCGGTGTTGCGACAGTGAAGTTGCCTTCATGTTAAAGACGTTCGTGCTGATATGTCCCCCATGCCGCATATCGCGCCCACCTGTCAAGCACGCCGTGGCGTCAACTTGCGCAACGTTCGCTCAAGAAGTAGACGACCTGTTCGCGAGCACACCCGATCCCCTTGACTCCGCCACAAATCACTTGCGAAAGTCCGCTCATCCAGCGGTGCATTCGGTGCCGCTTCATGTTCCAAGAGAACTCGGCGCGGGGGCACTTCGCGATGACTAGTCCATCCCAGACCGCGGCTACCACGTCCGACACACCGGGACTTGGGCCGGAGGGTCTGAAGAAGGCAAAGGACGGCAAGGACGGTGAGCTCGTCGGCCGTTCACCCGGACAACTGATGTGGAGACGCTTCAAGCGGGACCGCACCGGTGTCGTCTGCGCCGTCATCGTGCTGGCCTTCTTCGTCGTCGCGGCGCTCGCCCCGGTGATCTCCTCGCTGTACGGCAAGAATCCCTACACGTTCTACGGCAACGAGGATCCGAGCCTCTTCGACGACTTCGGCTACCCGATGGGTGCCAACGGCGGGATCTCCGGCGACTTCTGGTTCGGCATCGAACCCGCGCTGGGCCGTGACCTGTTCACCAACCTGCTCTACGGCATGCGGATGTCCCTGGGCATCTCGGTGGCGGTGACCATCCTCGTGGTGATCACCGGCACCCTGCTGGGCGTCACGGCCGGCTACGTGGGCGGCAAGACCGACTACTGGCTCGGCCGGATCATCGACTTCCTGCTCGCCTTCCCCAGCCAGCTGACCTTCGTGGCCTTCATGCCCGTGGTCGTCGCGTTCTTCATCCCGCCGGGCGACGAGACCCCCACCTATGTGCGCGTCGTGGCGCTGATCCTGGTGCAGTGGGCGCTGGGCTGGATGGGTCTGGCCCGCCTGCTGCGCGGCCAGGTGCTGTCGCTGCGCGAGCGGGAATTCGTCGAGGCCGCGAAGATCACCGGCGCCTCCCCCTGGCGGATCATCCGCAAGGAACTGCTCCCCAATGTGGTCACGCCCATCCTGGTGCAGGCCACCTACATGCTCCCGCTGTTCGTCACGGCGGAGGCCGGCCTGTCCTATCTGGGCGTCGGCATCATGGAACCGACCCCGGACTGGGGCCGGTTGTTCCACACGGCCGGCATGGTCTACGAGAACGACCCGACCTTCCTGCTCTTCCCCGGCGCCGCGATGGTGATCTTCGTGCTGTGCTTCAACCTGCTCGGGGACTCGGTCCGGGACGCCTTCGACCCCAAGTCCGGGCGCTGATCGTCCATGTGAGGGGGGCGGCTGCCGCCCCCGCGCCGGGCTCGCACCCGGATGCGTCAGGCAGCACATCTGGACAACAACCGACAGGCAGGTGCTTGGAACCTCATGAACGCACTATCTACGCGCAGAGCACGCGCGACGGTCGTGGCCCTGGCGGCCGCCTCCCTCGCACTCACCGGCTGCAGCAGCGGTGGCGGCACCGGCAAGGACGAGTCGGCGACGGACAAGGACGCCGCGGCGCAGGCCAAGGCGGTGCCGCTGGGCACGGCCTCCGACTCCAACGGCCCCGCCGCCGAGGTCAAGGGCTCCCGCAAGGGCGGCACCATCCGCGTCTACCAGCGTGACAGCTTCAACCACCTGGACCCGGCGCAGATGTACGTCAGCGACCTCGGCGACCTGTCCAAGCTGATCTTCCGTGGCCTGACCACGTACAAGCAGGACGACAAGGGCAACAAGACGGTGGTCGGCGACCTCGCCACCGACGCGGGCCAGATGTCGGACGGCGGCAAGACCTGGAAGTACACGCTCAAGGACGGCGTCAAGTTCGAGGACGGCAAGCCGATCACCTCGAAGGACATCCGCCACAGCATCGAGCGGATGTACGCCAAGTTCATCACCGACGGGCCCTCCTACCTCCAGACCTGGCTGTCGGGCGAGGGGACCACGTACCGCAAGGCGCTGCCGGACGGTCCGTACAAGGGCGACCACCTGCCCAAGAGCGTCCTGGACACCCCGGACGACAAAACCGTCATCTTCCACTTCAAGAAGCCGCAGTCGCAGGTGCCCTACGCGCTCGCCATCGCGGGCTACAGCGTCGTCCCGGACAGCGCGAAGGACACCAAGGAGAACTACGACGTCAAGCCGGTCTCCTCCGGCCCGTACAAGTTCGCCTCCTTCAAGGAGGGCAAGTCCGCGAAGCTGGTGCGCAACACCAACTGGGACCCGAAGACGGACCCGGCGCGCCACCAGTACGTCGACGCCTTCGACATCACCTTCAACCACCAGTTCTCGGACTCCACCAAGCGGCTGATGGCCGACCAGGGCGAGGCCAAGAACGCGATCAGCTTCACCAACGCGGTGGAGCCGACGCAGACCAAGCAGGTGCTGGACAACGCCAGCGCCAGCAAGCGGACGGTGCAGGGCTACCAGCCCTACGTCTGGCAGATGAACATGAACATGGACCGCATCAAGGACAAGAAGATCCGCGATGCGATCACCTACGCCATGCCGAACGCCCAGATCGTCCGCATCAACGGCGGCAGCTACGGCGGTGAGGTGGCCGGCGGCCTGCTCGCCCCGACCGTCGCGGGCTACGAGAAGGGCTACGACCCGTACGGGAAGCTCACGCACCCCAACGGCGAGCCGGAGAAGGCCAAGAAGCTCCTCAAGGAGGCCGGCAAGACGGGCATGAAGCTCGTCTACGCCTACTCGAACACCGAGATCCGCCAGAAGGAAGCCGCGGTCGTCGAGGACGCGCTGAACAAGGCCGGCTTCAACGTCCAGAAGAAGGAGGTCGACTCCTCCTCCTGGTACCAGCAGATGGGCAAGGTCGACAACGGCTTCGACATCTACATGACCGGCTGGGGCCAGGACTGGGCGGACGCCTCCACCGTGATCCCGCCGTCGTACGACCCGCGGCAGATCCAGGACGGCGCGGCCAACTACTCCCACATCCGTGACAAGCACGTCAGCTCCGAGATCGACCGCATCGAGAAGATCGCGGACGTCACGAAGCAGACCGCGGAGTGGCAGAAGCTGCACCACTACATCGTGGAGAAGATCAACCCGGCCGCTCCGGTCTTCTACACCAAGGTGCTCCAGCTGTACGGCTCCAACGTCGGTGGTACCCGCTACAACAGCGACACCAACTACCTGGACCTGAACACGCTGTACCTCAAGAAGTAAGCAGCAGCAAGCACCGGAAGGCGGTCCGGAGAGCGCGCGGCACGGCGGAGCGCGCGCTCTCCGGGGCCTTCCCCGCCACCCTCACTCCCCACTGCCGCCGCCGTCCTGAGAGCAGCGAACTGCCATGCTTCCCTTCCTATTCCGCCGGATCCTCGGCGCGGTCATCATCCTTCTCCTGCTGAGTGCCTTCACCTTCTTCGTCTTCTTCTCCACGGGTGATCCGGCGATGATGGCGTGCGGCAAGAACTGCACCGCCGACAACGTCGCCCTGATCCACCACAACCTCGGTCTCGACAAGCCCCTGACGACGCAGTACTGGGACTTCCTCGCCGGCATCTTCACGGGGCGCGACTACAGCGTCGGGTACTGCAGCGCTCCCTGCTTCGGCTACTCCTTCGCCACCCACCAGGACGTCTGGGCGACGATGATGGACCGGCTGCCGACCACGGCGTCGCTGGCCATCGGCGGCGCGGCCGCCTTCCTGGTCATCGGCCTGGGCGCCGGTCTGCTGGCCGCCTGGAAGAAGGGCTCGCTGCTGGACAAGACCGTCACCGGCGCGTCCATGGTGCTCAGCTCGGTGCAGATCTACATCCTGGGCCCGATCGTCCTCGGCATCTTCGTCTACAGCGGCATCATGGGCTCCCCCAAGTACGTGGACTTCACCAGCAACCCGGCCGGCTGGTTCATGGGCCTGCTGCTGCCGTGGCTGGTCATGTCGACGATCTTCACCGCCCAGTACACCCGTATGGCGCGCTCCACGATGATCGAACAGCTCCAGGAGGAGCATGTCCGGACGGCCAAGGCCAAGGGCATGCCGGCGCGTTATGTCTTCCTGCGCTACGCCTGGCGGGGTTCGCTGATCCCGATCGTCACGATCCTGGGCATCGACCTCAGCTCGCTGTTCGGCGGCGCCATGATCACCGAGTACACCTTCTCGCTGGCAGGCCTGGGCCGCCTGGCGATCAACTCCGTCACCACCCTCGACCTGCCCATGATCCTGGGCGTGCTGATCTTCAGCGCCGCCCTGATCCTGGTGTTCAACATCATCGTGGATGCGACGTACGCCCTCATCGACCCGCGCGTGCGCCTGTCCTAGGAGAGCCTGAAGTGACCACACTCACCAAGACCGAGGGCACACCGGTCCCGGCCGGATCGGACCCCTTCCTGTCCGTCCGCGACCTTCAGGTGCGGTTCTCCACCGAGGACGGCATCGTCAAGGCGGTCGACGGCCTCTCCTTCGACCTGGAACGCGGCCAGACGCTCGGTATCGTCGGCGAGTCGGGCTCCGGCAAGTCCGTCACCAACCTCGCCGTCCTGGGCCTGCACGACCCGAAGAGCACCGAGATCGGCGGCGAGATCGTCCTGGACGGCCAGGAGTTGACCGGAGCCCGGGAGAAGACCCTGGAAAAGCTCCGCGGCAACAAGATGGCCATGATCTTCCAGGACGCGCTCACCGCCCTGTCGCCGTACTACACGGTCGGCCGGCAGATCGCCGAGCCGTTCATCAAGCACACCGGTGCCGGCAAGCGCGAGGGCCGGCAGCGCGCCATCGAGATGCTGGCCAAGGTCGGTATCCCGCAGCCCACACTGCGGGTGGACGACTATCCGCACCAGTTCTCCGGCGGTATGCGCCAGCGCGCCATGATCGCGATGGCGCTGGTCTGCAACCCCGAGCTGCTGATCGCCGACGAGCCGACCACCGCCCTGGACGTCACCGTCCAGGCGCAGATCCTCGACCTCCTCAAGGACCTGCAGCAGGAGTTCGGCTCCGCGATCATCCTGATCACCCACGACCTCGGCGTGGTCGCCAACACCGCGGACGACCTGCTGGTGATGTACGCGGGCCGGGCGGTGGAGCGGGGCTCCGTCAAGGAAATCCTCACCCAGCCCCGGCACCCGTACACCTGGGGCCTGCTGAGCTCCATGCCGCGGCTCTCCTCGGACGTCAGCGAGGCCCTGCACCCGATCCCCGGGTCCCCGCCGAGCCTGCTCAACCCGCCCTCCGGCTGCGCCTTCAACCCGCGCTGCGGCTTCACCGGCGAGGTCGGCGGTGCGCGCTGCACCGACGAGCGGCCGCTGCTGGAGCTGGGGCGCGCCGCCGCGTGCCACCTGAGCGCCGAGCAGAAGCAGACCTTCTTCACCGAGCAGATCAAGCCCCGGCTGGGCTAGGGAGCGACCACCATGGCAGACAACGTCACCCTCCCGGCGCCTCGCGACGCCGCGCCCGTCCCGGGCGAGCCGCTGCTCACCGCCGAGGGCCTTACCAAGCACTTCCCGATCTACGGCGGATTCCCGTTCAAGCGGAAGGTCGGTGCGGTCCAGGCGGTCGACGGGCTCGACCTGACCGTGCACGCCGGCGAGAGCTTCGGCCTGGTCGGTGAGTCGGGCTGCGGCAAGTCCACCACCGGGCGGCTGCTCACCCGGCTGATGGAACCGACCTCCGGCAAGATCACATACGCGGGCCGGGACATCACCCACGCCGGCCGCAAGGAGCTGGCGCCGGTCCGGTCCGAGATCCAGATGATCTTCCAGGACCCGTATGCCTCGCTCAACCCGCGGCAGACGGTGGGCACCATCATCGGCGGCCCGATGGAGATCAACGGGATCAACCCGGCCGGTGGCCGGGAGAAGCGGATCCGTGAGCTCCTGGAGACCGTGGGTCTCAACCCGGAGCACTACAACCGCTTCCCGCACGAGTTCTCCGGCGGCCAGCGGCAGCGCATCGGCGTGGCCCGGGCGCTCGCCCTGGAGCCGAAGCTGATCGTCGCCGATGAGCCGGTCTCCGCGCTCGACGTCTCGATCCAGGCGCAGGTCGTCAACCTGCTCCAGAGGCTGCAGCGCGAGCTGGGCATCGCGTTCCTGTTCATCGCCCATGACCTCGCGGTCGTGCGGCACTTCAGCGAGCGGGTCGCGGTGATGTACCTCGGCAAGATCGTCGAGGTGGGCACCCGCGACGAGATCTACAACCGGCCGCGCCACCCGTACACCCACGCGCTGCTCTCGGCGGTGCCCGAGGCCAAGCTGGTGGAGGACGAGGAGGAGGACCGCGAGCGCATCCGCCTCGCCGGTGATGTCCCTTCCCCCGTCAACCCGCCCTCCGGCTGCCGGTTCCGTACGCGGTGCTGGAAGGCACAGGACAAGTGCGCGACGGAGGAGCCGCCGCTCGTCCAGCTCACCGGCAACAAGAGCGGCCATCTCACGGCCTGCCACTTCCCGGAGGAGCCGACGACCGCGGCCCGCGACGAGGACATCATCCTCGACCCGGCGCTGGCCGCGATGGAGGACGCCGAGCCGGCCGACGAGGGCGGCAAGAACGGCTGAAGGCCGGTTCGGCCGACGAGGCCGGACGGCAGCCGCACGGCCCCGAAGCCGCACGAGCCGGAGCCCGCTTCCCCTCTGGGAGGCGGGCTCCGGTCGTAAGGGCCCCCGGCGGCCCGGCCCGGCCGGAACGGCGCATCGGCCTGCCGGTCGGTGCCGGCAGGCCGATGGCTGAAGGCGAACACGCCGGCTCCGGATGCAGAGGCTGAGCGCGTCGGCCGGTACCGCTCCGGGGTGGCCGGCAGCGGTACCCGAGAAGTACCGACTAGTTGTAGTCGGCCACCCACCACTTCTGCTCGGTGGTGTGGCCCGGGGTGCAGACCGCGTTGCCCCCCGACACCTTGAGGAAGCAGCGGCCGAGGCCATTCCCGTAGACGGCCTTCTCCCCGTCGTGGAAGGAGTTCACGCTCCACGCCATGGACCACGTGTTCGGGTCGCTGGTGCACTTCTTCGCGTAGACGTTGCCGCCGCTGTTCTTCTTGGTCGCCAGACAGGGGCCCGCCGCCGGATTCACATACGCCGAAATGATCTGGTCGCCCGGGTAATTCGACCAGTTCTGCCTGGCATCACCGGTGTTGCACTTCACTGCGGTCACCCGCTTGTCGAACCCGTTGAACTTGAGGCACTTCTTGGCCACCACATTTTTGATGTTGAACCCCTGGACGGGTGCGGCAGATGCCGACGCCGCACCAAGAGTCGTCAGTCCGGCCACAGCCAGACCTGCGACGGCCATACCGAAGCTACGCTTCATCATTCCCCCTGTTGTTGCCTCTGTTCGGCCGGCACCGGCAGGCTGCCCATTCCGCCGCCCTCGCGGCGCATGCCGCACCTGCCTATTCCTGTGAAGCGGTCACCTTCGCAGGACGTGCCCCGCCGATCGCTTTCCGGTAGCGACCGACAAGACCATCCAAGCTCAAGTCGATCTTCTTCGCCTGCGCATTTAACAAATGTTGACCAGGCGGTTTTCAGGGTCCGCACTTTCATCATTCCAGGCAGCTATGCCGGGCGATGCGGCGAATTGACCGACTTTTCCTTACTCATTCGCTCGCCACCACCTGCCGCTCCTCGGCGAAATGACACGCCGAGGCGTGCCCGGCCGGCCCCTTCGTCTCCCGGAATTCCGGCGGCACTTCCAGCGCCGGCACGACCTCCGCGCACAGCTGCCGGGCCTTCCAGCACCGCGTGCGGAAGCGGCAGCCGGAGGGCGGGGCGGCGGGCGAGGGGACGTCGCCCGTCAGCAGGATGCGCTCGCGGTGGCTGCGGGCGTCCGGGTCGGGGACGGGGACGGCGGACAGCAGGGCCTGGGTGTACGGGTGGGTGGGGTGCTCGTAGATCTGCTCGTCGGTGCCGGTCTCGGCGAGCCGGCCCAGGTACATCACCGCGACACGGTCGGAGATGTGCCGTACGACGGACAGGTCGTGGGCGATGAAGACGTACGACAGGTCGAACTCGTCCTGCAACTGCTCCAGCAGGTTGACCACCTGTGCCTGGACGGAGACGTCCAGCGCGGAGACCGGTTCGTCGGCGACGATGATCTCCGGGCGCAGTGCGAGGCCGCGGGCGATACCGATGCGCTGGCGCTGGCCGCCGGAGAACTGGTGCGGGTAGCGGTTGATGTACTCGGGGTTGAGCCCCACCACGTCCAGGAGTTCTCGGACCCTTCTGCGGCGGTCTCCCTTGGGGGCCACCTCGGGGTGGATCTCGTACGGCTCGCCGATGATGTCGCCGACAGTCATCCGGGGGTTCAGGGAGGTGTAGGGGTCCTGGAACACCATCTGGATATTGCGGCGTACGGCCCGCAGGGCCCGCCCGGAGAGGGTGCTGATGTCCTCGCCGCGGTACCGGATCTGACCGGCCGTCGGCCGCTCCAGGCCGACCAGGAGCTTGGCGACCGTGGACTTGCCGCAGCCCGATTCGCCGACGATGCCGAGCGTTTCGCCCTGGTGGAGGTCGAAGGAGACCCCGTCGACGGCCCGGACCGCGCCGACCTGTTTCCTGAACAGCACGCCCTGGGTGAGCGGGAAGTGCTTGACCAGGTCGCGGATCTCCAGCAGCGGTTGTGCCGCACCGGCCGCCGGGGTGCCGCCCTCACCGGGCCCCATCGAGCGTCTCCTTCCAGAAGTGGCAGGCGCTGGCCCGGCCTGGCCCGGCCTCGTAGAGCGGTGGAGGGTCGGTGCGGCAGACGTCCTGTGCCAGCGGGCAGCGCGGGTGGAAGGGGCAGCCCGGCGGGATGGCGGTCAGATTGGGCGGCAGGCCCTTGATCGCGTACAGCCGCCGGCCCTTCTGGTCCAGCCGGGGGATGGAGTCCAGCAGACCGCGGGTGTACGGGTGCGCGGGCGCCCGGTAGAGCTGGTGGACGGGGGCGGTCTCGACGATCCGGCCCGCGTACATCACCGCGATGGTGTCGGCGACGTCCGCGACCACCCCGAGGTCATGGGTGATCAGGATCAGCCCCATGGTGAGTTCCCGCTGCAGCTCCGCCAGCAGGTCCATCACCTGCGCCTGGACCGTGACGTCCAGCGCCGTGGTCGGCTCGTCGGCGATGATCAGGTCGGGGCCGAGGGCCAGCGCCATCGCGATCATGATGCGCTGGCGCATCCCGCCGGAGAACTGGTGCGGATAGTCGCCCACCCGCGCGCGGGCCGCGGGAATGCCGACCCGCTCCATCAGCTCCACGGCCCTGCCGCGGGCATCCTTACGGGACATCCCCTCGTGGACCTCGAACATCTCCCCCAGCTGAGCCCCGACGGTGAGGACCGGGTTCAGGGCGGACAGCGAGTCCTGGAAGATCATCGCCATCTTGGCGCCGCGGACCTTCCGCCGCTCCTCCTTGCGCAGGGTGAGCAGATCGCGCCCCTGGAAGATGATCTCGCCGCCGGTGACGAACCCCGGCGGCGAGTCGAGGATGCCCATCACGGCCTGGGCGGTCACGGACTTGCCGGAGCCGGACTCCCCGAGCACCGCCAGCGTCTGCCCCGGCGCCACCCGGTAGCTGACACCGTTGACGGCCTTCGCCACGCCGTCGCGGGTACGGAACTCGACCCGCAGGTCGCGCACGTCGAGCAGGGCCGGCTCCGCGAGCGCCGTACCGCCGCCGGCGGGCCTGCGCTCCGCGTCCTCGTTCGTCATCTTCCGGCTCCTCAGCGCAACTTGGGGTCGAGGGCGTCGCGCACCGCGTCGCCGAGCATGATGAACGCCAGCACCGTGATGCTCAGCGCACCCGCGGGCCACAGCAGCATGTGCGGCGCGCTGCGGATGTAGGTGGAGGCAGTGGAGATGTCGATGCCCCAGGAGACGGTGGGCGGTTTCAGGCCCGCACCGAGGTAGGAGAGCGTCGCCTCCAGCGCGATGTACGTACCGAGCGCGATGGTGGCGACGACGATGACCGGTGCGACGGCGTTGGGCGCGATGTGCCGCAGCAGTATCCGTCCGTTGCCGGCGCCCAGCGCCCGTGCGGCCTGGACGTAGTCGTTCTGCTTGGCGGTGACGACGGAGCCGCGGGCGATACGGGAGACCTGCGGCCAGCCGAGCAGCACGATGAAGCCGACCACCGGCCACACCGTGCTGCTGGTGACGACCGAGAGGAAGACCAGGCCGCCGAGGATCACCGGGATGCCGAAGAAGATGTCGGCGAGCCGGGACAGCAGGTTGTCCCCCCAGCCGCCGAAGAAGCCGGCCAGCCCGCCCAGCAGGCTGCCGAGCAGCGCCGCGCCGGTCGTGGCGCAGACGCCGACGGTGATGGAGGCGCGGGCCCCGTAGACCACCCGGGTGTAGACGTCGCGGCCCTGGGTGTCGAAGCCGAAGGGATGGCCGGGCTGGGAGCCCTGCTGTGCCTTGGCGAGGTCGGCGCGGTACGGGTTACCGGTGGCGATCAGCTGCGGCCAGATCGCGATGATCACCAGGAATACGATGACCAGCGCGGAAACCACGAAGACGGGGTTGCGGTAGAGGTCGTGCCAGGCGTCGCTCCACAGGCTGCGGGGCTTGCCGGGCTCCTTGCCGGGCGGTCCGGCGCCCGGCGGGGCCGCGCCGGGCCGCCGCTCCAGCGACTCCGCCTCGCCGATGGCCAGCGCGGCGGAGCCGCCGTCGCCGTGGCCGATGGCTTCCTTGGGGACGTAGGGCTCAGGCATAGCGGATCCTCGGGTCGAGGACGGCGTACAGCAGGTCGACGAGGAGGTTCGCCAGGAGGAAGACCAGCACCAGGATCGTCACGAAGCCCACGACGGTCGGCGAGTTCTGCCGCAGGACTCCCTGGTAGAGCTGGAAGCCGACGCCGTGGATGTTGAAGATGCGCTCGGTGACGATCGCGCCGCCCATCAGGGCGCCGATGTCCGTGCCGATGAAGGTGACCACCGGGATCAGCGAATTGCGCAGCAGATGCCGGGTGATGACCCGGCGCCGGGGCAGGCCCTTGGCCAGGGCCGTACGGACGTAGTCGGCGCGGGCGTTCTCCGCGATCGAGGTCCGGGTCAGCCGGGTGACATAGGCGAGCGAGACCAGGGCCAGCACCAGCCCCGGCAGCAGGAGTTCGTTCAGTGGCGCTTCGGGGGCGACGGACGGCGCGGCCCAGCCCCACTGCACCCCGAACAGGAACTGCAGCAGATAGCCGCTGACGAACGTCGGGATGGACACCACGACGAGGGTGAGGACGAGGACCGTGGTGTCGACTTCCCGGCCGCGGCGCAGCCCGCTGACCACCCCCAGCACGATGCCCGCCACCATCTCGATCACGATGGCGATGACCGTCAACCGCAGCGTGACGGGAAAGGAGGAGGCCATCAGCTCGGTGACCGACTGGCCGTTGAACGCTGTGCCGAAGTTCCCCTGGAAGATCTGGCCCATGTAGTGCAGGTACTGCTTCCACAGCGGCTCGTCGAGGTAGAGGTCGCGGCGGATCTGCGCGGCGGTGGCGGGGTCGGGGGCCCGGTCGCCGAACATCGCGGCCACGGGGTCGCCCAGTGCGTAGACCATGAAGAAGATCAGGAAGGTGCTGCCGATGAACACCGGGATCATCTGGAGCAGCCGCCGGATCACATAGCGTCCCATGGCGCGTCAACCTCCTTCACACCGCCGTCAGTTGACCTTGATCTCGTTGTAGACGGGCACACTGAACGGATTCAGTGACACGTTGCTGATCCGGTCGGAATAGCCGGCGCTGCCGTTCTGGTACCAGAGCGGAATGGCCGGCATCTGCTCGGCGAGGATCTTCTCCGAGTCCTGGAAGGTCGCGACGGCCGTGCGGGTGTCCGTCGCCGCGTTCGCCTCGTTCACCAGCTTGTCGAAGGCGCGGTTGCTGAACTTTCCGTCGTTGGAGGAGGCGTCGGTGTAGTACAGCGGCTGCAGGAAGTTCTGGATCAGCGGATAGTCCATCTGCCAGCCGGCCCGGAACGGCCCGGTCATCCGCCTGGCCGTGATCTTGTTCCGGAAGTCGGCGAAGGTCCCGACCGGGCTGCCGACGCAGGCATTGTCGTCCCCCAGCGACTTGTTGACGCTGTTGCAGAGTGCGTCGACCCAGTCCTTGTGGGACCCCGTATCCGCGTTGTACGCGAGGGTCATCGACCCGCCGGGAATTCCGCCCCCCTCCTTGATCAGCTGCTTCGCCCTGGCCGGGTTGAACACACAGGCGTCGCCGCACAGCCCCGCCTTGTAGCCGCCCTTCGCCCCCAGCACCGGCGAGGTCCAGTCGGTGGCGGGGGTGCGGGTCCGCTGGAAGATCTCCCGGGTGATCTGGTCCCGGTCGATGGCCATGGACAGACCGCGCCGCAGCTTCTCCGCGCCCGGGTGGTTCCACCGCTTGTCGTACATGGGGAAGGTCAGGGTCTGGATGATCCCGGCCGGCTGGTTGATGTAGCGGCCCTGGAGGTCCGCCTTCACGTGGGTGAGCTGCGCGGCCGGCACATCGTCGACCAGGTCGATATTGCCCGCCTGCAGGTCGGTATAGGCGGTGTTGTTGTCCGTATAGACCCGCAGGTCGATTCCGCCGTTGCGCGCCGGATCGTCACCGGGGTACTTCTGCCATTTCCGCATCCGCAGCACGGACCCCTTGTCATAGGAGTCCACGAGATACGGGCCGTTTCCGACGGGGTTCCCGAGCCAGGCGTCGTGATGGCGGAAGAATGCCTGCGGGAGTGGCATGAAGGCCGCGTACCCCAGGGTGTCGGGCCAGCTGGAGAATTTCTGGTTGAGCTTGACGGTGAAGGTGTGGTCGTCCTTCACCACCAGCCCCGACAGGGTCCTGGCCCGCGGGTGCCCGCTGTCCGGATGCACCTGGGCAAAGCCGTCGATATAGGAGAAGAACGCCGCGTTCTTCTGCTTGTTGCTCAGCAGCGCACCGTAATTCCAGGCATCCACGAAGGACCGGGCCGTGACCTTTTCGCCATTGCTGAAGGTCCAGCCTTTCTTCAGCGTCACCGTGAAATTCCGCGCATCCTTCGTCTCGATGCGGTCGGCGATCACGTTCTCCGCCGCGCCGGTCTTCGGGTTGTAGCGCTTGAGCCCCCGGAACAGCATCTCCAGGACCTTGCCGCCCTGGACCTCATTGGTGTTCGCCGGCTCCAGCGGATTCTGCGGATCGCCCCAGGACGAGCTGACGACCCCGGAGCGGCTGGCGCCGGCCCCGCCCCCGCAGGCCGTGGCCACGAGGGCGACGACGACGGCGCAGCCGCCCCACCTCGCGCGCGTGGCTCTCCGCATGACGCCTCCTCAGGTCCGGATCATGCCTAGCCACATCAGAGCGCAAAGGGGGACGTACCGCACTTCGGCGGCGACCGCCACTGCTCCGAAGACCGGAGAAAACCCTCGGATGCCCGAGCGGGGACGGAGCGGAGGAGCCCCGGAGAGAGCCCCGAGGGGGAGCCGGGGACGGCGCAGGCCGCGGCGCCGGCGGAGGGTCCGGGTACGCGAACGGGGCGCCCCTCACACGGAGGGGCGCCCCGTTCTACCGCTTGGCGCGGTTACCGCCCGGCACGGTTACCGCTTGGCACGGTCCGTCAGCGCTTCGCGCGGGAAGCCGTGCGGCCGCGCTCCTTCTGGTCCAGGACGACCTTGCGGATGCGCACGGCCTCCGGGGTCACCTCGACGCACTCGTCGTCGCGGCAGAACTCCAGGGACTGCTCCAGCGACAGCTTGCGCGGCGGCACGATCGCCTCGAACGAGTCGGCCGAGGAGGAGCGCATGTTGGTGAGCTTCTTCTCCTTGGTGATGTTGACGTCCATGTCGTCGGAGCGCGAGTTCTCGCCGACGATCATGCCCTCGTACACCTCGGTGCCCGGGTCGGTGAAGAGCACACCGCGCTCCTGGAGGTTGGTCATCGCGAAGGCGGTGACCGCACCGGAGCGGTCGGCGACCAGGGAGCCGTTGTTACGGGTGGAGAGCTGGCCGAACCACGGCTCGTGGCCCTCGTGGATGGAGTGCGCGATACCGGTGCCGCGGGTGTTGGTCAGGAACTCGGTACGGAAGCCGATCAGGCCGCGGGAGGGGACGACGAACTCCATGCGCACCCAGCCGGAGCCGTGGTTCGACATGTTGTCCATCCGGCCCTTGCGGACACCCATCAGCTGGGTGACGGCGCCCATGTGCTCCTCGGGCACGTCGATGGTCATGCGCTCGACGGGCTCGTACGTCTTGCCGTCGACCTCCTTGGTGACCACCTGCGGCTTGCCGATGGTCATCTCGAAGCCCTCGCGGCGCATCTGCTCGACCAGGATGGCCAGCGCCAGCTCACCACGGCCCTGCACCTCCCAGGCGTCGGGGCGCTCGGTCTCCAGCACGCGCAGCGAGACGTTACCGATCAGCTCGCGCTCCAGGCGGTCCTTGACCTGGCGGGCGGTGACCTTGCGGTCCTTGACCGCGTTCTTGGCGTCCGCACCCTTGCCGGTACCGCCCCGGCCGACCAGCGGCGAGGTGTTGGTACCGATGGTCATGGAGATCGCCGGCTCGTCGACCGTGATCAGCGGCAGCGCGATCGGGTTCTCCGGGTCGGCCAGGGTCTCGCCGATCATGATGTCGGGGATACCGGCGACCGCGCAGATGTCGCCCGGACCGGCCACCTCGGCGGGCTTGCGGGTCAGCGCCTCGGTCATCATCAGCTCGGTGATGCGGACGTTCTGGATCGAGCCGTCACGCTTGATCCAGGCGACGTTCTGGCCCTTGCGCAGCTCGCCCTGCTCGACCCGGAGCAGCGCGATACGGCCGAGGAAGTTGTCCGCGTCGAGGTTGGTGACGTGGGCCTGGAGCGGGGCCTCGGCGTCGTACTCCGGCGCCGGGGCGTGCTCCAGCAGCGTGGTGAAGAACGGCTGCAGGTTCTCGCTGTCGGCGGGGACGGTGCCGTCCTCCGGCTTGGTCAGCGAGGCGACGCCGTCACGGGCGCAGGCGTAGACGATCGGGAACTCGATCTGGTCCTCGTCCGCGTCCAGGTCCAGGAAGAGGTCGTAGGTCTCGTTGACGACCTCGTCGATGCGGGAGTCGGGGCGGTCGGTCTTGTTGATGCACAGGATGACCGGCATCCGGGCCGCGAGGGCCTTGCGGAGCACGAAGCGGGTCTGCGGGAGCGGGCCCTCGGAGGCGTCGACCAGCAGGACGACCGCGTCGACCATCGACAGACCACGCTCGACCTCGCCACCGAAGTCGGCGTGGCCGGGGGTGTCGATGATGTTGATCGTGATCGGGTCCCCGCCGTCCTTGGGGTGATACTTCACCGCCGTGTTCTTGGCGAGGATCGTGATGCCCTTCTCACGCTCCAGGTCGTTGGAGTCCATCATCCGGTCGTCAAGCTTCTCGGCGGCGTGCTCGGCGAACGCGCCGGCCTGCTTGAGCATGGCGTCGACGAGGGTCGTCTTCCCGTGGTCGACGTGGGCGACGATGGCTACGTTACGAATGTCGTGGCGCGTGGGCATACTGGCGGCGCTTCTCCCGGAATCGTGGGTGGCGACACGTCCATTCGGTACGCGCGCCTGCCGGGCATAACGAAGCCACGGCCTCACCCCATCGTACGGGGCTGCGGCGGCATTGGCCGCCGCAGCCCGTATCTACGCCGTCTGACCTGCGGTTTCTTGCCTATTATTCGTCAGGGTGCCGACCCGGCTACATCTGGTAGCCGATGTCCTGGAAACGGGGCGTGGCGAAGCCGAAGGCGCCGACGTTGGCGAGCGTCTTCTTCGTGGCCACCAGCTCGGGCCGCTGGTAGAGCGGAATCGATCCGGCGGCCGCCCAGATCCTGGCGTCGGCCTGCTCGACCAGGGTGTGCGCGGCGTCCTCGTCCAGTTCGGAGGCCGCCTGGTCGAAGAGCTGGTCGATGTGGTCGGTGCCGACCCGGGTGTAGTTCTGCTCGACGGTCAGCGAGCCGTCGGGCGCGGGCTGCGGCTTGGCGTAGATCGGCCGGGCGTCGGTCGCCGGGTAGGCGGTGCCGGGCCAGGAGTACAACGCCAGGTCGTAGTCGCCGGAGGCGATGTGGTCCTGGAAGTAGCTGGCGTCGGAGACCCGCTGGAGGGAGGTCTGTACGCCGATCTTGCCGAGCATTTCGGCGATCTGCCGCCCGACGGTGCGCAGCTGTGCGGAGCCGGCCCCGTCGGGGAGCACGAAGCGCAGGGTGAGCGGCCTGCCGTTCTTCTTGACGGCGGCGATCCTGGCTCCCTTGTGGCCGGCCGGGCGTGGTGCGAAGGCCGCGTCGGCGGGCCGTTCGGCGGCCGCGCGCAGGGCGCCCGGGTGGCCCCCGGAACCCGGCAGATTCGGGGCCTGCCCGGTCTCGATCAGCTCGGCGGCGCCGAGCGTCTGTGCCGCGCGCTTCTTGTACTTCTTGTACCTGCCGTACGCCGCTGACGTGGTGTCACCGTCCGCCCGGTCCTTCTCCCGGGCCGCCGCCTCCTTGTAGAACGAGGCGCTCTGCCGCAGCAGGGCGGCCTGCTGGACCTCGGAGCCGACCGCGCCGGCGAAGGACAGCGGGGCCTTCGCGGCGGCGGGCCGCATGCCGTCGGACCGGTTGCCCCTGGCGGGCGGTGCGGCATGGCCGCGGCCGGAGCGGGCCGGGTTGCGGTCGTCGGCCTCGCCGTCGTCCCCGCCGTCGGACCGGCCCCCGGCCCCCTCGTCGCCGTAGCGGTCGTCCGACGTGTCGTAGCCGTCCTCGCCGGCGGCGCGGCCCGCGCCGGGCACCGGTGCGCCCGCCTTCCCGCCGGCCTGCTGACGGTCGGTGTCGTCGCTCTTCCAGCCGGCTTCGGCGAGCAGCGCCTTGGCCGCCCCGGTGTCCTGGCCGCCGAGCGCATCACTGTGGTCCTGGTAGCCGTACTGCTCGGCCATCAGCAGATGGCTGCCGAGCGGCCTGGACGGCAGGTCGAGCGGCTTGAGGACGGTGTCCGCGAGCTCCTGGCGGTCGAGGGCCCGGGCCACCGCACGACGCACCCGGTCATCGGCCAGCGGCCCGCTGCTGCCGTTGAGGGCGAGCTGGGTGTAGGCGGGCTCCAGGGCCTTGCGGATGGTGTAGCCGCGCAGTACGGCGTTCTGTGCCGCGGCGGCCTTGGCGCCGGAACGGGCCCCGGCCCGGTTCCCCCCGCCCTGCGGGCCCGCGTTGCCGTCGCCGGGCTCGTGGGACCCGGCGGAGGCGGCGCGCCGGGCGGAGGCGACCCGCTTCGCGGCGACCTGGTCGACCGCGGCGACGTCGATGCTCCCGTCGGCGAGCGCCGCGGCCCGCTTGTCGCCGGGCAGCGACCGCAGCTCGATCCTCTTGAGGATGGCGGGATCGCCCCACCACTTCGGGTTGCGCACGAGGACGACGCGCCCTTCCTTGGCGTCCCGCTTCTGGAAGAGGAACGGTCCGGCGCTGACCTTCAGTTGCTCACGGGCGCCGTCGTTGAAGGCGCCCGCGCTGCCCATCACGCTCTTGGGGTAGAGCGGGGTGAACAGTGACTCCCAGTCGGCGTAGGGGCGGGCGAAGGTGACCTTGACCTCGCGGGAGCCCGCGCCCTGTTCGACCTTGCCGATCCGGTCGTAGCCGGCGTTGCGGGCGGTCCAGAAGGCGTTGTCCTTGCCGCGCAGCGCGGTCCACTGGGCGATGAAGTCGGCGGCGGTGATCGGCCGGCCGTCGCTCCACCGCGCCTTGGGGTTGATCTTGTAGGTGACGACCTGTTTGGGGTCGCGGGCGCTGATGTCCGCGGCGTCCAGGTAGTCGGCGTTGCGCTGTGGTCTGCCGCTCGCGTCGATGGTGAACATGCTGGGCAGCACCGCGCCGGTGATCCGCGTGGTGGTCGCGTCGGCGTCGGACTGGAAGGCGTTCAGCGTGCCGGGCATCGCGTCGACGGCCCAGCGCAGCGTCCCGCCCTTCCTCAGTTCGCCGCGGGGCGCGGGGGCGATGTCCTGGGATGTGGTGACGGACGTGTCCCGGGCCTCGTCACTGCATCCGGTCAAGGCCGGCAGCGGGAGCAGCACCCCGGCCGCGATGAGCGCGGCACAGCGGCGCCTGCGGCACGCCGCACGGCGGCCTGCGGGGTGGTCGTGGTCGGTCATGAGGGTTACCTCCGGGCTCGCCCGCGCCGCGCCGTGCGCCGCCTGGGGCCTGACCGGCGCACCACGTTCGGCCGACTTTGGGGCTCATCACATCTATGGCCCCCCTACTGAAAGCGACCCCGCACGGACCGGCCGCCCGACACGTCGGCCGGACCCCCAAGCCCACCCGCCCGGCCCAACACCGGGCCCCTCAGCGGCCGGAACCGGGGCCCCCGAGTGCGCGGAACACCCCCGCGTACCGGCGGTTTTCGTATCCGCGTTCGACCTACGCCGCGGCGCATGGTTGCCGGAACGCACCGGTTCGAGTCGTAATCACGCTCGCCCCCTTCCCAACGCCTACTGTGACGCGCGACACTCTCGGGCGCATGAGATCGCCCACCACACCTTCAAAAGTGAGGGCACGTTATGTCCCTTCAGGACGAATTGACGGCGGTTGAACGCAGCCTGGACGGTCTGGTCCGTTCGGTGGGACGGCTGGAGGCGCAGCTCGACGCCTGTCTGGACATCCGCCGGCTCCGCAGCGACACGGACCACCTGCGCGAAAGCCTGACCCTGCTCAAGCAGAGCGTGGCGGCCGGTCCGGCCCGCCGTCCGAGCGCCGTCGTCGAGGAGATGGTGACGATCCCTGACGCCCCGTACGACGCCACGCTGTGGACCGATGCCGAGGACGAGGGGCTCGGCTCCAGGAACGGCCACGCGCCCTGACGACGCGGCACGCGTCCCGCTCACCGCCCCTCATCCCGTTCCCGCCCCGCCCCGGCGGTGCCTTCGCCGCCCCCGCCCCGACGGAGCGCCCTTCACGGAGACCGACGTTGGCCACTGGCACCGAACCCTCCCCACCAGCGCCCGCGAACGGTGTGCACACCGCCTCGCGCGCCGCCATCCCCGCCCGTCATCTGCGCACCGACCGCTGGTGGCTGGCACCGGCCGGCACCGCCGCCGGCCTGTTCGCGTTCATCGTCTACTCGACCTGGCGGGCGTTCGCGAACGCCGACTACTACCACGCGCCCTATGTCTCGCCGTTCTACTCGCCCTGTCTGGCGGAGAACTGCCGCACCATGCGCGGCGGCCCCAACTGGGAGATCTTCGGCAGCTGGTGGGGCCTGTCGCCCGCGCTGCTCATCCTGATCTTCCCGCTGGGCTTCCGGCTGACCTGCTACTACTACCGCAAGGCCTACTACCGCGGCTTCTGGGCCTCGCCGCCGGCCTGCGCGGTCGCCGAGCCGCACAAGAAGTACACCGGTGAGACCCGTTTCCCGCTGATCCTGCAGAACATCCACCGCTACTTCTTCTACTTCGCGGTGCTGGTCGCCGGCGTGCTGACCTACGACACGGCGCTGACCTTCCGCGACGAGAACTACGCCTGGGGCCACATGGGCCTGGGCACCCTGGTCTTCCTCGCCAACATCGTGCTGATCTGGGCGTACACCCTCTCCTGCCACTCGTGCCGGCACATCATCGGCGGCCGGCTGCGGCACTTCTCCAAGCACCCGGTGCGCTACCGGCTGTGGGGCTGGGTCGGCAGGCTCAACGAGCGGCACATGCTGCTCGCGTGGGCCTCGCTGATCAGCGTGGCCGTCGCCGACTTCTATGTCTTCCTGCTGGCCAGCGGGGCCATCACGGACCCGCGTTTCTTCTGACGACAGCTTCTCCTAAGGAAAGGTGTGCCCTCTGATGGCGCATGTGGACCGGCAGGCATGGGACGTGGTCGTGGTGGGCGCCGGCGGCGCCGGGCTGCGTGCCGCCATCGAGGCCCGCGAGGCCGGCATGCGGACGGCCGTGATCTGCAAGTCCCTGTTCGGCAAGGCGCATACGGTGATGGCCGAGGGCGGCATCGCCGCCAGCATGGGCAATGCCAACGAGCACGACAACTGGCAGGTCCACTTCCGCGACACCATGCGCGGCGGGAAGTTCCTCAACCAGTGGCGGATGGCCGAGCTGCACGCCCGTGAGGCCCCGGACCGGGTATGGGAGCTGGAGACCTGGGGCGCGCTCTTCGACCGCACCGCGGACGGCCGGATCTCCCAGCGCAACTTCGGCGGCCACGAGTACCCGCGCCTCGCGCACGTCGGCGACCGTACGGGCCTGGAGCTGATCCGCACCCTCCAGCAGAAGATCGTCTCGCTGCAGCAGGAGGACGAGAAGGAGTTCGGCGCGTACGACGCCCGGCTGAAGGTCTTCCAGGAGTGCACGGTCACCCGGGTGCTCACCGAGCCGGCCGGCGGCTCCGCCGCGGGGTCCGGCAGGGTCTGTGGCGCCTTCTGCTACGAGCGGGAGTCCGGCCGCTTCTTCGTGCTGGAGGCCCCGGCGGTGGTGCTGGCCACCGGCGGGATCGGCAAGTCCTTCAAGGTGACCTCGAACTCCTGGGAGTACACCGGCGACGGGCACGCGCTGGCGCTGCTGGCCGGGGCCCCGCTGATCAACATGGAGTTCGTGCAGTTCCACCCCACCGGCATGGTCTGGCCGCCCTCGGTCAAGGGCATCCTCGTGACCGAGTCGGTCCGCGGGGACGGCGGGGTGCTGCGCAACAGCGAGGGCAAGCGCTTCATGTTCGACTACATCCCGGACGTCTTCAAGGACAAGTACGCCCAGACCGAGGAGGAGGGCGACCGCTGGTACGAGGATCCGGACCACAACCGCCGCCCGCCCGAACTGCTGCCCCGCGACGAGGTCGCCCGCGCCATCAACGCCGAGGTCAAGGCGGGCCGCGGCTCCCCGCACGGCGGCGTCTACCTGGATGTCTCCACCCGGATGCCGGCCGAGGTGATCAAACGGCGGCTGCCGTCGATGCACCACCAGTTCAAGGAGCTGGCGGATGTCGACATCACCACCGAGCCGATGGAGGTCGGCCCGACCTGTCACTACGTGATGGGCGGGGTGGACGTGGACCCGGACACCACGGCGGCGACCGGCGTACCGGGCCTGTTCGCGGCCGGTGAGGTGGCCGGCGGGATGCACGGCTCCAACCGGCTCGGCGGCAACTCGCTGTCCGACCTGCTGGTCTTCGGCCGCCGGGCGGGGCTGCACGCGGCCGAGTACGCACAGTCGCTGGCCGAACGGCCGGCCGTCGACCCGCTGCAGATCGACGCGGCGGAGGCGGAGGCGCTGCGTCCCTTCAGCGCCGAGCTCGTCGAGGCGGACACCGGCCTCGAACCGGGCCCGGCGGAGAACCCGTACACCCTGCACCAAGAGCTCCAGCAGTCGATGAACGACCTGGTCGGCATCATCCGCAGGGAAAGCGAGATGTTCGAGGCCCTGAAACGGCTGGCCGATCTGCGGGTGCGGGCCCGGCGGGCCGGCGTCGAGGGACACCGGCAGTACAACCCCGGCTGGCATCTGGCGATCGATCTGCGGAACATGCTGCTGGTCAGCGAGTGTGTGGCACGGGCGGCGCTGGAGCGCGAGGAGAGCCGGGGCGGCCACACCCGCGACGACCATCCGGCGATGGACCGCACCTGGCGCAACATCAACCTGGTCTGTGAACTCGCCGACCCGCAGGGCGACGCGCGAGCGTCCGATGCGGCACTGGGCCAGATCCGCCTCTCCCGCCGCGAGACCCCGCCGATCCGCCGCGACCTGCTGGAACTGTTCGAGAAGGACGAGCTGGCGAAGTATCTGACCGACGAGGAGCTGAGCCGGTGAGCGTGTCGCAGGAAGAGCAGCAGCAGTCCGGCGTCTACCAGGCGCACTTCCGGGTCTGGCGGGGCGACGCGGACTCCGGGGACCTGGAGGCCTTCAAGGTCGAGGTGCACGACGGCGAGGTGGTGCTGGACATCGTCCACCGCCTGCAGGCGACCCAGGCACCCGATCTCGCCGTGCGCTGGAACTGCAAGGCCGGCAAGTGCGGTTCGTGCAGCGCGGAGATCAACGGGCGGCCGCGGCTGCTGTGCATGACCCGGATGTCGGTCTTCGACCGTACGGAGACCATCACCATCACGCCGATGCGGGCCTTCCCGGTCATCCGCGATCTGGTCACCGATGTGTCCTTCAACTACACCAAGGCCCGCGAGATCCCGGCGTTCGTACCGCCCCCGGAGCTGGGCCCCGGTGAGTACCGGATGCAGCAGGAGGACGTGGGCCGGTCGCAGGAGTTCCGCAAGTGCATCGAGTGCTTCCTGTGCCAGGACACCTGCCATGTCGTCCGGGACCACGAGGAGAACAAGGAGGCCTTCGCCGGTCCGCGCTTCCTGATGCGGATCGCCGAGCTCGACATGCATCCGCTGGACACGGCCCCACAGGCCGGTCTCGACCGCAAGCGCGCCGCGCAGGACGAGCACGGGCTGGGCTACTGCAACATCACCAAGTGCTGCACCGAGGTCTGCCCCGAACACATCAAGATCACTGACAATGCGCTGATCCCGCTGAAGGAGCGCGCCGCGGACCGTAAGTACGACCCGCTGGTGTGGCTCGGGAACAAGATCCGGCGTCGTGGCGAATGACCGGGCGGGGCGTATGACCGGACGGGGCGTATGACCGGACGGGGCGTATGACCGGACGGGCGGGGCCCGGGGCGCGCGCCCCGGGCCCCGCCCCCGTCGTCGGAACGCCAGCCCCTCAGGCCCTCAGGCCCTCGGCCCCTCAGCCCCTCAGAACAGACTCAGCAGCGCTTCGGCCGGATCGATCGCCGCCGACTCCCCGTCCGGCAGCGCGAGCTCGAACCACACGGTCTTGCCGCGCGGGGTCCGGCGGCTGCCCCAGCCCTGGCTCAGCAGACCGACCAGCTGCAGTCCGCGGCCGCCCTCGTCGGTGTCCCTGGCCCGGCGGCGGCGCGGCTGGGCGAGATCGGCGTCCCAGACCTCGCAGACCAGGGTGCGGTCCAGCAACAGCCGCAGCCGGATCTCGCCGTGGCCGTGCCGCAGCGCATTGGTCACCAGCTCGCTGACCAGCAGCTCCGTGGTGTCGACCAGCTCCTGCAGGCCCCAGTCCGTCAGCTGGTCACGGGCGAGCTCCCGGGCGCGGGCCACCGAACGGGCCTCCGGCGCCAGGCTCCAGTCGCCCACCGCGTCCTTGGGCAGCCCGTGCACCCGCGCCATCAGCAGCGCGATGTCGTCCTCGCCGTGCGAGGTGTCCATGGCGCTCAGGACCTGGTCGCAGGCGTCCTCCAGCGGACGGTCGGCGCGCGAGAGGGCGGTGCGGAACGCCTGCAGCCCCTCCTCCAACGGATGGTGGCGGGACTCCACCAGACCGTCGGTGTAGAGCGCCAGCAGCGCCCCGTCCGGCAGCTCGACCTCGATCTCCTCGAACGGTTCGCCGCCCACCCCCAGCGGCATCCCCGGCGGCACGTCGAGGAGCAGCGCGTCCTCGCCGTCCTCGACCAGCGCCGGCGGCAGATGCCCGGCGTTGGCGAACGTGGCGCGCCGGGTGACCGGGTCGTAGACGGCGTAGACGCAGGTGGCGAGGTAGACCTCGGAGAGATCGGCGGTCGCGGCGGAGCGCCGCGCTTCCCCCGCGCCCTCACCGGCCCCGGACCGGCTGCGGGCGGAGCGCGCGGTCGACGACCTGCCGTCGCCGTCGCCGCCCAGCCCGCGGGCGATCTCGTCGAGCGCCGACAGCACCTCGGCGGGCTCCAGGTCCAGCAGCGCCAAGGTCCGTACGGCGGTACGCAGTTCCCCCATCGCCACGGCGGCGCGCAGCCCGCGTCCCATGACATCGCCGACGACCAGCGCCGTGCGGTGCCCCGGCAGTTCGATGACATCGAACCAGTCGCCGCCGACCTCGGTGGCGGTGGTGCCGGGCAGATAGCGGCAGGCGATGTCCAGACCGGCGGCCTCGGGGTCGCCGGGCGGCAGCAGGCTGCGCTGCAATATCAGGGCGCGCTCGTGCTCCCGGCGGTAGAGGCGGGCGTTGTCGATACAGACCGCGGCGCGCGCGGCCAGTTCGACGGCGAGCGCGGTGTCACGCTCCCCGAAGGGCTCGCTGCCCTTCGTACGGGAGAACTGCACCAGTCCGACGACGGTGTCCCTGGCGACCATCGGGACGGCGAGGGTGGAGTGCACCACCGCGCCCAGCTCCGGCCCGTCGTCGCTGTCCCGGCCCGGGATGATCTGTGCGTGGGCGGTCCGCAGTGCGCCCGCGCAGGGGGAGTTGAAGGGGTAGCGGTGGACGGCGCCGACCGCGACCGGCCCCGGTGCGTCGCCGGGGACACCGGGGGCGGTGGCGAGCGGGGCGTCCGACACGGCGCTGGCGAAGGCGACCCGGCGCAGCTCCGCGCTGCCGTCGCTCATGCCGGGCGGGGCCTCGTCGCCCGCCAGCAGGCCCTGGTAGAGGTCCACGGAGGCCAGATCGCAGAACTGCGGTACGGCGACGTCCAGGAGGGTGCGGGCGGTGGTCTCCAGATCGAGGGAGTTGCCTATCCGGGCACCGGCCTCGTTGAGCAGGGCGAGGTTGCGGCGGGCGTTGGCGGCCTCGCGCTCGGCCCGCCGACGGCCCGTCACATCGGCGGCCAGCGCCGCGACGCCGATCGGGCGGCCGCTGGCGCCGTGCAGCCGGTAGAGCGACACCGACCAGCGGCGGCGGTCCTCCTCGCCGGGCGCCAGCCCGACCAACTGCATCTCGGTGACCGGCTCGCCGGTGTCCAGGACGCGGCGCAGCGCGACGGTCATCCGCTCGGCCTCGGAGCGCGGCAGGAAGTCGTGCGGACCGCAGCCGCGGTACTTGCTCGCCGGGCCGCCGAAGACCGTGGCGAACCGTTCGTTGACCCGCAGCAGCCGCAGGTCCGTGCCGAACAGGGTGAAGCCCATGGGAGATTGACCGAAAACGGCCTGCGAGGCAGCGAGGTCGGTCTCTATGCCGCGCAGCGCGCGGACGTCGACGACGAGGCAGACCGCGGCCCGCTCGCCGTTCTCGTCGCGCGAGGGCATCACATAGATCTCGGCGAGCCCGTCGGCGTCCGCGTCCTCTCCCCGGCGGTAGGGCACCAGGCCGGTCCACTCCCGGCCGTCAAGGATCTCGGACACCTTGCGGCGCCCGGTGGCCCGCAATTCGCGCGGGACGAAGGCTTCGACGGGGTCCTTGCCGAGCGCATACCGCGCGGGTATGCCGAGCATGTCCTCCGCCCGCTCGCTCCACTGGTCGATCCGCCCGTCGGGGCCGAGCGAGAAGGAGGCCACGCGAATGTAGTCATAGATCGATCCGGGCCGGCTGCTCTGCCACACGGGCGGGCCCTGCAGCTCCCGCGCGTGTGGGCGGCCACCTGGATCACCGGAGCCGTCCGCACCGCCCTGACCCTCGGCCTGCGCGGGTTCTTCCCCGCCAGATGACATCTCGCTCACGAGCCCCGTCCCCTCCAGCTCATCGTGCCCGGACCGGACCCGCCTGAGTATCCAGTACCCCGGCTATCCGGAACACGGTCTTCACGATCACAGCACAGTCTCGATCGCAGCCCACCCACAGAATGTCGATGAATTGGCAACGATCAGGACCCACCTGTCTCCTAACCAGCCACCGACAGCTCGAACCACACTGTCTTGCCACTCTTTCCACGACGGGTCCCCCAGCGCCGCGAACTGCATGCGACCAGCTGCAATCCACGGCCTCCCTCGTCGTCGGGAGCGGCGTCGCGCTCCTGCGGCGGGTCGGGCAGCGGATCGGAGACCTCGACGAGCAGCCCGTCGGTGTTGAGGAGCACCATACGGACTCCGATCGGCCCGCTGGCGTGACGCAGGGAGTTGGTGACGAGCTCGCTCACGAGTAGTACGGCCATGTCGGCGGCGCCGTTCAGCCCCCAGTCGTCCAGCACCCGCCGGACCACCGTGCGGGCCGTGCGCACCGCCCCGGGGTCGGCCGGAAAGCTCCATTCGGCACTGGGTGCACCGGAGGCCCTGCCGCGCTTGCGGACGTGCCCGGAGTCCGGCTCCGGGACCCCTGCCGCTGCGCTGTCGCTCACGCCGATCACATCCCAGCCCGGTGGCAATCCCCGTCGTCTTGCCTGCATCGAAGGGGTCAATCAGGACATACCCGCTATCTATCCCTCAGTACCGCTTGCAGCGGCGCACTGTGGCACAAATGAAACATATCGGCGGGCCGGGGTGCCGGATGGCGCGGGCGAAGCCGGCGCAGGCCGCGTACGGGGCCCTCAGGGCCGCGCGCGGACCCAGGACAGCGACTGCGGCCGTATGCCCGACTGGGCAGCGACTGCGGCCGTACGCCCGGCTGGACAGCGGTTACGGCCGTACGCCCGGCAGCCCGGCCGTCCCCGCCAGCCGGCGCATCGCCTCGGCCACCGCCGGGCGGTCCTGGTCCAGCCAGTCGACCTGGGACTCCTCGCCGGGCAGCAGCCAGCGCAGCTCGTCGTGATCCTGCAGGGGCCGCGGCGCCCCGGACAGCAGCCGGGCCGTCCACACCTGCAGGACATAGCCGGGCCGCAGCACCCACTCCCCCGGAATCCGCTCCTGGGCCGCCGCCTCGACGCCCAGTTCCTCGCGCAGCTCGCGCTCCAGCGCCTGCTCGGGTGTCTCGTCGTCCTCCACCTTGCCGCCGGGCAGCTCCCAGCGGCCGGCCAGCGCGGGCGGTGCGCTGCGCCGTGCGGCCAGCAGCCGCCCGCGCTCGCACACCGCTCCGCCCACCACTACGCGCACGGTCGTCATGCGCGGCAGCCTACGTCCCCCGCTCTCGTCCCGCTTCCCCGCCAGCCGCCTCTCAGGTCGCCGCCCGGTCGGCCTTCTCGACCACGTAAAGCTGCTGATGGCCGCGTGTGCCGAGCCGGTCGGCCACCCGCTCCGCCTCCGCTCGGGTGGCATAGCGGCCCACGCGATACCGGTTGCCGCCTTCGTCCTGGCGGATGACGAGCCAGGGGAGCACCGCTCCGCCCTCGGTCATTGCGCCCCTCCGTCCGCCGCGCAGCGCGCCGTCGCGCGCCCCTGGCCTGCTGAGGCCGAAATCGCAATCCGCATATGCCCGAGCCTACGCCCGACCTTTACTCACCGGATATGGATTTTCACAAAGAGATACCGAACCGGCCACCCGCGGGCCTCCGGCGTACCGGAAGCGGCCTGCGAGTGGCCGGTTGGGGACCCGATGCGCTCGGGCGGACGAACAGCTCGCGCGCGGCGCGGGCGGTCAGGACGTGCCTCGTGGATCAGCCCTGGGCCGCGACGGACACCTTGGCGTCGTCGGTCTCGGCGGCCTCCGCCGCCGCGGCCTCCTCCTCGGCATGGAGCTCGGCCTCGACCGTGAGCAGCGAGGGGTTGCGCCAGGAGCTGCGCACGCCCCAGTAGTAGAAGGCGAGACCGATCACGGCGACCAGGAGGATGTCCCAGCCCTCCGGCAGATAACCCTTGCCGCCGAAGTCCTTGCCACCCAGGTACGACACCGTGGCCATGACCAGCAGATACGCCACCATCCAGGCACCCGCCTTGAGGTGCGGGCGCAGCTCGGCCCACGGCTTGCGGCCCTGGGTCAGCGGCTTGCCGATCTCGTACCAGGCCCAGACCGGCAGTCCGACGGCCATGATCAGGATGACCTTGCCGGTCAGCGGCCAGCGGCCCCAGTACAGCACCAGCGAACCGAAGATCATGGCGATCGGCGCGACGATCGGCATCGCGCGCAGCTTCACCGGGCGCTTGAGGTCCGGCGAGATGCGGCGCAGCGACATCACCGCGACCGGCCCGGTGATGTACGAGATGACCGTGGCCACCGAGACGATCTCGGCCAGCGAGCCCCAGCCGCGGAAGACCGCGAGGAAGAGGAAGGCGATCACGAGGTTGAGCACCAGCGCCGGACGCGGCACACCGGTCTTCTTGTCCACCTTGCCGAAGATGCCGGGCAGATGGCCGTTCTCCTGCACGCCGTGGATCATGCGCGAGGTGGTGGCGGCGTAGATCATGCCGGTGCCGGACGGCGAGACAAAGGCGTCCGCGTACAGCAGCAGCGCCAGCCAGTTCAGGCCCCAGGCCACGGCGAGGTCGGCGAGCGGCGAGTTGAAGCCGAGGGAGGCCCAGCCGCCGCCGGCGGTCAGCTTGTCACCGGGCACCGCCATCAGGAACGCGACCTGGAGCGCGACATAGATGACCAGCGCGATCAGGATCGACCAGACGACGGCCTTCGGCAGCGACTTGCCGGGGTTGCGGGCCTCACCGGCGAGGTTCAGCGGGGACTGGAAGCCGTTGTAGGCCCAGACGATGCCGGAGACGGCGACGGCGGTGAAGACCGAACTCCAGCCGTTGGGCGTGAAGCCGCCGTGGTGGACGATGTTGCCGGTGTCGAAGTGCGCCACCATCAGCGCGGTCGCGGTCAGCGCCGGGACGACGACCTTGAAGACCGTGATCGCGGTGTTGGTTTTGGCGAACAGCGAGATCGCGAACCAGTTGAGGAAGAAGTAGAAGATCAGCAGGATGCTGGCCAGCCCGACGCCGGTGCCGGTCAGCTCCGTGCCGTCGTAGAGCGCATGCGCCCAGCCGAAGTCCCAGGAGCTCATGTACTGGACGGAGGCGGTGGCCTCGCCCGGGATGACCGAGACGATCGCGATCCAGTTCGCCCAGGCCGCGAGGTAACCGGCGAGCGAGCCGTGGGAGTACTGGCCGTAGCGGACCATGCCGCCGGCCTTCGGGAACATCGCGCCCAGCTCGCTGTACGTGAGGGCGATGGTGAGCGCGACAAGCGCACCGATGACCCAGGCGAGGATCGCGGCCGGGCCGGCGATGGCGGCAGCCCGTTCGGCTCCGAAGAGCCAGCCGGAGCCGATGATGGACCCGAGACCAGTGGCGGTCAGGGCGATGGTCCCGAGGGACCGACGGTAATTCGAGTGCGAGCCCTGCTCCGCGCTCGGGGTCTTCGTCGTGCTCACGTGCTTGGTCTCCTGGTCTTCCCCCGTGCCGTGCACAAACTTCGCCATCGTAAGAGCGAATCGGAGCGTCGGCTTCCCACAGCAGCCTGAAAAAGGCCTGTAGTTGAGGGTCTGTGACTTATCCAACACAAGGTTTCAGCCAAATTTTGTGTACGAATATCCACAAACCGGACACCCGTCAGAGAACCGGGACCGAGATGAGGGCGTCCCGCGCACGCGCACACGGGGATGCGGGTCGGCAGCGGAGAGCTTCGCGACTACTTCACCGGCAGGTGATACGTGACCCGGTACCGGTCCGCGAGGGTGACGACATCGGCCGTCTCGACCGGCCTGCCGCCCGCGAAGTACGTCCGGGAGACGACCAGGACGCCGTGCCCGGGGACCCCGCCCAGCGTCATGGCCTCCTCCGCCAGCGCGGGCCGCGCCCCGACCTCCTCGACGACGTTGTCCACCACCACATCGATGGCCGCCATCCGCTCGACCACCCCACGGCCGGCCAGCGGCCCCTCCTCCGGCAGCATCACGGGCGTCCGGCCGGTCACCTCCAGGGGCTCCCAGGAGGTCGAAAGCATCGACGGCTCCCCCTCCGCCCGGAAGACATAGCGCGTCCGCATCACCTTGGCGTCCTGCGGGACGCGCAGCCGGGCGGCGATCGCCGCGCCGGCCGGCTCCTGCTCGCTGTGGGACTCCCAGGTGCCCCGCACCCGCTCGTCCGTCTGCTCCTGCCGGAACGGCGTACAGCCGCCCGCCGAGTGGAAGCCGACGCGGGCGATACGGCGCGGGACGGGCCGTTCGCGTACGTAGGTGCCCGATCCCGAGCGGCCCTCGACCAGCCCCTCGGCCATCAGGACCTTGCGCGCCTCCAGGGCGACGGTGTCCGAGACGCCGTACTCCTCACGGATGCGCGCCTGGGAGGGAAGTCGGGTGTGCGGCGGCAGCACCCCGTCGACGATCTTCTGGCGCAGGTCGCCGGCGACGCGGAGGTACGCGGGCTGCTCACCGAAAGGCACATGCCCCTCCCAACAGCTTGACGGTGAGCAACAGCGTGGCAACCGCGCGTTGCCGATCGCAAGCTTGGGCCAGATATTCACCTGATGTGATGAAACCCAGCTCAGCCCGTGTAAACGACCGAGGCCGGGCACCACGGGTTCTCGTACCCCCACCCCGCGCCACCCCACCCTTCCTTTCCACCCGGTAGCCGTCGCCCATGCGTGTCACGATCGAAAAGGAAGCACGGCCGGGCCGGAACGAGCAGCACGGGCGAGGGAGGGAAGAGACGGCCGAACGGCGCACGGCACGCAGAATGCACGGCGCACGGAAGCACGGCAGACCGCGGTCGTCAGCCACAACAGACCCAACAGGCCCCGCAGACCCAGCACACCCAACAGGCCCAGCAGGCGGAAGACGGCACAGCACCCGGAAACGGAACGCGGCACGCGGTATCAGGACGGGAAGGAAGGGACCCCATGCCCGTCGAACCCCAGCTCTCCCCCATGCCCAAGGACTGGCAGCGGGCCCTCGCCATCGTCGCGCACCCCGACGACCTCGAATACGGCGCCGCGGCCGCCATCGCCGAATGGACCGCCGCGGGGCGCGAGGTCAGCTACCTCCTGGTCACCCGCGGTGAGGCCGGCATCGACGGACTCGCGCCCGGGGAGGCCGCCGCGGTCCGCGAGACCGAGCAGCGGGCCGGTGCCGCGGTGGTCGGCGTCCACACCGTCGAATTCCTCGACCACCACCACGACGGCGTCATCGAGCCCGGCCTGGCGCTGCGCCGCGATCTGTCGGCGGCCGTCCGGCGCCACCGCCCCGAGCTGCTGCTCACCCTCAACCACCACGACACCTGGGGCGGCGGCCACTGGAACAGCCCGGACCACCGGGTCGTCGGCCGCGCCGTCCTCGACGCCGCGGGCGACGCCGGCAACCGCTGGATCTTTCCCGAACTCGCCGGCGCGAAGGGCCTGGCGCCCTGGAACGGCGTCCGCTGGGTGGCCGTGGCGGGCTCCCCGCACCCCACGCACGCCGCGGAGGTCGGCCCCGGCATCGACCGCGCGGTCGACTCGCTGGCGGCGCACGGGGCGTACATCAACGGCCTGCGCGGCGCCGAACAGGATCCGCGCGCCTACGCCCGCACCTTCATCGAGCAGATGCTGCGCACCGGCGGCGAACGCTACCGGGGCCGCCCCGCCACGCTCTTCCAGCTCTTTCCGCGCTGAGCGCCCGCCTGAGCGGCCGCCTGGGCGCCCCCGCCTGAGCACTCCCAAGGGCTTTCCCGGCGCCTGTCCCCTTCTCCCCCTTCCCTCTTCACTCCTTCCGCGCCACCCGTCGCCCGCAGACCGCCACAGCACGGCTCGCCGCAGCGCGGCACGGCGCAGCATTCCTGGGCCGTGCCTCCCCCCTCCCCAGCCACGCCGCCCCTTCAGCGCACTTTGCCCCCTTTTCGCCTCATCTCGATGCTATGCGGCGGCCCCGGAGTCTTCAGCGCTCGGGCCGCCGTCCGGGCCGCGCCCGCGCCGCCGTCCCTGCCGATTCCTGTGGGCCGTCGGTGGCAAAGCGGCCCATGCCCGCTTGCGCCTGCCGCCGCCCGCCGCCCCCGCGCCGCACAATCGCCCCGGTCACCACGTACGCACGTACGCACGTACGGAAGCATCTCGGCGGACAGAGGAGAGCGGCCCATGGACGCAGCGGGACATCCGGATCGCAGAACGGTGCTCGCCGGCGGCGTCGCGGCCGCCGCCACGCTGGCGGGCTGCGCCTCGACCAGCGCCGCCCCGGTGGCGGACGAGGCATCGCCGTCACCGTCGCCGCGGCCGACCACGCCCGCCGCGGCCTTCGAGCGGCTGATGGACGGCAACGCCCGCTGGGTGCGCGGAGACCTCCAGCACCCCGACCGGGACCCGAACCGCCGCGAGTTCGTGGCCCAGAAGCAGGTGCCCTTCGGCTCGGTCCTCTCCTGCATCGACTCCCGGGTACCGCCCGAGCTCCTCTTCGACACCGGCCTGGGCGACCTCTATGTGATGCGCACCGGCGGGGAGGCCATCGGCCCGGTCGTCACCGGCTCCGTGGAGTACGGCCCCATGACGAGCGGCACCCCCCTCATCGTGGTCCTCGGACACCAGCGCTGCGGCGCCGTCGAGGCGTCCTACAAGTCCTTCCGCGACGGCAAGCCCCTGCCCGGCAACCTGCAGGCGATCGCCAGGGCCCTGCGGCCGGCGTACGAGCAGACGGTCCACGAGGGCGGCGGCGAGGACCCCGTCGACACCATGGCCCGCACCCAGGTCAAACTGACCGCCGCCAACCTGCGCTCCAACCAGGACCTGGCCCCCCTCGTGGCCAAGGGCAGCCTCGCCGTGGTCGGTGCCTACTACTCCCTCGACAGCGGCAAGGTGGAAGTCCTGGCGGGGGCACCGTCCTGACGGGCGGGCCGGGCCCGCTCCGGCGTCGATGATCTCGTAGCTCCAGACCCGCCGAGTCGCTACGGTTGAGCCATGACCGCACTGCCCGACTGGATGCGCCCGCCCCGCGCGGAAGGCTGGTTCGCGGAGGACCTGGACCGCCTCCCCGAGGCACCCCGCCACACCGAGCTCATCGACGGAGCGCTCGTCTTCATGATGTCCCCACAGCGGTGGTGGCACGGCCACCTCGTCACCATGCTCACTGTCGCCCTCATGGAGCAGGCACCAGCCGGTGTTCGCGTCGGCCGAGAGATGACGATCAAGCTCGACCCACGCAATCGGCCCGAGCCGGATCTACTGGTGACGACCGCCGACTACGACGGTGACCGCACCTGGTTCGCCCCGGAGGACGTCCTCCTCGTCATCGAGGTCGTCTCACCCGAGTCCGCCCATCGCGACCGCACCGTCAAGCTCCGCAAGTACGCCGAGGCCGGCATCCCCCACTACTGGTGCATCGAGGACGAGGACTCCGTCCCCGCAGTGCACGTCTACGAGCTCGACCGGCCGACCCGCTCCTACGCGCCGGCCGGGATTTTCCGCCACGCGCTCCAGCGGACCCTGCCGTTCGAGATCAGCCTCGACCTGGACAAGCTGGCACCGGGCCGGTCCGGCTGAAACCACGGTGCGAGGCCAGCACCACACCTGCGCGGGAAGAAGGAAAAAGGGACCGGACTGTCTCCGTCCGACCCCTTTGACCTGTGCGTTCGGCGACTCAGGTCGCCTGCGGCAGACGTGCGGCTACACGTTGAACCGGAACTCCACCACATCCCCGTCCTGCATCACATACTCCTTGCCCTCCATGCGGGCCTTGCCCGCGGCGCGGGCGTCGGCGACGGAGCCGGTTTCCACCAGGTCGGCGAAGGAGATGATCTCGGCCTTGATGAAGCCCTTCTGGAAGTCGGTGTGGATGACTCCGGCGGCCTCGGGGGCGGTGGCGCCCTTCTTGATGGTCCAGGCGCGGGTTTCCTTGGGGCCGGCGGTCAGGTACGTCTGCAGGCCGAGGGTGTTGAAGCCGACGTGGGCGAGGGTGGCCAGGCCCGGCTCTTCCTGGCCGACGGACTGGAGGAGTTCCAGGGCCTCGTCCTCGTCCAGCTCGGCGAGGTCGGCCTCCAGCTTGGCGTTCAGGAAGATCGCCTCGGCGGGGGCGACCAGGGCGCGCTGCTCGTTCTTGAAGTCCTCGTCGGTCAGCTCGTCCTCGTCGACGTTGAAGACGTAGAGGAAGGGCTTGGTGGTGAGGAGGTGGAGGTCGTGCAGGAGCTCTTCGTTGCCGGAGCCCTGGACGATTCCGGCGGAGAACAGCGTGTCGCCCTTCTCCAGGATCGCCTTGGCCTCCTCGACCGCCTTGACCTTCGGGACCACGTCCTTCTTGATGCGCGACTCCTTCTGGAGACGCGGCAGCACCTTCTCGATGGTCTGGAGGTCGGCGAGGATCAGCTCGGTGTTGATGGTCTCGATGTCGTCCTTGGGCGAGACCTTGCCGTCGACGTGGACGACGTTCTCGTCCTTGAAGGCGCGGATGACCTGGCAGATCGCATCGGACTCGCGGATGTTCGCGAGGAACTTGTTCCCCAGGCCCTCGCCCTCGGAGGCGCCGCGGACGATGCCCGCGATGTCCACGAAGTCGACGGTGGCGGGGAGGATCTTCTGGGAGGCGAAGATCTCGGCCAGCTTGGCCAGCCGCGGGTCGGGGACACCGACGACGCCGACGTTCGGCTCGATGGTGGCGAACGGGTAGTTGGCCGCCAGCACGTCGTTCTTGGTCAGGGCGTTGAACATGGTCGACTTGCCGACATTCGGCAGACCGACGATTCCGATCGTGAGCGACACGTGGCGACTCGACTTCCGAGCGAGAGGTGGTGGGGTGGGCACGGCCCCGGGAGGGCCGATCCACCAGTCTACGGGGCGGCCGGGGCCGAGCCGCCGCCACCGGGACCGGCCGCGCCCCGCCCCCACCCCCGGACCCGGAGCGAATCAGTCCGAACCTCGGCCCAAAGCGCGTGTCCCGCAGCCGGTTAATCCCACTTAGCGGCCTACCGTTGACGAGTGGAGCAACACGAAGCGCGCACCCCCCAGCACAGCCCGCCGCGGTCCGCACATCCGCCCGCGGGCCAGGACGCCCGGCTCCCGCGCCCCGCGGAGGCCGTGGCCCCCGACCCCGACGACGACTTCCTCACCGCGATGCGGGCCTCCGGGTTCGCTGCCGTACCGGCGTCCGTACCCGCGCTCGCGCGGTCCGCGGGGCGCGGTCCCGCACCGGCCGGTCCCCTCCGCGCGCCCGCCCGGGTGCCCGGGGCGGCGGCTCCGGGACGCGCCCCGGCCCCACCGGAGGGCGCGGAGTCCGCGACCGTCTACCGGGCGCGCCCCCAGCGCCCCCTGCCGTCCCCGCCACCCGCCCTGCGCCGCCGGATGCCGGCGGCCAAGCTCACCGGACTCGGCTGCTGGCTGCTGGCGACGCTGGCGCTGCTGGCCTTCGCCTTCCTGGACCGGCTGCTGCTCGGCGGCGCGCCGGCCCCGTACGGCGTCTGCTACGTGCTGGTCGGGATCGCCGCGGCGCTCTGGGTCAGGCCGTTCGACCTGGTCATCGCGCCGGTCACGCTGCCGATCGCGTTCACGCTCGGTGCGCTGCCGCTGCAGCGGGGCGCGGGCGGGTTCGACGGACTGCTGATGGGCGTCTTCACCGTCCTCGCGCTGAACGCCGGCTGGCTCTACGCCGGCACGCTGATCAGCGCGCTGCTCGCGATCGTCCGCCGGGTGCTGATCATTGCCCGGCGTCGGGCCAGCCGACCGGCGAGTCGACCGCGGAGCGCACCGCGCGGTCCGCAGGGCCGGCCGACGGGGCGGGCGCCCGAGAGGGAGCGGCCGCGGCCGGGGAACCGTCCGCGGCAGGTGGCTCGCCAGCCCGAGCGGCGTACGCAGCCATCGCGGCACCCACAATCCCCGCATTGTTCTGAAGCTGAGCCGGCACGATCTCCGCGCTGACGCCCTCGATCAGCGGCAGGAACTTCTCCGCCTTGCGGCTCACCCCGCCGCCGATCACGAACAGCTCGGGGGAGAACAGCATCTCCACATGGGCGAGGTACCTCTGCACCCGGTGCGCCCAGTGCTGCCAGCTCAGCTCCTCGTCCTCCTTGGCCTTGGTGGAGGCCCGCTTCTCGGCGTCATGGCCGTGCAGCTCCAGGTGGCCGAGCTCGGAGTTGGGCACCAGGCGGCCGTCGGTGAAGAGGGCGCTGCCGATGCCCGTCCCGAGGGTGAGCACGATGACCGTGCCGGTGCGGCCGCGGCCGGCGCCGAAGCGCAGTTCGGCCAGGCCGGCCGCGTCGGCGTCGTTGAGCACCGTGACGGGGCTGCCGCCGGCGCCGCCGAGCCGCGTGGTGAGCAGCGCGGCCGCGTCGAGCCCGATCCAGCCCTTGTCGACATTGGCGGCGGTACGGGTCGTCCCGTCGGTGACCACACCGGGGAAGGTCGCGCCGACCGGCCCCGTCCACCCGAAGTGGTCCACGACCTCTTTGACGCCGGCCGCGACCGCATCCGGGGTGGCCGGATGCGGGGTCAGCACCTTGTGGCGCTCCTCCGCGAGCTCGCCGCGCTCCAGATCCACCGGGGCACCTTTGATGCCCGACCCGCCGATGTCCACACCGAAGACCTTCATGGGAAAAGGCTAGGCGTCGGCGGGGCCGCCCGCCCCCGGGATACACCGACCGGTGCCCGGGGCGGCGCGGCGAACGCGGCGGGCTCAGTCCTCGGTTGCCACCTTGGCCTCGGCGCGCAGGTCCCGGCGGAGCTCCTTGGGCAGCGAGAAGTGGATGGACTCCTCGGCAGCCGTGATGGTCTCCACGTCCTCGTAGCCGCGCTGGGCGAGCCAGTCCAGGACGCCGTGGACGAGCACGTCGGGGACGGAGGCGCCGGAGGTGACACCGACCGTGCCGACGCCCTCCAGCCAGGCCTCGTCGATCTCCTCGGCGTAGTCGACCAGATGGGCGTCGCGGGCGCCGGCGCCCAGCGCCACCTCGACCAGGCGCACGGAGTTCGAGGAGTTCTTGGAGCCGACGACGATGACGAGATCGGCCTGGGCGCCCATCTGCTTCACCGCGATCTGGCGGTTCTGGGTGGCGTAGCAGATGTCGTCGCTGGGCGGCGAGAGGAGGTTGGGGTAGCGGCCCTTGAGGGCGTCCACCGTCTCCATGGTCTCGTCGACCGAGAGGGTGGTCTGGGAGAGCCAGACGACCTTCTCCGGGTCGCGGACCTCGACATTGGCGACGTCCTCGGGGCCGTCGACCAGCGTGATGTGCTCGGGGGCCTCACCGCTGGTGCCGATGACCTCTTCGTGGCCCTCGTGGCCGATCAGGAGGATGTCGTAGTCCTCCTTGGCGTAGCGGACGGCTTCCTTGTGGACCTTGGTGACCAGCGGGCAGGTGGCGTCGATGGTGGCGAGCTTGCCGCGCTTGGCCTCTTCGTGGACGGCGGGCGCCACGCCGTGCGCGGAGAAGATGACGATGTTGCCCTCGGGCACCTCCTCCGTCTCGTCGACGAAGATGGCGCCCTTCTTCTCCAGGGTCTTCACGACGTACTTGTTGTGGACGATCTCGTGGCGTACGTAAACGGGGGCGCCGTACTGCTCAAGGGCCTTCTCCACAGCGATCACGGCGCGGTCCACGCCCGCACAGTAGCCACGGGGAGCGGCGAGCAGGACCTTGCGGTCGCTGCGGCGCGAAGCGTCTTCGCCCGGGGTGGTGGCGGACGTCGGGCTGGGCGAGGAAGTCATGCGTCCCATCGTAAAGGCGTGGCCCCGCCCCGGAAGATCGCGCCGTTGTCCGAGACTGGGGAGGCACGGAGCGAGGAGGCAGGATGCCGGGCACGAGCGGCGGCACGGGCGGCGCGGGGGCGGGCGGCGCCGGGCCCGGCGGCGGAGCGGGCACCGCGGCCGGCGGGGACGGGGACTCCGGCGCCCTTGGTGCACTGCGGCGGACGCTGACATTCCGGGATCTGGTCGTCTACGGGCTGCTGTTCATCGCCCCGATGGCGCCGGTCGGAATTTTCGGCACGCTGCAGGCCACCTCGCACGGCGCGGTCACCGCCGTCTACCTGGTCGCGACGGTCGCGATGGCGTTCACCGCCTACTCGTACGCCCAGATGGTGCGGGTCGCCCCGCAGGCCGGTTCGGTCTATACGTACGCCCGGGTGGGTCTGGGCGAGGGCGCGGGGTTCGTCGCCGGGTGGATGGCGATGCTGGACTATCTGCTGATTCCGGCGGTCGCGTATCTGTTCTCCGGGATCGCGCTGCATGCGCTGGTGCCGTCCGTGCACCAGTGGGTGTGGACGGCGCTGGCGGTGGCCGTGACCACGCTGCTGAATCTGTGGGGCGTGCGGACGGCGGCCCGGGTGGGGTTCGCGGTGCTGGCGATGGAGATCGTGGTGCTCGCGGTGTTCGTGGTGTCGGCGGTCGCCGAACTGGTCTCGCACGGGACGCAGCGCGGCTGGGCCGAGCCGCTGACCGGCGAGGGCGGGTGCTCCGTGCGTGCGGTGCTGGCCGCGGTGTCGGTGGCGGTGCTGTCGTACCTGGGGTTCGACGCGATCGCGTCGTTTGCGGAGGAGGCCGGGGGGCGCACGGTGCCTGCCGGGACGGCCGGGGGCCGGTCGCCTGCCGGGACGGCCGGGGCCGGGGATGCCGGCGGGACCGGAGTGGCCGGCGGGGACGGGGTGGCCGGCGACCCTGACCGGGTGGCGCGGGCGGTGTTGGCCTGTCTGGCGGTGGCCGGTGTGCTGTTCGCGGCGCAGACGTATCTGGCGGCGCTGCTGATGCCGATGAGCGCGGCGGAGCTGGCGGCCCGGCCGGGCGAGCAGGGCGGCGCCTTCTACGCCACGGTCGACGCGTCGGTGGGCCGCTGGCTGCACGACCTGGTGGCGGTGAGCAAGGCCATCGGCGCGGCGTTCGCGGCGCTGGCGGGACAGGCGGCGGCCGGCCGGCTGCTGTTCGCGATGGCCAGGGACCGGCGGCTGCCCGGGGCGATGTCGAAGGTGGACGCGGGCAGCGGGGTACCGCGCAGGGCGCTGCTGGGCGCGGCGCTGGTGTCGCTGGTGGCGGCGGTGTGGGCGGCCCGCAGGGACGACGGGCTCGACCAGCTGTCCTCGGTCGTGAACGTGGGGGCACTGACCGCTTTCGGGCTGCTGCACGCGTCGGTGACCGGCTGGTTCTGGATCCGCCGGGCGGGCGGGACGCCGAGCGTGCTGCGGCATCTGGTGGTGCCGTTGCTGGGGCTGGCGGTGGTGGTCGCGGTGATCGCCGGGGCCTCGGCCGCCGCGCGGGCCGTGGGCGGGGCCTGGCTGGTGGTGGGGCTGGTGGTGCTGGCGGTGCAGTACCGGGGGTGGGTACGCGGGGGCGCGATGCGGGGGTGAGGGGGTGCGGCGGGGGCAGGGCGGGGTGCGGGCCGGGCGGGCGCGCCGCCGCTGTCAGTGCCCGCCGCTAGTCTCGCTCGTATGGCTGTTTCTACGTCCCCGGAAACGCCGATCCCGGTCGGCGAGGTGTCCCGGCTCATCGGCGGTTGGATCGACCGGCTCGGCGCGGTGTGGGTCGAGGGGCAGATCACCCAGCTCTCGCGGCGCCCCGGCGCGGGAGTGGTCTTCCTGACGCTGCGTGATCCGTCGTACGACATCTCGGTGAGCGTGACGTGCTACCGCCAGGTCTTCGACAAGGTCGCCGACGTGGTGAGCGAGGGCGCCCGGGTGGTGGTGCACGCCAAGCCCGAGTGGTACGCCCCGCGTGGCCAGTTGTCGCTGCGGGCCGCCGAGATCAAGCCGGTCGGGGTCGGTGAACTCCTCGCCCGGCTGGAGCAGTTGAAGAAGTCGCTGGCGGCGGAGGGGCTGTTCGCCGCGGCCCGCAAGAAGCCGCTGCCGTTCCTGCCGCAGCTGATCGGGCTGGTCTGCGGCCGGGCGAGCGCCGCCGAGCGGGACGTCCTGGAGAACGCCCGGCACCGCTGGCCGGCCGTCCGTTTCGCGGTGCGCAATGTGCCGGTACAGGGGGTACACGCGGTCCCGCAGGTGGTCGCGGCGGTCCAGGAGCTGGACGCGCTGCCCGAGGTGGACGTGATCATCGTCGCGCGGGGCGGCGGCAGCGTGGAGGACCTGCTGCCGTTCTCCGACGAACAGCTCGTCCGGGCCGTGAGCGCGGCCGTGACACCCGTCGTCTCGGCGATCGGGCACGAGCCGGACACTCCACTGCTCGACCTGGTCGCCGATCTGCGTGCCTCGACGCCGACCGACGCGGCGAAGAAGGTGGTGCCGGACGTGGGCGAGGAGCTGGCCCGGGTCCAGCAGTTGCGGGAGCGGGCGCTGCGCGCCGTGGACGGCTTTCTGCAGCGGGAGGAGCGGGGGCTCGCGGCGGCGCTGCAGCGGCCGTGCATACAGCGGCCGCAGCGGATGGTCGAGGACCGCGAGGAGCAGGTCACGGCGCTGCTGGAGCGCGGCCGGCGGACCCTGGGACATCTGCTGGACCGTGCCGACTCGGAGCTGACGCACACCCTGGCCCGGGTGGTCGCGCTCTCCCCCAAGGCGACGCTGGAGCGCGGCTATGCGGTGCTCCAGAAACCGGACGGCACGGCGGTGCGCTCGCCGGACGAGGTCGGCGCGGACGAGGCGCTGCGGGCCCGGGTGGCCGAGGGCGAGTTCAGGGTGCGGGTGGACGGCGTCCCGGGCGCGGTCACACCCCCCGAATAGTGCGAAGGCAGACTCTTAGGGTGGGAGACATGGCGAAGGCGAAGACGGATGGCGCGGCGGACGCGGAGCAGGGTGCGGCGGCCGGCGCTGCGGCCCCGGTGGAGTCGGTGGACTCCACGCTGGGCTATGAGCAGGCGCGGGACGAGCTGATCGAGGTCGTCCGCAGCCTGGAGGCGGGCGGCACGACGCTGGAGGAGTCGCTTGCGCTGTGGGAGCGCGGCGAGGCGCTGGCGAAGGTCTGCCGGCGCTGGCTGGACGGCGCGCGGGCGCGGCTGGACGCGGCGCTGGCCCAGTCGCCGGACGAGCCGGAGGCGGAGCGCGCGTAGCGGCGGAGCGCGCCGGGGGGAGGTTCCGGCCACCCCTCCCCTCCCGTCACAAAGACCGCAACGACGCCAAGGCATATCCCTGTGAACCGCCTCACAGCGCTCCCCATTTAGTTGAAACTTAATCTATCTGCACTACAGTGGTTTCCCGTAAGACCCCCGTAGTGCATGCATGATCACTAATGTCTGCAGTGCCACAGAACCTGAACCCAGCTCACTCACCGAGGTGCCTTTATGTCTCTCGCCCTTGACGCCGCCGCTCAGGACCTCCTGTTCCGGGAGGCCCAGACCGCCAACACGTTCACGGACGAGCCGGTGACGGACGAGCAGGTCCAGGCCATCTACGACCTGGTGAAGTTCGGCCCGACCGCTTTCAACCAGTCGCCGCTGCGGATAACCCTGGTCCGCTCCCAGGAGGCCCGTGAGCGCCTGGTCAACCACGCCATGGGCGCCAACGGCCCGAAGACCCTCGGCGCGCCGCTGACCGCGATCCTCTCCGTGGACCTGGACTTCCACGAGAAGCTGCCGCAGCTCTTCCCGCACGCCCCGGGCATCAAGGACACCTTCTTCTCCGAGGCCGCGCGCCGCGAGGTCGCCGGGACCCAGAACGCCACCCTCCAGGCCGGCTACTTCATCGTCGGCATCCGCGCCGCCGGCCTGGCCGCCGGCCCGATGACCGGCTTCGACTTCACCGGCGTCGACAAGGAGTTCTTCGGCGACGGCAAGCAGAAGTCGTTCCTCGTCATCAACATCGGCAAGCCGGGCACCGACGCCTTCTTCCCGCGCTCCCCGCGGCTGACCTTCGACGAGGCCGTCGCCACCGTCTGAACAGGCACCGAGGAGGATCCCCGTCCGCGCATGAGACCCCGCCCGCGCCACGCGCACGGCGGCCCCCGCCCGCGCGACGCATGAGGCCGCCGCACCCCTCCCGGGTGCGGCGGCCTCCTCGTTCTCCCCGCGCGGCGTCCGCGCCGCTCAGCTCTTCTTCGCCACCAGTGCGGCGGCCAGGTCGGCGAGCCGCCCGTAGGGCGCGGTGCCGGTGACGACCGTGGTCACCCCGGGCTCCTCGCGGACCAGCGCGTTGTACTTGTCGCCCTTGTAGCGGTCCCACTTCTTGCTGCCGACGGCCTGCTTGCCCTCGGCCTTGGTCGCGCCGAGCGTGACCTCCTGTATGAACTTCCGCGGCACGGCATCGCTCTGCTCGACGGCCGCGTACTCCTGCTCCGGGTCGAGCATGCCCAGGTGCCAGGCACCGCCCTTGCCGTCCTCGTTCGCCTTGTACGAGACGGAGGTGGCACGCCAGGTCTTGGGCAGCCCCTCGGGCGCGGCGACCGGGTAGGGCGCCGCCCGCCGGGCCGTGATCAGTTCGACGCGGTAGTCGACCTTCTTGACCGCGTTCCTCGCCGCTTCCGCGCTCTCGTCGTGCGGGATGAAGAGATAGATCGCCCCGACGAGGATGCCGATCACCGCCAGTGACAGGACCATGTCCCGCACCGTTTGCCTGCCTCGCATACCTGCCACGCCCCTATGGTCCCCCATCCCCGCCGCGGCCCCGACAGGCCCCCCGGCAAAGCCCGTCACCCGTGCGAATGCCCAGGTGACCGGCTCCCCCGCCGCTGCTCATGCGTAGGGCCCTCTGCTCATTTTGGCGGCCTGGAGATACTGTGAACCTCCGGGGGAAACCCCCGCACCCCCGCACAGCCACCCTCATTCCTTCACGGCCGTCGCCGTTCAGAAAGGTGCGCTCGATGAGCGAGCATCATCTCCCGTCCCAACTCGAGGTCAGCCCCGAGGCGCCGGACCGCAACCTCGCCCTGGAACTCGTCCGGGTCACCGAGGCCGGTGCCATGGCATCGGGCCGCTGGGTGGGGCGAGGTGACAAGAACGGCGCGGACGGCGCGGCGGTGAAGGCCATGCGCGCCCTGATCCACACCGTCTCGATGAACGGCGTCGTGGTCATCGGAGAGGGCGAGAAGGACAACGCCCCGATGCTCTACAACGGCGAGCGCGTGGGTGACGGCACCGGCGCGGAGTGCGACGTGGCCGTGGACCCGGTGGACGGGACGACGCTGACCGCCAAGGGCATGGCGAACGCCGTGTCCGTGCTGGCGGTGGCCGAGCGCGGCTCGATGTTCGACCCGTCCGCGGTCTTCTACATGGACAAGCTCGCCACGGGCCCGGAGGCGGCGGACTTCGTCGACATCACGGCGCCGGTGGCCGTGAACATCAAGCGCATCGCGAAGGCGAAGAAGTCCGCGGTCGAGGACGTCACCGTGGTCATCCTGGACCGGCCCCGTCACGACGGCCTGGTCAAGGAGGTCCGCGAGGCCGGGGCCCGGATCAAGTTCATCGCCGACGGCGATGTGGCCGGCGCGATCATGGCGGCCCGTGAGGGCACCGGCGTGGACCTGCTGCTCGGCATCGGCGGTACGCCCGAGGGCATCATCGCGGCCTGTGCGCTGAAGTGTCTGGGCGGCGCCTTCCAGGGCAAGCTGTGGCCCAAGGACGACGAGGAGCGGCAGCGGGCGCTGGACGCCGGGCACGACCTGGACAAGGTGCTGGAGATCGGCGACCTGGTCCGCGGCGACAACGTCTTCTTCGTCGCCACCGGCATCACCGACGGCGAACTGCTGCGCGGTGTGCGCTACCGCGCCGAGAACGCCTACACCCAGTCCCTGGTGATGCGCTCCAAGTCCGGCACCATCCGCCAGATCGATTCCCAGCACCGGCTGTCCAAGCTGCGTGCGTACAGCTCGGTGGACTTCGAGCGCCCCAGCTAGCGGGTGGTGCGGCCGGCCCGTGCAACCGGCCCGCCGTCCACACACTTCGCCCCCGCCGGAACGTCTCCGGCGGGGGCGAAGTGGCCCATACGCCCTGGGGTGCGTCCTGCCTGGGTGCGTCCTATGGGCCGAAGCCTCGCGCGGCCGCTATCCGGCCGCCGGCATATGGGCGGCTCGCTGGAGCTCGGCCTCCCGGCGCCGCCGCCGGGTCAGCACGACCCGGCGCTCGGCCGCGGTCAGGCCGCCCCAGACGCCGTACGGCTCGGGCTGGAGCAGCGCATGCTCCCGGCATTCGACCATCACGGGACAGCGGGCGCAGACCCGCTTCGCGGCCTCTTCCCTGGCCAGCCGCGCGGCGGTCGGCTCCTTGGACGGGGCGAAGAACAGCCCGGCTTCGTCCCGGCGGCACACCGCCTCCGAATGCCAGGGGCCGGCCTCGTCGCGATCAGGCACTTGCTGGGACGGAACGACAGCGGCATCCTGCAGGGGCTGATGCGGTAGCAGCACGGTCTACTCCTGACGACGGCTTCGGCGCGAGAATCACCCTTGCCCGTCTCGCTGCGCACGGCCGATTTCCGCACCCCGCAGCCGTACGAGAGACGATGCACCAGCCCTACCCGCTGTACGCACGCTTATGCACACCGTGGCGATCGTGCGACAACGGGACAATCGCGGGTGGCGCCGCCTCCGAGCTGCCGCCAGGGTGCGTCCAGCAGGTCACCCGTGCCTGGGCGGTGGCCGCTCGCGCATGCTCCGCCCCCTTGCTCCTCCCCCGCGGCCTCGCGCGCTCCCTTGTCCGCCCGTGTCCTCCCGCGTCCTTACCGGAACCGGTCCCGGCGCTCGCGCCGTGCGGAGCGCAGCCGTTCCTGCCACTCCTGGCGGTCGTGGCGCAGTTGGTGGTGCCGTTCGCGCCGCTCCTCGCGCAGCTCGTGGCGGAGCGCGCTGTGGTCCTCCCACACCCGGTCGCGCAGATCGCGGATCCAGGCGCCGCGCTTGGGCCTGGCCTCCACGCTGCCCAATACGGCATAGCCGTTGACCAGGATCTGCGGCGCATTTCCGTCCTCGGCGTCATGGGTCTCGATCTCGAAGTTGCCGAGGATGCCGGAGCCGCTGCTGCGCAGGGTGATGTTCTCCGGGACCCGGATCTCCACGCTGCCGAAGACGGCCGTGGCATTGATCTGGACCTGCTGCTGCGGGAAGACCGCCTCGGTCAGATCGATCTCGACGCTGCCGAAGAGCGCGAAGGCGTTGATCCGCGCGGGGGCCTGCCACCGGCCCTTGCGGACGGAGGCGCTGAAGATCGCGACGAGGTTCTGGTCCGGGACCGGGGCGCGGGGGCCGTAGCCGTACGCGTCCGGGCCCGGCTGCGCACGGCCGGCGCCGGCCGTGGGCAGATCCCGTATGACGGGCTCCAGTTCACCCATGGTCTTGGCGCGGTAGACCGTGTCGATCCGCTCGGCGTGCTCCTGCGGGTCCAGCCGGCCCTCGGCCAGCGCCTCGCGAAGGATCTCGGCGACCCGGTCGCGGTCCGCGTCGGACGCCCGGATGTCCCCCTCGGCCACCGCGGACGGCGCGGAGTAGGCGGACGGCGGCTTGGTCATGTTCACCGGCTGCTTCACCGGCTGCCGCTCCTGCCGTTCGTCCTGCTTCTGAAGCGGTCCGGGCGGGTTCTCGGGCCCCGGTCGTCCCCCGTTGTCTGCATCCACGGCCTCAGCGTACCGAAACGCGATAGATCGCGACCAGGGATCGGCGGGGACGACTCTCGGACTCATCTCGGACGGCGCTCGGACGCCTCTCGGACGGCCCTCGGACGCCTCTCGGACGGCGCTCCCGCCGACTGAGCCCGACCTCACAGCGGCGTCCGCGCCCCGGGGTTCTACGCTGTGGAGGCGCTGCCGTAGATGCCAGCCGGACCTCTCCGAGTAAGGAATGACCTTCGATGCCGGAATTCGCCTACACCGACCTTCTCCCCGTAGGTGAGGACACCACCCCGTACCGCCTCGTCACCGCGGAGGGCGTGAGCACCTTCGAGGCCGACGGACGGACGTTCCTCAAGGTCGAGCCGGAGGCGCTGCGCAAGCTGGCCGCCGAGGCGATGCACGACATTTCGCACTACCTGCGCCCGGCCCACCTCGCCCAGCTCCGCAAGATCCTGGACGACCCCGAGGCCAGCGGCAACGACCGCTTCGTCGCGCTCGACCTGCTGAAGAACGCCAACATCGCCGCCGCGGGCGTGCTGCCCATGTGCCAGGACACCGGCACCGCGATCGTCATGGGCAAGCGCGGCCAGAACGTGCTGACCGAGGGCGGCGACGAGGCGGCCCTCTCCCGCGGCATCTACGACGCCTACACCCAGCTGAACCTGCGCTACTCGCAGATGGCCCCGCTGACGATGTGGGACGAGAAGAACACCGGCTCCAACCTCCCGGCCCAGATCGAGCTGTACGCGACCGACGGCGGCGCCTACAAGTTCCTCTTCATGGCCAAGGGCGGCGGCAGCGCCAACAAGTCCTTCCTCTTCCAGGAGACCAAGGCGGTCCTCAACGAGGCCTCCATGATGAAGTTCCTGGAGCAGAAGATCCGTTCGCTCGGTACGGCCGCCTGCCCGCCGTACCACCTCGCAATCGTCGTCGGCGGCACCTCGGCCGAGTACGCGATGAAGACCGCCAAGTACGCCTCCGCGCACTACCTCGACGAGCTGCCCGCCGAAGGCTCCCCCACCGGCCACGGCTTCCGTGACAAGGAGCTGGAGGAGAAGGTCTTCGAGCTGACGCAGAAGATCGGCATCGGCGCGCAGTTCGGCGGCAAGTACTTCTGCCATGACGTCCGCGTCGTCCGCCTGCCCCGCCACGGCGCGTCCTGCCCGGTCGCCATCGCCGTCTCCTGCTCCGCGGACCGCCAGGCCGTCGCGAAGATCACCGCCGAGGGCGTCTTCCTGGAGCAGCTGGAGACCGACCCGGCCCGCTTCCTCCCGGAGACGACGGACGAGGAGCTGACCGAGGGCGCCGGCCCCGACCTCGACGCGGTCGCCATCGACCTCAACCGCCCCATGGACGACGTCCTGGCCGAGCTGACCAAGCACCCGGTCAAGACCCGCCTCTCCCTCACCGGCACCCTGGTCGTCGCCCGCGACATCGCCCACGCGAAGATCAAGGAGCGGCTGGACGCCGGCGACGAGATGCCGCAGTACCTCAAGGACCACCCCGTCTACTACGCGGGGCCGGCCAAGACGCCCGAGGGCTACGCCTCCGGTTCCTTCGGCCCGACCACGGCCGGCCGGATGGACGCCTACGTCGAGCAGTTCCAGGCGGCCGGCGGCTCCAAGGTCATGCTGGCCAAGGGCAACCGCTCCCAGCAGGTCACCGACGCCTGCGCCGCGCACGGCGGCTTCTACCTCGGCTCCATCGGCGGCCCGGCCGCGCGCCTGGCCCAGGACTGCATCAAGAAGGTCGAGGTCCTGGAGTACGAGGAGCTGGGCATGGAGGCCGTCTGGAAGATCGAGGTCGAGAACTTCCCGGCCTTCATCGTCGTCGATGACAAGGGCAACGACTTCTTCCAGGACCCGGCACCGGCGCCCACGTTCACGAGCATCCCGGTGCGCTCGGGAAGCTGACGCACCCGCAGGCCCCGGCGCGGTCCCTGACGCCTCGTCAGTGGCCGCGCCGGGCCGCACTGCGCCGGAGACGGGCCCGTACGGCCCGCTGGGCGACCGGTCCCAGGTCTTCCAGTACGCCGGCCAGCCCGGACAGTTGCTCCAGTGCGTCCAGGGCGGCAAGCGCCCCGTCCGGGTCCACACCCTCGTACAGTTCCAGGCCGACGAAGCCCGCGGCGAGCGCCCGCGAGAGGCCGGCGACGTCCACGAAGGCGGCGATCGGCGTCCCGGCCAGTACCCGGGCCAGCACCGTTTCGATCTCCTCGATCCAGGAGGCGAGTCCGGCGGCGGTCGCGGGGGCGAGGCGGGGCTGGGTCTGGGCACCGGCCAGGAGCTGGGCGAGAACGGCGACATGGCCGGCGGCACGCTCCTCGGCATGCAGTTCCCGGCCCAGCTCCAGGAATTCGGCGAGGCTGCCGATCCGGGCGAAGCGTTCGCGGTAGTGCGCGACGCGCTGCTCCGCGCCGTACCGGCAGGCGGCGGCGAGGAGTTCGTCGACGCTGCCGAAGTGGTAGAAGACCAGGGCCTGGTTGACTCCGGCGGCGGTGGCGATGGTGCGGGCCGAGGTCTTGGCGAGGCCCTGTTCGGTGAGCGTCCGCAGCGCACCGGCGAGCAGTTTCGTACGGGTGTCGTCGGCGCTCACGCCCGCGCCTCCTCGCGCACCGGCCGCAGTCCGGCCCGCACTCCGCGCTCGGTGGCGTTCACGAACTCGGCGGTGAAGGACCCCTCGTAGCCGAAGAGCGGGCCGAACCGCCGGTTGCCGACCCGCACCTGGATCCCGAAGCGCCCGGCCGCCTCGTCGTACGACTCCCGCACCACGGCGTCGCCCCCGATCAGGTCCGGCACCCGGACGTCGACCGGCCCCTCCCGGAAGCGGTGCTCGCCGGAGCGGATGATCAGGGCCCCGCTGCCGTCCACGGTGAAGTGCAGGTCGGTGGCGAGGTGCTGGTGGGTGCCGAGGTAGTCGACGACACAGCCGCGCTCGGGGCTGAAGACCATGGTGGCGTCGAAACGGCGGGGGCGGCGCGGGAAGGCGAAGGTCCGTACGAAGGTGACGGTTTCGCGGCCGAAGGAGTCCGTGTACGGGACGTTCTCGATGACGAAGGGGACGTCCCGGCCGGCCTGCGGGACGAGGATATTGCGGCTGCCGCCGAGGGCCAGGAACGGCCGGACGAAGCTGCGGCCGTGCCAGATCCGGTCCATCGTGCCCCGTCCGATGCACGCCTCACCGCTGTCGAGCCCGACGGAGAAGCGCCGCCGGATCTGCGGGTGGAGCCGGTCGAAGTCGGCGCCCAGGACGCGCTGGAATATCGAGGTCATCACTGCTCCAAGGTGGCGAGGAGGGCGGTCGGGGCGGCAGCGCTCTCGCTGCGTCCGGCTGCCCGCTCCGGAGGGCGGCGCAGACAGCGGCGGGCCGCGGGGGTGGTGGGCAGGGGCGGCAGCAGCAGCGCGGCGGCCGCCACGGCGAGTACGGTCGCGAGTGCGGCGACGGGGGCCGCGACCGCGGTGGCGACGACGACGGCGATACGGAGGACCAGCTCGGCGAGGGCCTGACGCAGCGACCGCTCGGGGGTGATCCCGCGTTCGCACCACAGCCGCAGCCGGTCGAAGGACCAGGCGGTCGCCCAGCCCATGAGCGGCCGGAAGAGGAGCCGGTCGGCGACTCGTCCGAAGCGCCCCCAGCGCGGCCGGTAGTCGTATCCGGTGAGGAACCGCAGCGCGTCGCCGTCCGGGACGTACCGCCAGTACCCGCGGCCCTCCTCGATGAGTGACAGCGGGTGCGCGGAGAAGAAGCGGAGGGCGGAAGTCCGGGTGCCGTCGGGCCGGTTCCGCTCACCGGCCGAGACGCCGGTGCCGTCGACCGTGAGCAGCGGCAGGACGCGGGTGGCGTAGCGGAAGCGCTGCGGCTCTCCCGGTGCGCGCGGCAGGTAGTCGATCTCGCTGAACCTCAGGTCCCAGCGCTGGTGCTGGTCCGGCACCTGGCTGCGGTCCCATACGTCGTCGATCCCGGCGCGGATCCGCGCCTCCACGTACAGCTTCATGTGGCTTCCCCCATCCGACGAGTCCCATGGGCCCCATGAGCCCTATGAGTTCCACGAGTTCCACGAGTTTGAGCGGCTGCTCAAAACGCAGGGTAGAGCGTTTTGAGCAGTCGCTCAAGGCGGTGCGGGTGGCCGCACGGGGGCCGTCGCGTCTCACGGACGCCGCCTGAAAGGCCATCAGCAGGCGGGTGGGCGGGGCTTGCGTCGATCGCGGCCTACGGATTGCCACCGCGCTGAACCGCGGGACAGGTCGCGGAAGGGATTTGCGCCGAGCTTGTCCGGAGGGGCCCGCGCGGCGGCTCAGAACTACCGGTGAACGGTGCGGCGCTTTCGACCAGAGGTTTTCCGGCTGAAAACTGGATGACCCGGCGCCGGCCGGGAACATGGTTGCCTGGAGAATGCCGCCTGTCGGGCGCCTCTCGCCGAAGAGAATCAGCCGTCCGATTACGGCGAAGGCCGGGGAGACTTCACTCTCGGGGCCGCCGGCGAAGCACGGCACAGAAAGAGGGAAAAACCAGGAATTGCGCTACGGACGCCGCGGAAAGAATCCTGGAAGAAGCGAACAAGACTGAAGCTGTGGCCCCAGGTGCTGCCATATCCGCAGGCAAGCTGAGTAAGCCGTGCTGAACAAGAGGGGATGGGATCCGGGGAAAGCCACCCCACCCCCGTAAAGGCAAAGAGCGGATCATTACGGCGGCTCGACGTATCGGCGGCTCGACGTAGCAGCAGTTCGACGCTTCGGCATTCCCGATGACGCCGAAGCGGAGGGCACGGAGCACGCCAAGCGCCAGGCGGACGCCAGACCGACGTTATTGCGCATTCCCGCGCGAGCGAAGGTAGCGCCACCCGAAGTAGAGCACCCCCAGCGCTCCCCCGACCGCGCCGACCCCACACATCACGGTCGCCCATGGGGCCGTGACCTGTGTGAACCACAGCAAGCTCACTACGGCCAGGGCCACGGAGAGCAAGCACCGCTCCCCATGGCCCGGACCGCGGCGACCGGTCAGTCCCGGATATTGCCGCACTTGTACGTGACGCCCTTCATTTTGATATCCCGGTACCCCGCGAAGGAGGCGAAGTCGGTGCCGCCACCGCCGCCGCCACCCTCCTTCCGGCAAGAATAGCCAAGCGCCTCGAGCTTCCCGAGATCACTCTTCGCCTGGTAGTTCTTGTAGGACTTGATCATGGCTGCTCGCTTTTGCGCGGGCGTGGCTTCCTTCGCCTTCGTGTACGCATAGCACCCTACGCTGGCGCCGATGCCTACCCACGAAGCCCCCTTGGCCAGCGCCTTGGAAAGGCCGGCCGCGCCACTGCCGATCCCCAGAACGGCGCAGATTTCATCGGCTCCAGCAGCGTGAACCTGCGCTTCCGCTACCGCCCGCGCGACGACTGCACCCCCTTCGTCTTCCCCCGAAGCTGCGTTTGCGGTCTGCGCGCTGATGCCACACATCGCGCCGGTCATGGCGAAGGCGATCGCGGTCGAGATCCCCTTGCTTCGCATACTCACGAAGTCAATCCCCCAATAACACTCTGAAGTGTGTTGATCTTGCGAAGGACGCTACCAGCGCGGCTATATGCACGCAATGAGTTTGCTGGAAATGGAGATTCCTTAACGAGGGCGGATCCATGGAATCGGATGAATTCCGCGTAATTTTGCGTAGCTCGCATACCCGGCGTCCCGGCCGTGGTCAGACATAAGGCGTTCGAGAGCGGTTTGGGCTGATCATGCCGGATGCGCCCTCACGCCCCACCGGGGTCCCCGAGTTGTTCCGTCGGACCGGCGAAGGGCAGGAACGTGGTCCGGGTGGCGAGGAGCCAGACGCCGTCGACCTTGCGGAAGGTGTCCTCGTAGTGCCCCACTTGGGTCGGCGGCCGCGACGGCACCATGCCCTCTTGGTAGCCGTCGACCCGGTAGGTCGCGAAGTAGGTGGTGGCGGTGGCCGTCGCCGGAGAGGTGACGGTGACCAGGATGTTGGTGCACATACGGCGCGACAGCCGGTCAGCGGGCCGCGCGCCGAAGTAGTCGCGGAGCGCGCCCCGCCCCTGCACCCGGCGGTCGCCGTGCGGCCACTCCCAGACCCCGTCGGGGGTGAACAGAGCCGCCACCGATGCCGGGTCCCCGAGATCGAGCCGGCGGACGAACTCGACGATCAGACGCTCGCAGGCCCGCTCGGCGAGCAGGCACTCCATGGGGTCAAGAGCTGTGGTTTCCATCCCCACTTGGTAGCAGCGCCGGACACACCGCCACCACGGCTTTGCCGGCGGCGGTGGCGCTACCGCCGCTCGCGATGACGCGGGCAGGCGCAGGGCGGCCAGGCCTGGCTGAGCCCGTAGAGGTCGAACCGGTCACCGGCCACGACATGGACCGGCGCCCGTTCGTCTTTCACGATGCCGTCGCGGGTCGCGGTGTAGACCCGCAGCGTCATCAAGGACTGCCGGGGCGGCTCCGGCATCCCCGGCGGCGTGCGGCCGACGCTCACCAGACCACCTCGGCGGGCTGCGGCTGCCGCTCGTAGGCGGCGTAGTAGGGGCGGACGAGGGGTGACGCGTCGCCGTCCAGCGGTGGTTCGACGGGCCTGCGCCGCCGCACCCGGCCCGGCAGCGGCGGCGGGTTCCACGGCCGCACGAGGACCGTGCGGACGGCCACCGGGCCGCAGCACGGGGACGGGGCAGCTGCCCGGTGCCGGCCCGGCGCTCGCGGGATCGCTCGCGGGATGAGTAAAGCCCGCACCCACGCGAGGCAACGGGCAATAGGCTGAACCATGTTGACGCTCCTGTGCATTTCGCGGCGTTGACCATGCCCCGGGGTCGTTCGCGCGACCGCCGGGGCCTCCTGCCGTCCGCCCCACCTTCGAGCGGATCGTCACTTTCCGTGTCCACATCGTTGCCCTGCGGCGTACGCTGCGAAAGGGGGTAGCTCCTTACTCCCGCAGCCGTAAGGACGGAAGTGAGGCTGTGGCCAAAGAAATTGATCCCTCGGCATCGATGGCGGCACTCTTCGCCACTCGCCTGCGCAGACTCCGTCTGAATGCCGGTCTCACGCAGACTCAGCTGGGCCGCCGGGCGCATACGCACCCCACCCGGATCAACCAGCTCGAACGGACCACGGGCGCCAAGCCGACGCTGGAGCTGACGCGCGTCCTGGACGAGGCGGTGGGTGGCGATGAGTTGCTGATCGAGCTGTGGCCACATGTCTACCGGGAGACGTTCCCGGACTGGGCGCAGGCCTTCATAGAGCGCTCGGAGCGGGCGGTGACCATCAGGCAGTTCATGGCGGCCGTCGTCCCCGGGCTCCTCCAGACCGAGGACTACGCCCGCGATCTCCTGAGACTTGACCGGTCGCTCGAATCCACTGAACAACTGGAGGAGCGGGTGGCTGCTCGGCTCGGCCGACAGGCCAGGCTGGAGCGGCCCGATGGTCCGGAACTATGGGCGGTGCTCGACGAGGCGGTCCTCGCACGGCCTCTCAGCGAGCCGGCCGTCATGCGGGCGCAGTTCGCGCGACTGTTGGCCGCCTCAGCGGATCCCCGCATCACGTTGCAAGTACTGCCCTTCAGAAGCGGCAGGCACGACACGATGGGTGGGTCACTTACGGTCCTGACCATGCCGGATGGCTCGGAAGCCGCCTACACCGAGGGCGCTGACTATGGTCAACTCATCGAGGATCCAAGGGAAGTGAGCTCCTACAGCGTCGCCTACGATCGGCTTCGAGCTCTGGCTCTGCCGCCAAACATGTCACAAGACATGATCCGATCCGCGATGGAGGACACCCACGATGAGCGCGTTCCGTCCCGACCTGAGCGCCGCCGTCTGGCGCAAGTCCAGCTACAGCAATCAGGCGGGTGGCGACTGCGTCCAGGTCGCCGACGGCTACCCCGCCCTCGTCCCCGTCCGTGACAGCAAGAACGCCGACGGCCCCGCCCTGCTCATCCCTGCCCCCGCCTGGACCGCCTTCATAGCGGAACTGAAGGGTGCGCGCCCCGCAGGCAGGTGACATCCGTGCGGTGCCCGGGAACAGATCGGCGTTTCCGGGCACTGACATAGGTATGAGTGACAACAGCGCATTCGGCGACTCCGGCGGCTTTCGGACCGAGCACGACTCCATGGGGGAGGTGCAGGTGCCCGCGTACGCGAAATGGCGGGCGCAGACGCAGCGTGCGGTGGAGAACTTCCCGGTCTCGGGGCAGCGGCTGGAGCGGGCGCACATCGAGGCGCTGGCCCGGATCAAGGGGGCCGCGGCCAAGGTGAACGGCGAGCTGGGGGTGCTGGACAGGGACATCGCGGAGGCCGTGCAGGAGGCCGCCGCGGCCGTCGCGGAGGGGCAGTGGGACGACCACTTCCCCGTTGACGTGTTCCAGACCGGGTCCGGGACGTCGTCGAACATGAACACCAACGAGGTCATCGCGACGCTGGCGGGTGAGCGGCTGGGCCGGGAGGTCCATCCGAACGACCACGTCAATGCGAGCCAGTCGTCCAACGATGTCTTTCCGTCCTCGATTCACATCGCGGCGACATCGGCCGTCCTGGGCGATCTGATTCCGGCACTGGAGCATCTGGCGGAGGCACTGGAGCGCAAGGCGGAGGAGTTCGCCGAGGTCGTGAAGTCGGGGCGGACGCATCTGATGGATGCGACGCCGGTGACGCTGGGACAGGAGTTCGGCGGCTATGCCGCCCAGGTGCGCTACGGCGTCGAGCGGCTGCGGGCGTCGCTGCCGCGGCTGGCGGAACTGCCGCTGGGCGGCACGGCGGTGGGGACGGGGATCAACACCCCGCCCGGATTCCCGGCCGCGGTCATCGCCGAAGTGGCGCGGGCGACGGGGCTGCCGCTGACCGAGGCGCGCGATCACTTCGAGGCGCAGGGGGCGCGCGACGGGATCGTCGAGACGAGCGGGCAGCTGCGGACGATCGGGGTCGGGCTGACGAAGATCGCCAACGATCTGCGGTGGATGGCGTCCGGGCCGCGCACCGGGCTCGCGGAGATCGCGCTGCCGGATCTGCAGCCGGGCTCGTCGATCATGCCGGGGAAGGTCAACCCGGTGATCCCGGAGGCGGTGCTGATGGTGGCGGCGCAGGTCACCGGCAATGACGCGACGGTGGCGGCGGCCGGGGCGGCCGGCAACTTCGAGCTGAACGTGATGCTGCCGGTGATCGGGAAGAACGTACTGGAGTCGGTGCGGCTGCTGGCCAATGTCTCCCGGCTGCTGGCGGACCGTACGGTCGACGGGATCACCGCGAACGCGGAACGCTCCCGGGAGTACGCCGAGTCGTCGCCGTCGGTCGTCACGCCGCTCAACAAGTACCTCGGGTACGAGGAGGCGGCGAAGGTCGCCAAGAAGTCGCTCGCCGAGCGGAAGACGATCCGTGAAGTGGTGCTGGAGGGCGGCTATGTCGAGCGGGGGCTGCTGAGCGAGGAGCAGTTGGACGAGGCGCTGGACGTGCTGCGGATGACGCGGCCCTGATCCGGCCGGCGCCTCGCTTCCCGCGTCGATGCTCCTGTTGCGGCGCGGGTTCCGGGCGGCGGCCCTCTTTATCATGCCCGTAACGCCCGGTGCGTCTCATGTCACGGCGCGCGTCATGCCGCGCAACTAAGATCTGCGCATGACAGCGGACACGGTGGACACGACGGAAGGCGAGACGCCCGGCGGACGCGGGACGGCCGGGGCGGGGCGGACGGCGGACGGTGCGGCGGCGTCACACTGGGCGCCGGGGGACCACATCCTCTGGCGCTACCGCGACAACGCCGACTCCGGACGGTTCCACATCTGTCGTCCGATGACCGTGGTCCAGGACACCGACGAACTGCTCGCCGTGTGGATGGCGCCGGGCACGCCCTGCATCAAACCGGTGCTCGCCGACGGCACGCCCGTACACCGCGAGCCGCTGTCCACCCGCTACACCAAACCACGCCGGACCAGCCACGACCAGTGGTTCGGCACCGGTGTGCTGAAGCTGGCCCGGCCCGGTGACCCGTGGTCGGTGTGGCTGTTCTGGGAACACGGCTGGCAGTTCAAGAACTGGTACGTCAATCTGGAGGAGCCGCGCCGCCGTTGGGCGGGCGGCATTGACTCCGAGGACCACTTTCTCGACATCTGCGTCTATCCGGACCGGCACTGGGAGTGGCGGGACGAGGACGAGTTCGCACAGGCCCAGCGGGACGGGCTGATGACCGACGCACAGGCCGCCGAGGTCAGGTCGGCGGGCCGGGCCGCAATCGCACAGATCACGGCCTGGCGGGAGCCGTACGCGGACGGCTGGGAGGACTGGCGGCCCGATCCGGCCTGGGACGTTCCCCGGCTCCCGGACAACTGGGACCGCGCGCCGGATCGTTTGCGGTCGTGAGGGAGTGAAGTGAAACCACACGAGTGAAGGGGGCGAACCGTGGGAAGCTGCGCCTATGGGCAATGCTGTTTCCTGCGGGGCGAGGAGCGGGGCCGAGCCCCCTTGCTGCGCCCCGGGTCTTCAAACGTAGGATCGTCCTCCGCAAGACTGCACAGGCGCAACTCCAGAACGGGAAAACGAACTTGACTGCGGTCGCAGGAGGCGCGAGGTCGTGAGTGCAACTCACTACGACGGATACGAGGGGCTCCACCGGTTAGCACTGGACCGGGCCGGGCAGGCCGAGGCGTTCGACGCCATCGGCGACCGGTACGACGACGCCTTCCCGCACAAGGAGGGCCAGCTCGCCTCGGGCACCTGGCTGGCCGACACCCTCCCCGCCGGCTCACGCATCCTGGATCTCGGATGCGGTACGGGCCTGCCGACCGCCCGTCAGCTCTCGGACGCCGGACACCGCGTCGTGGGAATCGATCTCTCCCCCTCGATGGTCGCACTGGCCCGGGAGAACGTCCCGGGAGCCGATTTCCACCGGCTGGACATCGCCGATCTGCGCAGCGGCCGGCTCGGCGGATCCGGTTCTTTCGACGCAATCGCCGCTTATTTTTGCCTTCTGATGCTGCCCCGTGCGGAAATCCCTTACGCACTGGGCATGCTCCATGATCTGCTACGTCCCGAGGGGCTGCTCGCCCTGTCCATGGTCGAGGCGGATGTGGACGACTTCACCATTCCGTTCCTGGGCAACTCGATCCGGGTATCGGGTTACCTGCGGGACGACCTGCGCCGGGTCGTGCACGACGCGGGTTTCGACGTCGTCGGGGAGGATGCCTACGCATACGCCCCGTCGAGTACGGACGTACCACCCGAGATCCAGCTCTTTCTGCACCTGCGACGCGCCTGACACGCAGCGCGTTGGGCGCGTCCCGTACGGGCGGCGCGCTCGCAACGCGGCGCGTTCGGCGCACAGCCCCGGACGGATGGAATCCCACGCGTGACGGAGCACCCCACCTCCCACGAATCGCGGCGGTCGGCCTCGACCGCCGCGCCCTCGGCGTCCCCTGCTCGGGGGCCGGCCGGGACGGCGTCGTTCGGCGCGGTCCCCGACCCGCGCAGCGCCCTGCAGCAGCCCACCGCGGCGGGGTTCGCCCCGTCGCCGGGCGCCGGGTTCGCGGTGCGCGGCGGTGACGACATAGGCCTCGCCGGTGTCGCCGTCTCGGCCTCGGCCGGTCCACCGGCCGGCCGCCACGGCGGTGAGCCGCCCGTGGATCACGGCGCGGCGCGGCGGGACCCGTCGGCGGACGCGGACGACGCCGCCGCGGGCCACACCGGCGGGCGCACCAGTGATCACAGCGCCGCGCACAGCGGCGGTCATGCCGCCGCACGGGACGTCTCACTCCCGTACGGGGAGGCATACGGCGACACGTACGGGGAGGTGGCCATGCCTGCGGGAGGACGGCCGGGCGGGGCAGCGGATGCGGGGCGCGAGACGGCCCGTGCCGCGCGGCGGGTGGCGCAGGGCGCGGTGGGCCGCGCCCAGGCGCCGGAGCCGGGCGAGGAGCCGCACCACGGGCAGCGCCCGCGGCACGACGGCGAGGGCATCGGGCGGCCGCGCGGCGGCGGGCCGGGCGGGACGGTGCCGGGGCAGTCGCCGGCGCCGCACGGCGGACGCTCCGCCGGACCGGGCGCCCACGGTGAGGCCGCGCACCCGGCGGCCGGGGAGGCCACCGCGGCCCCGGTGCCCGGTCAGAACGGCCCGGCGCAGGACCCGCCTTCCGCTCCCCCGGCCCGCTCGGCGCATCCGGGCGAGAGCAGTGAGGTGGCCGCGGCCCGGCAGGCCGGCGGCGACCGGCTGCGCTTCATCGGGGCGGCGACGCGGCGGATCGCCCGCGGTATCGACCTCGACGAGATCGTGCTCGGGCTGTGCCGGGCGACGGTACCGACGTTCGCCGACGCCATCCTCGTCTATCTGCGCGATCCGCTGCCGGTGGGCGACGAGCGTCCGACCGGCCCGGTGGTGCTGCGGCTGCGCCGTACCGACCGGATCCCGGAGGAGCCGGACACCAACGGCGGCCGGCTGCCGGTGCTGCCCGCGCAGCCCGATCTGGGCCCGGCGATGGGCGGCAGCGCGGCGGAGCTGGCCGAGGTGGAGCCCGGCGGCCCGCTGGCCGAGGTACTGCGGGGCGTACGGCCGCTGTTCGGCGAGGCGCAGGCGGCGCGGACGGCGCTGCCGGAGCTGCTGGGTCCGGATCCGCGGCTGCCCGGCGGCCACCGGGTGATCCTGGCGCCGCTGCGCGGCCGCCGCCGGGTGATCGGTGCCGCGGTGTTCCTGCGCCGCCCGGACCGCCCGGCGTTCGAGCCGGACGATCTGCTGGTGGCCGCGCAGCTGGCGACGCACACCGCGCTGGGCGTGGACAAGGCGGTGCTCTACGGCCGTGAGGCGTACATCGCCGACGCGCTGCAGCGCACGATGCTGCCGGACTCGCTGCCGCAGCCGACCGGGGTGCGGCTGGCCAGCCGCTATCTGCCGGCCGCGGAGACCGCCCGGGTGGGCGGCGACTGGTACGACGCGATCCCGCTGCCGGGCAGCCGGGTGGCGCTGGTGGTCGGCGATGTGATGGGCCACTCGATGACCTCGGCCGCGATCATGGGGCAGCTGCGCACGACCGCGCAGACGCTGGCGGGGCTGGACCTGCCGCCGCAGGAGGTCTTGCACCATCTCGACGAGCAGGCCCAGCGGCTGGGCACGGACCGGATGGCGACCTGCATGTACGCGGTCTACGACCCGGTCGCGCACCGGATCACCATCGCCAACGCGGGGCATCCGCCGCCGGTGATGCTGCATCGCGGCGGGCGCGCGGAGGTGCTGCGGGTGCCGTCGGGCGCGCCGATCGGCGTCGGCGGGGTGGACTTCGAGGCGGTGGAGCTGGACGCCCCGGCGGGCGCCACGCTCGTCCTCTATACCGATGGACTGGTCGAGTCGCGGATCCGGGACGTGTGGACCGGGATCGAGCAGCTGCGGGAGCGGCTGGCGGAGACGGCCCGGCTGACGGGTCCCAACCCGCCGCCGCTGGAGCCGATGTGCGACGAGGTGCTGGACATGCTGGGCCCCGGCGACCGCGATGACGACATCGCGCTGCTGGCCGCCCGGTTCGACGGGATCGCGCCGAGCGATGTCGCGTACTGGTATCTGGACCCGAAGGCGCAGACGGCCGGGCAGGCCCGCCGGCTGGCCCGGCGGGCGCTGGCGCGCTGGGGTCTGGAGGAGCTGACCGACCAGCTGGAGCTGCTGGTCAGCGAGGTGGTGACGAATGCCGTGCGGTACGCGGAGCGGCCGATCACCCTGCGGTTGCTGCGAACGGACGTACTGCGCTGCGAAGTGGGTGACGACGTTCCGCAGCTTCCGCGGCTGCGCCAGGCCCGGCCGTCGGACGAGGGCGGGCGTGGCCTCTACCTCGTCAACCGGATGGCGCGGCGCTGGGGCGCGACCCGTCTGAGCATGGGAAAGGTCGTCTGGTTCGAGCTGTCGATGCCGCCGGGGGTGCTGCGCCGCTGACGCCGGGCGGGCCCCGGCAGCCCGTCCCATATGCTGGACCCCGTCTGAGATCGGACGGGGTCCAACTCTTGCCGACGTGCTGTCGGGGTAGTTGACTGCTTGGGTGGATGTAAGGGACTGACTTGCCCAATTCGGGACCGACCGCCCCCTACTCCCCGTCGTCGAAACAGGAGGCACTCCTCCATGTCCAGCACCGCGCACCACGTCCCGCGCACGACGAACAACGCCGGCATTCCGGTGGAGAGCGACGAACACTCACTCACTGTGAGTCCGGACGGCCCGATCCTGCTTCAGGACCACTACCTCATCGAGAAGATGGCCCAGTTCAACCGCGAACGGGTCCCCGAGCGGGTGGTACACGCCAAGGGCGCCGGCGCCTACGGCTTCTTCCAGGTCACCAACGACGTCAGCCAGTTCACCAAGGCGGACCTCTTCCAGCCGGGCAAGACCACCGAGATGCTGGCCCGCTTCTCGACCGTCGCGGGCGAGCAGGGCTCCCCCGACACCTGGCGCGACCCCCGCGGCTTCGCCCTGAAGTTCTACACCGAGGACGGCAACTACGACCTGGTGGGCAACAACACCCCGGTCTTCTTCGTCCGTGACACGATCAAGTTCCAGGACTTCATCCGCTCGCAGAAGCGCCGCCCTGACAACGGGATGCGCGACAACGACATGCAGTGGGACTTCTGGACGCTGTCGCCGGAGTCCGCCCACCAGGTCACCTGGCTGATGGGCGACCGCGGCATCCCCAAGACCTACCGCCACATGAACGGCTACGGCTCGCACACCTACATGTGGGTCAACGCCGGCGGCGAGAAGTTCTGGATCAAGTACCACTTCAAGACCGACCAGGGCATCGACTTCCTCACCCAGGAGGACGCGGACCGGATCGCCGGCGAGGACGCCGACTACCACCGCCGTGATCTGTTCGAGGCCATCGACGGCGGCAACGCCCCGTCGTGGACGCTGTACGTCCAGGTCATGCCGTTCGCGGACGCCCCGGACTACCGGTTCAACCCGTTCGACCTGACCAAGGTGTGGCCGCACGGCGACTACCCGCTGATCGAGGTCGGGCGGATGACGCTCAACAAGAACCCCGAGGACTACTTCATCCACATCGAGCAGGCGGCGTTCGAACCGTCCAACATGGTGCCGGGCATCGGCCCGTCGCCGGACAAGATGCTGCTGGGCCGGCTGTTCTCCTACCCGGACACCCATCGCTACCGCATCGGCCCGAACTACCTGCAGCTGCCGCCCAACCGGCCGCACGTCCCCGTCCACTCGTACGCGAAGGACGGCCCGATGCGGTTCGACCCGGCCCGTACGGCCCGGCCCTACGCCCCGAACAGCTACGGCGGCCCGGCGGCGGACACCCTGCGCTACGGGGAGCCCGCGGGCTGGGAGACCGGCGGCGAGATGGTCCGCGAGGCCTACACGCTGCGCCGTGACGACGACGACTTCGGCCAGCCGGGCACGATGGTCCGCCAGGTCCTCGACGACGCGGCCCGCGACCGGCTCGTCGGCAATGTCTCCGGCCATCTGCTGAACGGCGTCAGCCGCCCGGTGCTGGACCGCGCCCTGCAGTACTGGCGCAACATCGACAAGAACGTGGGCGACCGGATCGCCCACAAGGTGAACGGCGGCTGAGGAACCACCGCTCCGGCACAACAGCGCGGCCCCCGCCGGTGAGGCGGGGGCCGCGCTGCGGTGCGTACGGAACGGCGTCAGCGGAAGCCGGTCAGGCTGTCGGCTTTGTTGCCGCCGGTGTCGGTCCCGGTGCCGCCGCCGGGGCCGCCGTCGCCGCCGGCACCGCCGCCGCCGTCCACCCCGCCGTCCGGCGAGCCGGAGTCGGACGGGACGGGCGGGCTCGGCCGCCCGCTGTGGCTCGGCGAGGGCGGCCCGCTCGGCTTCGACGGGGTCGGCGAGGGCGAATCGCTCGGCGACTTGGACGGGCTCGGGCTGGACGACGGCGAATGGCTCGGCGTCGGGGTGGGGGTCGGGGGTACCCCGGCGCCCAGGTCGGTCTCCAGGTCGAAGTCCGCGCCGGTGTTGCCGTTCAGCGCCGCCGCGGTGTAGTCGGCCCACACCCGGGCCGGGTAGCCGCCGCCGTTGACCCGGCCGTCGCCACCCGCGTTCTTGAGGGTGACCTGCCGGCCGCCGTGGGGCGACTCGCCGAACATGCCGACGGCGGTGACCAGCTTGGGCGTGTAGCCCACGAACCACGCCGACTTGTCGTCGTCGGAGGTACCGGTCTTGCCGGCCGCCTTGTAGGCGGTGTTCTTCACGGCCTCCGAGGCGGTGCCGTCGTTGACCACGCCCGTCAGTACGGAGGTGACGGTGTCGGCGGTCTTGCGGCTGAGCACCTGATCGCCGATCGGGTCCTTCAGCGGCACCTTCGTCTCGGCCCCGTTGACGCTGTGCGTGGCCTGGGTGACCAGCGTCGGGGTGACCTTCTTGCCGTGGTTGTCGAGGGTGGCGTACGCGCCGGCCATCTGGAGCGGGCTGGCGCCCATGGTGCCCAGGGTCATGGCGGGCTTGACGTCCATCGTGTCGGCCATGCCGAGGCTGACCGCGGTCTGCTTGACCTTGTCCAGGCCGACGTCCGCGCCCATCTGCGCGAAGACGGCGTTGACGGAGTTGTTGGTCGCCGTCTGGACGCTGATCTTCCCGTACTCGCGCTCGTCCTCGTTGGGCGGCGCGAAGGCGATCTTGCCGCCGACGACCGGACGGCGGTTGCGGCCGTCGTAGATCGTGTTCGGGGTGATCGGGACGCCGTCCTGGGTGACCGCGTTGTTCTCCATCGCGGAGGCCAGGATCAGCGGCTTGAAGGTGGAGGCGGCCTGGTAGTCGGTGCGGGTGGCGTTGTTCCGGTAGTGCTTGGGCGGGCCCTCGCCGCCGTACATCGCCACGATGTGCCCCGTCTTGGGGTCCACCGAGGTGGCACCGAGCTGGGCGTCCGCGTCGACCTTGCGCTTCTTGGGGTCGAGGTCGGCGAGCAGCTTGCGCTTGACGGATGCCTCCAGCGCCTTCTGCTTGTTCTTGTCGATGCCGAGGGTGACCGTCCAGCCGCCGGCCGCGAACTGCTTCTCGTCGACGCCCTGGGCGAAGAGCTCCTGCTTGGCCTGCTCGACGAGGTAGTTGGTCTGGCCGCTCACGCCGCTCAGCGGCTTGGGGTCCTTCGGCCGCTGGAACGTCTGCTTGCGGCGCTCCTCCGGGGAGAGCCACTTCATCTCGACCATGTTGTCGAGGGTGTAGGCCCAGCGCTCCTGGACCCGCTTCTTGCCGGCGTCGGTCGCCAGGGTCCAGTCGTACTGGTTCGGTGCCTGGAGCAGCGAGGCCAGGTAGGCGCCCTGCGAGACGGTGAGCTTGTCGACGTCCACGCCGTAGTAGGCCTGGGCGGCGGCCTGGATGCCGTAGGCGCCGCGGCCGTAGTAGCTGGTGTTGATGTAGCCGGCGAGGATGTCGTCCTTGCCGTACTTGTTGTCCACCTTGAGCGAGATGACGATCTCCTGGAGCTTGCGGGAAACCGTCTGCTCCTGGCTCAGGTAGTAGTTCTTGACGTACTGCTGGGTGATCGTCGAACCACCCTGCTTGCCGCGGCCCATCACCGTGTTGAAGATGCCGCGCATGGTGCCCATCAGGTCGACACCGGAGTCGTGGTAGAAGTTCTTGTTCTCCGCGGCGACGAAGGTGCGCTGCACGTCCTTGGGTATCCGGCTGAGCGGGACGTTCTCCCGGTTGCGCAGCCCCGTACGCGCCATGACCTTGCCGTTGGCGTACTTGTAGACGTTGCTCTGCAGCTTGGCTTCGTTGTTGCCCTTGGGTATGTCCACGTACAGGTACAGGCCGATGAAGCCGAGGATGCCCAGCAGGCACACCCCGAGGAAGGCTCCGAGGAGCTTCTTCCAGGTGAAGAAGCGGCGTATGCCGGACTTCTTGTCCTTCGTTCTGGCCCGGCGGGCGCTTCCTTGTCGCGCCCGTCTCGCGTCCGCTCGGCCCATCGCTTCAGCAACTCCAGTCGTTCCGCCCCCAGCTAACTCAGCTGTTGAAGCTAACACCGCATCTGTCAACAAATACTCATCGATCAAGGCTTTTCCCGACGTGACAAACAGCACCCGGCGCGGGGGGAACCAAGGGGTGGGTTTTGTGCGTCACCCCGCTCTCACCTGGGGCCTTGCCGCCGGAACATCCTCCCACGACCACTGGACAGCCCTCGCGGCACGGCGTTAAAGTGATATCACTTTGCTAAATCAGTGACATCATCCATTGCGGCGGACATCACGTGCCGCATGGGGAGAAACGGGGATTCCATGTCCGATCAGTCACCCGCCGACCGCACCACCGGGCCCGGCTCCGACCTTCCTGTCGACGCTCCCGAGATGCCCCGCCCGCAGGTCCGCGAGGTCCCGGCGCACAGCATCCCGGGCGGCCTCGCCCTCTTGCTGACCGTGCTCGGTGTGGCGCTGGGCATCGCCATGATCATCGTCGGTGGGATCCTCGGCGACGGCGGCGACAAGGCGGTGGGAGCGCCGATGATCATCGTCGGCGTCGCGCTGCTGCTCGGCTCGTTCTTCTGCATGACCGGGGTGAAGATGGTCGCTCCCGGCGAGGCCCGGGTGATCCAGCTCTTCGGACGGTACGTCGGCACCATCCGCACGGACGGCCTGCGCTGGGTCAACCCGCTCACCACCGCCCAGAAGATCTCCACCCGGGTGCGCAACCACGAGACCGCGGTCCTCAAGGTCAACGACGCCTACGGCAACCCGATCGAGCTGGCCTCGATCGTGGTCTGGCAGGTCGAGGACACCGCCCAGGCGCTCTTCGAGGTCGACGACTTCCTGGAGTTCGTCGCCACCCAGACCGAGGCGGCCGTCCGGCACATCGCCATCGAGTACCCCTATGACGCGCACGACGAGGACGCCCTGTCGCTGCGCGGCAACGCCGAGGAGATCACCGAGAAGCTTGCCCTGGAGCTGACCGCACGGGTCCAGGCCGCCGGCGTACGGATCATCGAGTCCCGCTTCAGCCACCTCGCGTACGCTCCCGAGATCGCCTCGGCGATGCTCCAGCGCCAGCAGGCCGGCGCGGTGGTCGCGGCCCGCCAGCAGATCGTCGAGGGCGCGGTCGGCATGGTCGAGCAGGCGCTGGACCGGATCAGCGAGCAGGGCATCGTCGAGCTGGACGAGGAGCGGAAGGCGGCCATGGTGAGCAATCTGATGGTGGTGCTGTGCGGTGACCGGGCCGCCCAGCCGGTGCTGAACACGGGTTCCCTCTACCAGTGAGTGCCGAAACCCCCGCGGGGTCCGGCGCCGAGGGCGAGCGGACCCCCGCGCGACGGCCGCAGCAGCGCAAGCAGGTACTGCTGCGGCTCGACCCCGCGATCCATGACGCGCTGGCGCGCTGGGCCGACGATGAGCTGCGCAGCGCCAATGCGCAGATCGAGTTCCTGCTGCGCAAGGCGCTGTCGGAGGCGGGGCGGCTGCCGCGGGGGGCGGGGGCGATCCCGCGGCGGGGGCGGCCGCCGAAGAAGCCGCCGGCAAACCCGCCGGAGGCCTCTTCGGGCGGGGCGTGACGGACTCCGCAGCGCCTGTCGGGATGCAGGAACGACGGTGCGGCCGTGGCCGTCGTGCCACGGACCCGACGGCGGCACGATGGTCTTCAGACAGATCGCGGCTCGCCATGCGTGCACGCGACGGGTGTGGTCAACAATCGGACTCAGCACACGGATTGACGTCCGACGCCTCAGCATTCCAGTTCACAGCAGGTACAAGAATGAGGCCTGCCCGAATGGCCGAGGTGACTCCCCACGCCGAATCTTCCATTCCGCCTTTCCGATCCGGCCATTTTCTTCACCGGTCTTGCACACCTCCGTCCCGATGCGCCTATGCTGATCACCAGCTGAGCGGCATTGCAAAGCTGTCAGGGATTCGCATTGACAGCCACCGGGGGCATTTTCAGCGCAGGAAACAGCGCGTCACGCCGCGATGCCGGTCATCGCGCACGCCGGGTTGAGCCGTGCGCAACCGCAGTTGAGCCGTGCGCAACCGCCGGATCCGCAGCGGTTGTCCAGCGCACGGGAGAAGTGCGCCCCCACCGTCGTCAGCGACACGAAGAAGACCCGCAGTGGCCTGCCTCGCCGAGGCGCGCCACCGAGAAATGTGCAAATACAGAACTGAAGGAGAGACCGCGTAATGCGCATCATCGGAAAGACTCTGGCAGTCGGCACCATAGCCTTAGGATTTGCTCTGACGAGCACCAGCGCCTATGCGAGCGGACCCGACGTCACCGGCTACGCCTTCGATATGGGCACGGCCGCCGGACATGCCACGTTCAAGACCTACGGCGATAACTTGTACATCACCGATGACGCGTCCGATGGGCACTCGGTGGTCGCGATCGTCGAGCAGGGCAGCCAGAGCTACTACTGGAACCGCACCGGCAAGGGCACCACACGGCACGTAGACCTGGACCTCCACGAGAACGGGGCGGTGGCGCTTCGCGTGTGTCTCGCGGACTGGCAGGGCACGCCGGCCGGCGGCATCAGGTGGGACACCTGCGGCACCGTCAAGGAGACCGAAGCCTGAGCCGAACGTGACGTGTTCTCCATCGGCCGAAGGCGGAGCAACACGTCACAACGGCCCGCCCGGGGTGCTTCACGGTCCGCTATACAAACCGCGTATACACCGGTGATACTGGTCGGCATGTCAATCGGTCATACGCTGCTGGGCCTCCTGGAGTCCGGCCCCCGCCATGGCTACGACCTCAAGCGGACCTTCGACGAGCACTTCGGGCAGGACCGCCCGCTGCACTACGGGCAGGTCTACTCCACGATGTCCCGGCTGCTGAAGAACGGCCTGGTCGAGGTGGACGCCGTGGAGGCCGGGGCGGGTCCGGAACGCAAGCGGTATGCGATCACGGACGCCGGGATCACCGATGTCGCCCAGTGGCTGGCCCACCCGGAGAAGCCCGAGCCGTACCTCCAGTCGACGCTCTACACCAAGGTCGTCCTGGCCCTGATGACCGGCCGCAACGCCGCCGAACTGCTGGACTCCCAGCGCGCCGAGCATCTGCGGCTGATGCGCGGACTGACCGAGCGCAAGCGCACCGGCGACCTCGCCGACCAGCTGATCTGCGACCACGCGCTGTTCCACCTCGAAGCCGATCTGCGCTGGCTGGAGCTGACCGCCGCCCGGCTCGACAAGCTGGCCGAAGCGGTCCGTGCATGACACCGGAGGGATCCTCCCCCAGCTCCGCCGGGAGGTGCCCCCTGCTCGCGGCGGAGGGGCTGTACAAGACCTACGGGGCCACACCGGCGCTGGACGGCGTGGAGTTCTCCCTCCACCCGGGTGAGGTCGTCGCCGTCATGGGCCCGTCGGGCTCCGGCAAATCGACCCTGCTGCACTGCCTGGGCGGGATCATCAGCCCGGACTCCGGCACCGTCCGCTACGGCCCGCACACCCTGAACGCGCTGAGCGACGCCCGGCGCAGCGCCCTGCGCCGTACCGACTTCGGCTTCGTCTTCCAATTCGGCCAGCTGGTACCGGAGTTGACCGCGTTGGAGAATGTCGCGCTGCCCTTGCGACTGAACGGCACCAAGCGCATGGAGGCCGAACGGCAGGCCCGCGAGTGGCTGGAGCGGCTGGAGGTCGAGAAGGTGCACGGCCAACGGCCCGGCGAGATATCCGGCGGTCAGGGCCAGCGGATCGCGGTCGCCCGCGCCCTTGCCACCCGCCCGCGGGTCATCTTCGCCGACGAGCCCACCGGCGCCCTGGACTCCCTCAACGGCGAACGCGTCCTGACCCTGCTGACCGACGCCGCCCGGGAGACCCACGCCGCGGTCGTCCTGGTCACCCACGAGGCCCGGGTCGCCGCCTACTCCGACCGGGAGGTCGTGGTCCGGGACGGCAAAGCGAAGGACATGCCGGCGGGCTTGATATGAGCCTGCTGCGCTCGTCCACCGGCAGTGGCGCCGGCAGCGACAGCGGCCGGGGCAGCGACCGGGGTGACGGCGGCGGCCGGGGCAGCGGCCGGGGTGACGGCAGCACACCCGAACCGCCCGCCCCCCGGGGCCCGTCCGCCACCCCCCGCACCGGCCCCGCCACCTGGGCCCGTGACCTCGCGATGGGGATGCGGTTCGCAGCCGGCGGCGGCCGCGAGGGCTGGATCCGTACGGCGCTGACCGGGCTCGGCGTCGGCCTGGGCGTGGCCGTCCTGCTGCTGTGCTCGTCCGTACCGCCCCTGCTGGATGCCTGGCACGGCCGGGAGAAGGCCCGCGAGAACCTGGGCCAGGTGCACAATCCCCCGCGCTCCGACCGCACCGTCCTCTACACCTCGGCCGACACCACCTTCCGCGGTGCGCCGATCCGCGGCCGCCTGCTACGCCCGGACGGCGCGCATCCGCCCCTGCCGCCCGGCATCGGTCATCTCCCCGGCCCCGGACGGATGCTGGTCTCCCCGGCGCTCAAGGAACTGCTGGACTCCCCCGAAGGTGCGCTGCTGCGCGACCGGCTGCCCTACGACGTGGCCGGCGTGATCGGCGACGCGGGTCTGCTCGGCCCGTGCGAGCTCACCTACGTCGCGCAGAGCGCCACGCTCGCCGCGCCCGACGGCTACCGCGTCGACCACTTCGGCAAGAACTGGGACCCGCCTCGGATGCGGGCACCCGTCGTGGTGCTCGTGGTCATGACGTGCGTGACGCTGATGCTGCCGGTGCTGGCCTTCCTCGGCACGTCCATACGGTTCGGCAACGAGCGGCGGGAGCGCCGGCTGGCCGCGCTCCGGCTGGTCGGCGCCGATGTCCGGACGACCCGCCGGATCTCCTCCGGTGAGGCGCTGTTCGGTTCGCTGCTGGGGCTGGCGGGCGGCGGCGCGCTGTTCCTGGCCGGCCGGCAGTGCGCTTCGGTGATCACGCTGTGGGGCGTCAACGTCTTCCCCTCGGACGTGGCGCCCGCCCCGCTCGCCATCGCGCTGATCGCCGTACTCGTGCCGGCGGCGGCGGTCGTGGTGACGCTGTTCGCCCAGCGCGGCGTCACCGTCGAGCCGCTGGGCATCGTCCGCAACCGCCCCGCGCTGCGCCGCCGGCTGTGGTGGCGGGTGGCGCTGCCCGCCGTGGGCATCGCGCTGCTGGTGCCGCTGGCCCGGGCGCAGCCGTGGCGCGACACCCCGTTCAACGCCCTCCGGCTCGCGGCCGGCGCGATGCTGCTGCTGCTCGGCGTCACCGTCCTGCTGCCCTGGCTGGTGGACGCGGTGGTCGGCCGGCTGCGCGGCGGTCCGGTCGCCTGGCAACTCGCGGTCCGCCGCCTGCAGTTGAGCAGCAGCTCGGCCACCCGAGCGGTCAGCGGCATCACCATCGCGGTGGCCGGCGCCATCGCGATCCATATGCTCATGACGGGTATGCAGGCCGGCTACGCCCAGGCGTACGCGGAGTCCGGCAAGCTCCCGCGGATCAGCCTGTGGGCCGACGCCAAGGACTGGCCGCAGACCCAGCGGGCGCTCGGCGCGCTGCGCGCCACACACGGGGTGACGGCGGTCCGCGGCACGATCGACGCGAACCTCGCCCGGCTGCCGGCCGTCGGGCGTCCCGCGTCCGGTGCACCGCTCTCGACGCTCGCCGTCGGCAGCTGCGCCGAGCTGCGCAGACTGGCCCGCCTGGGCTCCTGCCGGGACGGCGAGGTGTTCCTCACCGACGCCACCGGCCGGGACGCCGCGCTCGCGGCCGGGACGACGGTCAACCTCAATCCCTCGTACGCCTTCGAAGGTCCGCGGCCCCCGCACCCCTGGACGGTCCCCGCGGCGGCCCGCGAGGTCCGGCTCCTCGACCGCACACGCGGCCCCGACCACTTCTCGTACGACCTGCTGGCCACCCCCTCCGCCCTCGACACCGGCCGGCTCGGCCGACCCACCGTGGAGTTCAAGGTCGACTTCGATCGCGGCACCCCGGACGCCGTGGAGTACATCCGCAACACCGTGGCCCGTATCGATCCGACGATGAACGAGTCCTCCGCCGTCGACAATCCGCATGACGCGCAGTACACCGGCGTCCGCAAGGGCCTGTTCGCCGGTGCCGTCCTCACCCTGCTGCTGATCGGCTCGGGCCTGGTCATCTCCACCGTCGAACAGCTCCACGAGCGCCGCCGGCTGCTGTCCACCCTCCACGCGTACGGCACCCGCCGCGCCACCCTGGGCTGGTCGGTGCTGTGGCAGACCGCCCTCCCCGTACTGCTCGGACTGGTCCTGGCGCTGGGCTGCGGGCTGGCGCTGGGGACGCTGCTGCTGACGACGATCGACAGCCCGGTGACGGTCGACTGGCCGGTGGTGGCGGGCATCACCGTGGCCGGCGGCGGCATGATCTTCTTGGTGACGCTGCTGAGCCTGCCACCGCTGTGGCGGATGATGCGCCCCGACGGCCTGCGGACGGAGTGAGCGCGGCACTGCCCGGTGACTCCCGTCCGGCCCCGGCGCGTGACGGTCCGCCGCTGGGGCACCGAGCTCGCCATGGGCGCCCGGTTCGCCGTCACCGGTGGCCGCGAGGGCTGGGTCCGTACGGACGGCCGGCCCGGTGGCCCTCGCTGTGGCGCCTGATGCGCCCGGATGGGCTGCGTGCGGAGTGAATCTGCGAGATCATTCCGCACGCAGCAGTGCCCGCCAACTGCCCCAGGGGGACCCTTTATGCGCCGGCTCGTCTATTGCATCGCCGCCACCCTCGACGGCTTCCTCGCCGGCCCGGACGGTGCGGACCCCACCGGCCCGGACGGCTTCTGGCCGATCGCCGACGACTACCTCAAGCACCTGGCCGCCGAACTCCCCGAGGTCCTGCCCGTCCAGGCCCGGTCGGCCCTCGGCATCACCGGCGAGGGCACGCGCTTCGACACCGTCCTGGAGGGCCGGCGCACCTACGAGACCGGCCTCCGGGCCGGCCTCACCGACGCCTACCCCCACCTGCGCCACCTGGTCTTCTCCCGGACCATGAAAGAGAGCCCCGATCCGGCGGTGGAACTGGTCGCCACCGACCCGGTGGAAAAGGCCCGCGAGCTGAAGTCCGCCGACGGCAAGGACATCTGGCTGCTGGGCGGCAGCGAACTGGCCGGCGCGCTCTACCCGGAGATCGACCAGTTGATCGTCAAACTCAGCCCCCTCACCCTCGGCACCGGCCTCCCCCTCTTCTCCCCCACCACCCCCTTCACCCCCCGCACCTGGGAACTGACCGAACACACGGTCCTCCAGAGCGGCGCGGCCTTCCTGACGTATGAGCGGGGCGGAACGGTCTGAGGGGGCGGGGTACCTGGAGGGAGGGCGCCCCCGACGCGCCGTCCTGGTGGCGCCGCAGGCCCCAGGCGGGCGGTCCACGAAAGGATGGACGTGGTCATACGAGACGTACGCAGGCGCCCCTGCCTACGATGATGACCTCGACACCAGCCAACGGGAGGCTTCTGATGTCTGCAGCACCCGTCGAGCCACCGCACCAGGACGGGCCGCTGACGCAGCTCGCCGTGGCGAACAGGCTCATGGAGCAGAACCCGGGCCACCGCGTCGAGATCATCGGAGGCGTCATCGTCGTGACCCCACCGCCGAACGTTCCTCACGAGCGGGCGCTGAAGAAGATCGCTGCCCCCCTGGCCGCGGCAGGTCTGGACGACGGCGAGGAATCGGAGGTATTCCAGGGGATCGGCGTCTGGCTCCCGGACGGCCCCGAGGATTACGCCATCCCTGATCTGTGCCTGGTCGACGCCGACATCGATGACCACAAGACCGCGAACAACTGCTACGACCCCGCGGTCTTCCGCCTCGTCCTCGAGGTCACGTCGAGCAACTACAACAACGATCTCAAGGCAAAGGTCGTCGCCTACGCCAATGCCAGGATTCCCGTCTACGTGATCATCGATCGCAAGCACAACCGCATTCATGTACTGACCGATGCGGGCGAGAACGGCTACGACAGCCACCGCGTCCACGCCCCCGGCGAGCAGGTCACCCTTCCCGCCTCCATCGGCGCCGAAGTCAAGCTCGACGCCGAGGCGCTGCTCAAGGCCGGCCGGGAAGAAGCCTGACCCTCACCCCCCGGCCATCCGCACCGGCAACCCCCGCAACGCCCCCCGCAGCGCCACCGCGAACTCCTCGAACTCGCTCTGGCGGGCGGCGCCCGTCCGCATGGCGAGGGCGATGGTCCGGGCGGGCGCCGGGTCGGCGAAGTAGCCGGTGGTGAGCTGGTCGTTGCGGCCGGTCTCGACGCGGAGCGCGGTGCGGGGCAGCAGGGTCACGCCGAGGCCGCCGGCGACCAGTTGGACCAGGGTGGACAGGCCCGCGGCGCTGGTGGTGACGGGGGTGTTCTCGTCCCGGCCGGCTTCCCGGCAGATGTCCAGGGCCTGGTCCCGCAGGCAGTGGCCCTCGTCGAGCAGCAGCAGGTCCAGTTCCTGGAGGGCCTGGCGCGGGATGTCGCCGCGGCCGCCGAGCCAGTGGTCCTTGGGTGCGACCAGGACGAAGTCCTCTTCGAAGAGGGGGAGTTCGGTGACCTGGGGAACACCGAGCGGCACGGCGAGCAGGAGCAGGTCGAGGCGTCCGTGGGACAGGCCGTCCAGGAGGGAGGCGGTCTGCTCCTCGTGTACCTGGAGGTCCAGGTCGGGATAGGTCTCATGGACCAGCCGCAGGACGGCCGGCAGCAGATACGGGGCGACGGTCGGGATGACGCCGAGCCGCAGCACGCCCGTGAACGGCGCGCGGGCCGCCTCCGCCTCCTCCATCAGATCGCCGACGGCCTCCAGGACCGTCCTGGCCCGCGCGGCCACCCGTTCCCCCGCGGGCGACAGCAGCACCTTGCGCGTCGTACGCTCCAGCAGTTGCACTCCCAGGGTCTCCTCCAGTGCGGAGACCGACCCGGACAGCGCGGGCTGGCTCATACCGATCTCGGCCGCCGCCTCGCGGAAATGCAGATGCTCGGCCACCGCCACGAACGCCCGCAGCTGGGCCAGGCTCGGCTGGCGGGGTCTGCCCCCCTGACTCGCCGGTGAAGCCACTGATAACCACCTCCGATCAACATTAACCAGTCTAGCTATTTCCCTGATCAATGCCTGCTGTGGCAGTGTGTAACCCGTCCAAGCCTCACGGAAAGTCCTCAAAAGGGACTTTCTGCGCAACAAGGAGAGTAAGTGCTCACTGTCGGTGACAAGTTCCCCGAGTTCGACCTGACCGCCTGCGTTTCGCTGGAAAAGGGCCAGGAGTTCGAGCAGATCAACCACAAGACCTACGAGGGCAAGTGGAAGATCGTCTTTGCGTGGCCCAAGGACTTCACCTTCGTGTGCCCGACCGAGATCGCCGCCTTCGGCAAGCTGAACGACGAGTTCGCCGACCGTGACGCCCAGGTCCTCGGCTTCTCCGGCGACTCCGAGTTCGTGCACCACGCCTGGCGCAAGGACCACCCGGACCTGACCGACCTGCCCTTCCCGATGCTCGCCGACTCCAAGCACGAGCTCATGCGCGACCTGGGCATCGAGGGCGAGGACGGCTTCGCGCAGCGCGCCGTCTTCATCGTCGACCAGAACAACGAGATCCAGTTCACCATGGTGACCGCCGGTTCCGTCGGCCGTAACCCCAAGGAGGTCCTGCGGGTCCTCGACGCCCTGCAGACCGACGAGCTGTGCCCCTGCAACTGGTCCAAGGGCGACGACACCCTCGACCCGGTCGCGCTGCTCTCGGGCGAGTGAACCGCAGCTAGCGAACTGGAGGCAGATCTGACATGGCTCTCGACGAACTGAAGTCCGCGGTACCGGACTACGCCAAGGACCTCAAGCTCAACCTCGGCTCGGTCATCGGCAACAGCGACCTCCCGCAGCAGCAGCTGTGGGGCACCGTGCTGGCCTGCGCGATCGCTTCGCGCTCGCCGAAGGTGCTGCGCGAGCTGGAGCCGGAGGCGAAGGCCAACCTCTCCGCCGAGGCCTACAGCGCCGCGAAGTCGGCCGCCGCCATCATGGCGATGAACAACGTCTTCTACCGGACCCGGCACCTGCTGTCGGACCCGGAGTACGGCACCCTGCGCGCCGGTCTGCGGATGAACGTCATCGGCAACCCGGGCGTGGACAAGGTCGACTTCGAGCTGTGGTCGCTGGCCGTCTCGGCCATCAACGGCTGCGGTATGTGCCTGGACTCGCACGAGCAGGTGCTCCGCAAGGCCGGTGTGGACCGCGAGACGATCCAGGAGGCCGTCAAGATCGCGTCCGTCCTGCAGGCCGTCGGCGCCACCCTCGACGCCGAGGCCGCGCTCGCCGAGTAATTCCGCCGCGCGCACGCCCACACACAGAACCCCGCAGACCTGGCGTCTGCGGGGTTCTGTGCGTCCGTGCCGGGCGCCGACGGGAAGCCGCGGCTGCGTCCGGTGCCGGGCGCGGCCGGGAGGTGTCTTCCGGGGCTACCGGATCAAACGGATCGCCCGGCCCGGTCCGGGCGATCCGGAAGCCGCGTCCTACGCCCCCGGCCCCTCGGGTCTGGCCCGCACCGGGGGCGGGGTCGGCGCCACCGAGATCGCGGTGGCGCCGCGCGGGGCCACCGCCATCCGTACCGCCTGTTCCCTGGAGTACGAACGCAGGTAGCCGACCACCGTGTTGGTGACCGCGACCAGCGGCACCGCGACCACCGCACCGCCGATGCCCGCGATCAGGCCGCCCGCGGCGACCGACAGGATCACCGCGAGCGGATGGACCCGGACCGCCCGGCCCAGGATGAACGGCTGCAGGACGTGCCCCTCGATCTGCTGGACGGCCAGCACCACCGCCAGCACCATCAGCGCCGTGAACACCCCGTTGGCGACCAGGGCGATGACACATGCCAGCGCGCCCGAGACCACCGCGCCGACCAGCGGGATGAAGGCGAACAGGAAGATGAAGACGGCGAGCGGCACGGCCAGTGGCACATTGAGGAAGTAGAGGCCGATTCCGATGAAGATGGCGTCGATCAGGGCGACGACCACCGTGCCGCGCACATAGGCGGTCAGCGTCCGCCAGGCCCGCGGCCCGGCGCCCGCCACGCCCTCGCGGGCCGCGCTCGGGACCAGCTTGAGCACCCAGTTCCAGATCCGCCGGCCGTCGTAGAGCAGGAAGAGCGTGGTGAACATCGCCAGCAGGATGCCGGTGAGCACTTCGAGGACGACGGTGACGCCCTCCAGGCCGGCCGAGGTGATGGCCTCGGTGTTGGCGCCGACCGCGTCCTGCAGGTTGTTGGCGATCTGGGTGATCTGAGACTCGGTCACATGGAACGGGCTCTTCAGCAGCCAGCCCTTGAGCTCGGTGATGCCCTCCTGGATACGGCTGGAGACCGAGTCGATGTTGTCCTGGACCTGCCAGACCACAAACCAGCCGACCAGGCCCATGACGACGAACCCGCCGATGAAGGTCAGCGCGGTGGCCGGCCCGCGCGGCAGCCCGCGCCGGCGCAGCCAGCCCACGGTGGGCTGCAGCAGCGCCGTGATCAACGTCGCCGCGATGAAGGCGAGCACCACCAGTTCGATGGTGGTGATGACGCGTGCGAGGACCCACAGCGTGGCCGCCAGCACCAGCAGCCGCCAGCCTGCCTCGGCGGCGACCCGTACGCCCCACGGCACCGCGTCGACCGGATCGGGGCGGGCCGCGACGGCCGGGGCGTAGGACGGCGGCGGAGGGACGTTCTCCGGCGGGACGGCATCGGGGGGCGGCGCGGCGAGCTCCGTCGCGGGGTGCGGCACCCCGTCCGTCGCTTCCGGCAGCTGGGTGCGGGGAACCGTGAGCGTGGCCGGCGCACCGCCGTGCGGCGTTGCGCCGTCTGCCGGACCGCCGGCCGCGGGGGCATCCGCATGACCGGCACGCCTCAGCTCTTCCGAGTCGCCGGCCTCCACCGAGGAGTCCGGAAAACTCCCGCCAGGGGAGACCCCCGCCGCGGCTTCCGCACGGCGGCGCTGATCCTCCATCCGCTGCGAGAGCCGGGTCAGACCGGCGCCGAGGCCACCGACCCACTGAGGCAGTCTGGACATGTGCCTTCCTCTTCCCCTCCCACGCGCCACAACCTGACGGGCACGACGTTACCTGTGCCGGACGCACGAAACCCCCGACGCTGCCGCGTTCGGGGGTTTCGGAAGTGCGGTGGTACTGCCGGCGGGCCTAGTACCAGCTGTTGGCCTGCCAGAACGACCAGGCACCACAGGGGCTGCCGTAGCGGTCGTTCATGTAGTTCAGCCCCCACTTGATCTGGGTGGCCGGGTTGGTCTGCCAGTCGGAGCCCGCGGAGGACATCTTGGAGCCGGGCAGCGCCTGGACGAGGCCGTAGGCGCCCGAGCCGGCGTTGGTGGCCTTGTAGTTCCAGCCGGACTCGTGGTCCACGATGTGGCTGAAGCACTGGAACTGGTCGCCGGCCATCATCTGCCGCGCGATGGACTGCGTCTCGGCGATGGAGTACGAGGCCTTGCCGAGGAGGTCGCCCAGGTCGCCGCGCGCGGAGGAGCGGGACGCTGCCAGCTTCTCCTTGCGTGCGTCGGCTTCCTTCTTGGCCTTCGCCTCGTCCGCCGCGTCCTTCTTGCTCTGCGCGGTCTCAGCGGCAGCCTTGCGGGCCGACTCCTGAGCGGACTTCAGCGCTGCCGTGTCGGCCTGGGTGGACTGGTCGTCCGCCTGCTGCGTCAGGGAAGCCGTCTGCACCTGGGCCTGTGCGCCCGCGGGGATGTCGGCGATCGTCGCGTCGGCAGCGGTGGCCTCGGTGTTGCCGACCGAGGCGGGCTCGTTGCCTGCAGCGACGCCGACCACGGCGCCGACGGTGGTGACCGCGGTGGCGGATGCCACGGCGAATCCCCGGACCGAGATCCGGCTCACACGTTTTCCTTCCAGCATCGCCCGCATAGGTGACCTCGCGGGCGCAATCGTGCCCCTGACGCTGGCCTCCCCTTGTTCCGGGCCCTGTTGAGCGGAGGGTCCGACTGGTCACGGGAGGCACTGGCCCGGTACGTCCCCCTCGGGGTCCGCGTGGTGCTCGGGCGGCATACGGCGCATCGCTATGAAGTTCGTTGGTTCTACACACCGCTGGGGGTGCTTGATGCCGTATGCGGGGCCTGACAGGACCCAGACTCTGCCCGACCGGGACGCCGGGAAGCAATTCCCCGCTGGGTGTGAAAGCTCACACCCCGTTTACGGCAAACGATTTTCGGATATCCACTCGCAGCACTGCGCCGCCCGGCTAAGCTCCTTCGCTTTGCCGGGCGGCGCTGTGTTCACAACCGGTCAGATCCGGCCGTCCTCCAGCAATTCGGTCACCAGGGCGGCGATCGGCGAACGCTCCGAGCGGTTCAGCGTGACGTGGGCGAACAGCGGATGCCCCTTCAGCTTCTCGACGACGGCGACCACGCCGTCGTACCGCCCGACCCGGAGGTTGTCACGCTGCGCGACATCATGCGTCAGCACGACGCGGGAGTTGGCGCCGATACGGGACAGAACCGTCAAAAGGACGTTCCGCTCCAGCGACTGCGCCTCGTCCACGATGACGAATGCGTCATGCAGCGAACGCCCGCGGATATGGGTCAGCGGCAGCACCTCCAACATGCCGCGCCCCACCACCTCTTCGATGACGTCCTTGCTGGTCACCGCGGACAGCGTGTCGAAGACGGCCTGGGCCCAGGGGCTCATCTTCTCCGCCTCGCTGCCCGGCAGATAGCCCAGCTCCTGCCCGCCGACGGCGTACAGCGGGCGGAACACCATCACCTTGCGGTGCTGCCGGCGCTCCAATACGGCCTCCAGGCCCGCGCACAGCGCCAGCGCCGACTTGCCGGTACCGGCCCGGCCGCCCATCGAGACGATGCCGACCTCCTGGTCGAGCAGCAGATCCAGGGCGATCCGCTGCTCGGCGCTGCGGCCGTGGATCCCGAACGCCTCCCGGTCGCCGCGCACCAGCCGGACCGCGCCCTCCGCGGTGACCCGGCCGAGTGCCTTGCCGCGGTCGGACTGCAGGACGAGTCCGGTATGCACCGGAAGTTCGGAGACCTCCGGTACGTGAGCGGTCTCGGCCGCGAAGAGGTCGTCGATCTGCTCGGCGGAGACGGTCAGCTCGGCCATCCCCGTCCAGCCGGAATCGGTGATCGCCAGCTCGGCGCGGTACTCCTCGGCCAGCAGCCCGACCGAGGACGCCTTGATGCGCAGCGGCAGGTCCTTGGAGACGACCGTGACGTCGTACCCCTCGGCCTGCAGATTGCGCGCCACGGCGAGGATCCGCGAGTCGTTGTCGCCGAGCCGGAAGCCCGCGGGCAGTATTCCGGGGTCGGAGTGGTTCAGCTCGACCCGGAGCGACCCGCCGAGATCCCCGATGGGGATGGGCGAGTCCAGCCGCCCGAACTGCACCCGGTACTCGTCCAGCAGGCGCAGTGCCTGCCGGGCGAAGTAGCCGAGCTCGGGGTGGTGCCTTTTGGCCTCCAGTTCCGTGACCACCACGACCGGCAGCACGACCTCGTGCTCGTCGAAGCGGGCCATGGCGCCTGGATCCGCAAGCAGCACACTGGTGTCGAGGACATAAGTGCGCCGGTCGTGCTCACGGCGCTGCTTGATGTTCACCACGGGTGGACGAACCCCCTCGGATGAGGTTGGGGTGCGACGGCGTCGCGGGGCGGTGTACTCCCGGGGGCGCCGCCTGTCCAGCAGTCGCTGGGCAGCGTCTCCGGGACCCCCGGCCATCTGGTGACCGGACCGGGCTCGGACCACAATGCGCGGGCCGAACGCCGGCCCTCCGCGTCGACCGCGCGGTACGCACGGACCTCCGTGATGTGCAAAGGGCCTCCCGGGCGGACGACCCCATGCCGTCCGCTGAGATGCGGCGCCCGATGGCTTGTTCCTGACGCCGACCTGGAAGGGATATTCCCTCGAACCTGCGTAGCCATGCCACGGCATATGACGCACGGGCGATGAACCTTGGGTAACGCCTGATCGCCGGGCGGCGACGTCGCCAAGGTGGTACCCGAGGGGAAGGTGTGTCAGAAGAGGCCCCGTCAGCGGCACATGGAGCCGACGGGGCCTGGTGACGCCCCGTAACGGAAGGGGCATCGGGAACTTCAGGGGTGAATCGGGCTTACGGGGCGTGAGTAACCCGCCTGGCGGAACGCGGCGGAGCGTACCCGGACGCCCCGGGCGCCTCCTAGAAGCCGTACCGCCGGTGCCGGGCGGCGTAGTCGCGCAGGGCGCGCAGGAAGTCGACCTTCCGGAACGCGGGCCAGAAAACTTCGCAGAAGTAGTACTCCGAATGGGCGCTCTGCCACAGCATGAAGCCCGACAGCCGCTGCTCACCGCTCGTACGGATCACCAGATCCGGATCGGGCTGGCCGCGGGTGTACAGGTGCTCGGAGATCAGGTCGATGTCGACGATCTCCGCCAGCTCCTCGAAGGAGGTGCCGCGCTCGGCGTGGTCCAGGAGCAGCGAGCGCACCGCATCGGCGATCTCCTGCCGGCCGCCGTAGCCGACCGCGACGTTCACCAGGACGCCGCGGTTGTCGCGGGTGGCCTGCTCGGACTCCTTGAGCACCTGCTGGGTGGCGGCCGGCAGCAGGTCGCGGTTACCGACGTGGTGCACCCGCCAGCGGCCGTCGGCCGCCAGATCGCGGACGGTGTTCTCGATGATGCCGAGCAGCGGCTTCAGCTCCTCCTCGGGCCGGTCGAGGTTGTCCGTCGACAGCAGCCACAGCGTGACCACCTCGACATCGGTCTCCTCGCACCAGCCCAGCAGCTCGCTGATCTTGGCCGCGCCGGCCTGGTGACCCTGCTCGGTCGTCCGCCCGTCGGCCCGCGCCCAGCGCCGGTTGCCGTCCAGGATGACGCCGATGTGCTTGGGCACCTGGGTGTGATCCAGGCGACCCTCCACCCTGCGCGCGTACAGCCGGTAGACCAGATTGCGCAATGCAGGCGGATAAGGGATGCGCATCCCGGAAGATCGCAGCATGTGTGGTCCAGCCCCTCCGTGCCAATGGCGGTCGCCCCGTCGCCTCAAGTGGGCAACTTTACTTCTCGGCTGTCTCGACAGCCCAATCAGGTAGGTCACAGGTACGTGATAGGGAGATGAGCATGACTGGCACCGACTACCGCGCAGCGGATTCCCGCTACGACTCGATGAAGTACCGGAGAACGGGTCACAGCGGACTCAAACTCCCCGCTATCTCCCTTGGACTGTGGCACAACTTCGGGGATGACCGCACCCTGAGCTCCCAGCGGGCCATCCTGCGCCGTGCCTTCGATCTGGGCGTGACCCACTTCGATCTGGCCAACAACTACGGTCCGCCACCCGGGTCCGCCGAGCTGAACTTCGGGAAGATCTTCGCGCAGGACTTCCGCGGCTACCGCGACGAGATGATTCTGTCGACGAAGGCCGGATATCTGATGCACCCGGGCCCCTACGGTGAATGGGGTTCGCGGAAATATCTCCTCTCGTCGCTGGATGCCTCACTGAAGCGGATGGGCGTCGATTACGTCGATATCTTCTACTCGCACCGCTTCGATCCGGACACCCCGCTGGAGGAGACGATGGGCGCGCTGGCGTCCGCCGTCCAGCAGGGCAAGGCCCTGTATGTGGGGGTTTCCTCCTACAACGCCGAGCAGACCCGTGAAGCGGCCGGAATCCTGCGGGACATGGGTGTCCGCGCGCTGATCCACCAGCCCTCTTACTCCATGATCAACCGCTGGACCGAGGACGATCTGCTGCTGGACACCCTCGAAGCCGAGGGCATGGGCTGCATCTCTTTTGCGCCACTTGCGCAGGGCATGCTCACGGACAAGTACCTGCACGGCATCCCCGAGGGCTCGCGGGCCTCGCAGGGCAAGTCCCTGGACCCGGGCCTGCTGTCCGACGAGGTCGTCCGCCGCCTCCGCGGCCTCAACGACATCGCGGCCCGGCGCGGCCAGTCGCTGGCCCAGCTGGCGCTGCGGTGGGTGCTGCGCGACGACCGGATGACCTCCGCCCTGATCGGCGCCAGCAGCGTCGCTCAGCTGGAGGCCAATATCGCCGCCCTCGACGCCCCCGAGATCACGGATGCCGAGCTGGCCGAGATCGACGAGTTCGCGAAGACGACGGACGGCGTGAACATCTGGGCGCGGCGGTAGCGGCGGTCCTGCGGGGGCGCCGGCCCGGAGGCCGGGCTTACCCGGGCTTGCTGCGTCGCCCGCGCGGGGACCGGCCGGTGCCCGGAACAAAAAAGCGGGCCGGTCCGTGGGGGGGATACGGACCGGCCCGAGGGGGGGTTTCCACCATAACCCCGCGAGAGGGATGCTTCGTGCACCGGCGCGCGCGGCGGCGTGGCTCGGTCCCCGGCCCGTCGTCTTCGGCCCGTCCCGTCAGGCGGGCGCCGCGGCGGCGCCCAGCAGCAGCACGCCGAACGCCCCGAGGATCATGAAGGGCCCCAGGGGCATGGCCGCTCCCCGCGCACCGCGCCGGACGATCAGCAGCCCCGCCCCGTAGAGCGCACCGAGCAGCACACCGGCCGCCCCGCCGTGGACAAGGGTGCGCCAGCCGTACCACCCCAGGGCGATCCCCAGCCCGACCGCCAGCTTGACGTCGCCCAGCCCGATGCCCCGCGGGTTGACGGCGTAGAGCAGGAGGTAGCACGCGCCCAGGACGAGTCCGCCCAGCAGCGCCCGCCGCCACGCCCCGCCCTCGTCGGTGAACCAGCCGCCGAGCCCCAGCAGCACCGCCGCCATCACGGCGAGCGGCAGCGTCAGCACGTCCGGGAGGCGCCGGACCCGCCAGTCGACGGCCACCAGCAGCACCGCGACCGGCGTCATCGCCAGCCAGGCGACGAGTTCCGGCCGCGGCCCGGTGGCCGCCGCCAGGGCCGCACAGGCCAGTGCGGTAACCGCCGCCATCGGCCACGCCCCCGGCCCGTACGCCCCGCACCGCGGACAGTGCCCCCGCCCCAGCCAGCCCCGCGCCACCCCCGTGATCGCATGCCCCCGGGGACAGACCGCGCACCACTCCTCCTCGGGCTCAACGGCCATCCGGTGGGCGGGCCGTGGCAGGAGTACCCCGGCCGCGGCCCCGTAGGCGGCGGCGAGAACCATCAGCATCACTGGCACGTGCCGACCTTAGGGTGTCCGGCTTCGCAGCAGGGGCGGATGGCGGAAGGATCCGGCGTGCGGGAGCGGCAGGGCCCGGCAGGCGGGAGCTGATAGAACGCTGTGCATGGTGCGTGGGGAGAACGGCCCGGGGGTCCTGTACGGCGCGGAGGACGTCATTCCGGTGGAGATCGCGGCGTCCTGGCGCGCCCGCAGCCGCGGATTGCTGGGCCGCGACGGCATCGAGGGGGCGCTGCTGCTCACCCCGGCGAGCAGTGTGCACACCTTCCGGATGCGGTTCTCGATCGATGTCGCCTACCTGAGCCGGGACTTCACCGTGCTGGCCGTCCGCACTATGCGTCCGGGCAGGCTGGGACTCCCCCGCCTCCGCGCCCGGCACGTCCTGGAGGCGGAGGCCGGCGCCATGGCGCGCTGGGGCCTGCGCCCCGGCCTCCGGCTCGGTGTCGAGCCCGTCCGCTGACGGAGGCGGCCGGCTCTGCTCCCGATGACGCCTGCTGCGGCGCCGCTCACGAGGCGCGCGGGAAGCTGACCTCGACCCGGCGGTTCTTCTTGCGGCCTGCCTCGGTGGCGTTGTCGGCGATCGGGTACTGCTCGCCGTAGCCGCGGATCTGGAAGCTGACGGACGAGCCGAGGTCCTTGGCCAGTTCCTGCTGGACGGCGTTGGCCCGCTGCTTGGACAGGACCAGGCCGTGGCTCGCCGAGCCGAGGTTGTCGGTGAAGCCGAAGACCCGCAGGCGGGTGGCGTTCTGCTTCTTGATCTCCGCCGCGATGCTGCCGATCCGCGACAGCGCGTCCGACGACAGCTTGGCGCTGTCCTTGTCGAACAGGACCTCTGCCTGGAGCGAGAAGGTCACGTTGTCATTGGTGTCCTGGCGGCGCTCGGAGCCGTCGTCGGTCTCGACGATGGACTTGATGTTGAGGACCTTGGACGGGGCGAGCTTGGCGCCCTGGACCATGCGCAGATCGGGGTCGTTGGGGTCGATGCGGACCGGGGGGCTGGAGTCCTCGGTCAGGCCCGGCGGATCGGCGTGGGCGGCGGGGACCGTCAGCGCCGCGGTCAGCAGCAGGGCGACGGCGGCAGTGACGGCCGCACGGGGCGCTCGGTGCGGGCGGCGTCCTCGGGGCGTCCGGGTCGCGGGCATCGGAGTCGCGGTCATCCGGGTCGCAGGTGTCGGGATCGCGGTCATCTGGTGAGCGGGCGTCGGAGTCGCGGTCATCGGTGCCCGCTCAGTCCGTGATCTGCACGCTGGCGGGGGGCATGGTCGGCAGTTGGAAGTCGACCTGGGTCACCTTGGCCGGCGGCGCCGGGAACTGCGCGAAGACCGGGCGGCTGTTTCCCGGCATCAGACCGCTGAGGCCGGTCGTGCACAAGCATTCACCATTGGTGTCCCGCAGCACCAGATACCGTTTCTTGCCCGCCTTGTCGACGAGGGTGGCCCCGGAGATGGAGGAACGGGACCGCAGCTCGGTCTCGTTGGAACGCCAGTCGATCGCGTTGAAGGCGCGGTTGCCGTGATTGGACACCGTGCCGTTGACGGTGACGAAGCCGCCGGAGTCACGGACGACGGAGTGCAGGGTGACCACCACGCCGTCCGGCCCCTTCATCTCACCGATCACCTTGTCGGAGTCGGCCGCCGGGCTGCCGGGGCCGCTGTCCTTGGGGGCGGTGCTGCGGGCCGGGGGCTTGTCGCCGTCCGTCCCCTTGGTACCGCCGTCGCCACCACCACAGCCGGCCACGACGAGAGCCAGGCCGACAGCGCTCGCCATGGCGACCGCTCCTCTGGCGGCCTTCGCGGTGCGCCGAATGCTCATGGGATGCGATTCCTTTGATCGTCGTCTGGTCGTCTCGGAGGTGCCGGGGTGCGGGTCGCGGTGCGTATCGGGGTACGGGGTTGGCCGGTCAATGGGCGAGGCGTACGGAGAAGAGGTCGGAGGCGTCAGGGAGATGCCGGAGGTTGTCGGGGTCGAGCGTCCAGCGCTTTCCGTCGCAGGTGATCTCCAGGGGCGCGGCCTCGGGGGCGTCCTTGTCCTTGTCGCCCTTGTCGCCCTTGCCGTCCTTGCCGCCCTTGTCTCCCTCGTCGCTCCGGCCGTCGGCTCCACCCGTGCCTCCCGTGGCGCCCGTGCCGTCCGTAGGGGGAGCGAGGGTGCAGCGGGGCTCGACGACGGACTTCGCCTCGGCCTTCCCGTGGGCGCTTTTGGTCATCGGGATGACGGAATTGCCCACCGGTTTCCGGGTTTTGACCGCGACGGCGAAGGAGGTGGGCCAGGAGTCCGAAATGCAGCCGCGGCCCCCGGAACCGGAGAGGTCGGCGCCGTTGCGCCCGGCGAACCAGCCCGCGCGCTCGCAGGCCGCGCCGGACGGGACGCCGCGCCCGTTCAGCAGGTCTTTCCACACGGCCCGGTTGCTCTCGTAGCTCCCGTCGTGGAGGCCGTCGAGGAGGGTCTTGGTCAGCAGATCGCGGTACTGCTGGCCGGCGGCGAGCGCGGCCGCGTCGGCAGCGGTCTGGGCACCGTTGCGGGTGGCCGCGGCCTGCCCGACGGCGAAGAAAGCGAGCGCGAGAAAGAGCAGGCCGGCGACCGCAACGATGTAGAGCGGGAAGGCCTGCCCGGCGTCGCGCCGGCGGCACGGGATGGTGGCCGGCACGACGGTGGCGGTGGCAGTGGCGGCTGGGCCTAAATGCCGACGACGTCGGAGATCTTGTTGGCGATGGCGTTCGCGATCTGGCTGCCGAAGTCCGTGGTCGACAGGACCAGGACGATCGCCACGACCACCGCGATGATGCCGAGGTACTCGATCGAGGTCTGTCCCCGGTCGTTCCCCAAAATACGCTTCGCCATCGTCTTCCCCTCCATGGGCGGCCGTACCGCTCTGGTCCGGCTGGTCAGTCCCCGTGGTGCCGGCGCGGCCGACCGCGCTCGCGACACGAGAAAAGTACGCCGGAACAGCGTGCCCGGAACAGGGAATCCGTGCCCAATCCTCATTTGGGATCACAGATGACGGGCACAACGGCGCATTTCGGCCACTCAGTCGCACCTCACCCACCCCCGCTCCCCCTCCGGCACCATGCCCCGTTCCCCTGCCCATGTGAACCGGGCGACCCCTCCGCGCCGTAGCGCGAACGAAATCGTCCGCCCACCCACTGTGACACAACTCGTTGCTCGTGCGAAGGAGTTGACGAGAAGCGGACGGTGAAGGGCACCCATCCGGCCGGATGCGGGCCGCCGCGGCCGACGGCGGGCGGAGCAGCGGCCCACCGGGCGGCCAGTACGGCGACCGGGCCGGGGGCCGCCCGTCCGAAGATGTGCATCCGCAAGGACGGACCGATGTCATGACCGTCGTGGCCGGTGCCGGCACGGGGGACGTGACGCAGGGCGGAGGGGGCCGCGCGGTGGTGAGCCGGCGTGGGCGAGCCGAGTCCGGACCGGCGCCGCCCGGTGGCCTCGGGCCGGGCCGAGCCCGGGAGCTGTGGCACGATTCACTCCCCCATCAGCGAGCCGAAGCTGGTCCCCGAGCCCAGGAAGAACCCGGCGATGAGCAGGATCATCGTGGCCGGAACCATAAACGTGGTGACGACCATGGTGGCCTTGGGGACCGCGCGGGCGGCGCGGCGCCGGGCGTTCTGGGCGTCGGTGCGGCGCATGTCGTTGGCGATCTGGATCAGCGTCTCGACGATCGGCGAGCCGAGCTCCTCGCCCTGCTGGAGGGCGGTGACGAACTGGGCGACCTGTTCGGAGTCGTTGCGTTTGCGTAGCTCCTCGAAGGCCGCGCGGCGGCTGACGCCCATATCCATCTGCCGCAGCGTGATGCGCAGTTCATCGGCCCATGGCCCCTCGTACTTCTCGGCGACCCGGTCCAGCGCCTGACGGAAGCTCAATCCGGCGCTGACCACGACCGCCAGCACGTCCAGAAAGTCCGGAAGGGTGCGTTCGATGGTGTCCCTGCGCTGGCGGATCGCGGCCCAGATGCCGACCTCGGTCCAGAAGAGACCGAAGAGCACCATCAGGACGCCGAGCAGCGGCTGGCCGCGCAGGAACATCACCAGCGCGCCGAAGAAGCCGAGGGCCCCGTAGACGGCACGCCGGGCGGCGTACCGGTCGACGGTCAGCCCGCCGGGGTTGCCGGCCAGGTCGATCCGCCGGCGGACCCGGGCGGTGCGCTTGTCGCCCATCAGCCGCAGCACCAGCGGCGCGTAGCGCATGCCGGTGCGGTCCACGGCCGAACCGACCACCGTGGTGCGGGTCGCGCCGACCTCCAGGGACAGCGCCAGGTCGGGCGGCAGCCGGGCCTCCCGGCGGTAGAGCGCGATACCGCAGCAGATGCCGACGACCGAGAGGGCGAAGGCCGCGGCCAGCAGAATTCCGATTCCCATTCCTGTTCCCCTGCGGATTCCGGGACCGAGTCCGGTTTCGAGGCCGGTGCCGGTTTCGGTGCCGGTTTCGAGGCCGGTGCCGGTTTCGAGGCCCGTGTCTGTCGGTTCGGTGTCTGTCGGTTCGGTGTCGGTCGGTTCGGTGTCGGTCGGTGGCTAGACGTCGATCTTGGACAGCCGGCGGATGAAGAAGAACCCGAGCCCGTAGAGGACGAAGGCCGCCACGACCGCGAGCTGGCCGAGGAAGGAGGAGGTCATCCGGTCGATGGCACCCGGGGCGATCCGGTTCATCAGCAGCAGGGTGCCGATGCCGAGCAACGGGACGACATAGGCGGTGACGACGACCTGGGAGAGCTGGGTGCGGACCTCGCGGCGGGTCTCCTTGCGCTCCTCCAGGGTCGTGGTGAGGTTGCGCAGCGAGCCGACGACGGTGCCGCCGGCGCGGTTGGAGAGCACCAGCGTGGTCACCAGGACGACGAGTTCGCGGGAGGGGAGGCGTTCGGCCAGCTCGCCCAGCGCCTCGTCGATGGAGTGGCCGACGGAGAGCTTGTCGGAGACCTTGGCCAGCTCCTCACCGGCCGGCGCCTCCAGCTCCTCGGCCGCCATGCCCAGCGCCGTCCGCAACGCCAGCCCGGCCTGGGTGGCGTTGGCCAGGATCCGGGAGAGCTCGGGCAGCTGGTTGATGAACTTCTCGATGCGCTTCTGGCGCTGCCAGTTGAGGAAGGCGAACGCCGCCCAGACGGCGACCAGCGCGGCGATCGGGCCGAAGAACGGGGCAAGGGCGGCCTGCGCGACCAGCCACAGCGCGAGCACCGCGCCGAGCATGTAGACGAAGAATTCGCCGGGAGTGACGTCCAGGCCGGTGGCGGCCAGCCGCAGTTCGAGGCGACGCCCGAAGCGGGTGCCGCGCAGCGCACGGTCGACGGAAGGGAAGCGGCGCCGGCGTCCGTCGACCGGCAGCCCGCGCTCGTCGTCGAGCCGGTCGACGACGGCCTGCCGCTGGGCGTGCCCCGCGGCATAGGTCCGTACGCCGGCGATCGCGAGCACCCCGCACAGCAGGGCGGCCCCGAGGGCGAGCAGGACGAGGGGGTTCCCGCCGGTCATGAGAGGGCCTTCCGGGTGGCGAGTTGAGCGTCATCGGTGGCGACGCCGAAGGCGGGCGGGGTGGGCTCGCTCGCCATGAAGAGGCGTTCGGCGACCCGCCGCGGCAGCGGGAAGTAGCGGAAGTGCCCGTGCACGATGCGGTCCGCGCCCATCGGCTCGGCGTCGAAGCGGCAGACCGTCGCGATGCGGTAGTCCTCGTGGCCGCGCGAGTCGAGGAGGGCGACCTCGCTGATCCGGCGGGAGCCGTCGGCGTGCCGGGTGAGCTGGACGATGCAGTCGACGGCGCTGTTGATCTGGTCCCGCAGTGCCTCGAAGGGGATCTTGACATCCGACATGGAGGCCAGGGTCTGCAGCCGCATCAGGGCGTCCTCGGCGCTGTTGGCGTGGACGGTGGCGAGCGAACCGTCGTGGCCGGTGGACATCGCCTGGAGCATGTCGAGGGTTTCACCACCGCGCACCTCACCGACGATGATCCGGTCGGGGCGCATCCGCAGGGAGTTGCGGACCAGGTCGCGGATGGTGATGCGGCCCTTGCCCTCCACGTTGGGCGGCCGGGACTCCAGCCGGATGACGTGGCTCTGCTGGAGCTGGAGTTCGGCGGCGTCCTCGACGGTGATGATCCGCTCGCCGTCCGGGATCAGTCCGGAGAGGGCGTTGAGGAGGGTGGTCTTGCCGGCGCCGGTGGCACCGGAGACCACCACGTTGAACTTGGCCCGCACCAGCCCCGCCAGCAGCATCAGCATCTGCTCGTCGAGCGTGCCCATGCCGATGAGTTCGGCGAGGGTGTAGGCGCGCGGGAAGCGGCGGATGGTGAGGGTGGCGCCGTTCAGGGCGAGCGGCGGGATGATGACGTTGACGCGTTCGCCGGACGGCAGCCGGGCGTCGACCATCGGATTGGACTCGTCGACCCGGCGGTTGACGGTGGAGACGATCCGCTCGATGGTCTGCATCAGCTGCTCGTGCGAGGCGAAGCGGACGGGCAGCAGCTCGACCCGGCCGGCCCGCTCGACGTACACCTGGTCGGGGCCGTTGACCATGATCTCGGTGATCGAGGCGTCCTCGAGCAGCGGCTCCAGGACCCCGAGGCCCAGCGCCTCGTCCACCACCCGGCGGATGAGCTGGGCGCGTTCGGCGGTGGAGAGCACCGGGCCCTCACGGCTGATGATGTGGCCCAGCACGCGTTCCAGCCGTCCGCGGCGCTCGGCCGCGGCCAGCGAGGACATCTCGGCGAGGTCGATCTCCTCCAGGAGTTTGGCGCGGTAGACGGCGACCAAATTGCTGTCCTGGCGCGCCTCACCGGCCGGTTCGGGTGCGACGATCCGGGCTTTCAGGCTCATCGCGGGGGTGCTCCTTCGTATGTGTCCACGGTGACCACGGCGGGCGCGAGTCCCAGGGCGCCGGGTTCCCGCGGGCGGGGCATGGTGGCACTGCGGGAGGCGGTGCCGAAGTCGTCCACGCCGGGGATGATCGAGGGGATGGTGACCTGCACCGTCGCACGGACCGAACCGCCGCCGTCGCCGCCCACGGTGATGCCGGCCTTGACCCAGTCGCTCATCGCGGCCCGGCCGGCGGCCTCCGGGGCGGGCGGGTGGTCGGCTTCGTCCATCGAGGCGGTACGGGCCGCGGCGCGCGCTCCCGTACCGGCCTGCTGGACGGCGAAGGCGGCGAGGCCGAGCTGGACCACGGCCAGCCCGATGACCAGCAGGATCGGCAGGAAGCCGAGGAATTCGATGGACACCGTGCCCCGGTCGCGGCCGTGGCCGCGGAGCCGGGCGGGCGGGCGGAGCCGGGTGCGCAGCGGGAGCCGGGTGCGCAGCGGGAGCCGGGCGGGCTTCCGGTGCCGGGCGGGCAGGGGGAGCGGGGCCGGGAGACCGAGCCGGGCAGGCTGCCGGAGCCGGACGGGCGGACGTACGGCGCTCATCGGGGGTCCTCCTTCGCGGCGCCGGCCGAGCCCTTCGCCGACCACGGGAAGCTGCCCGCGCCGGGGAAGAGCACCGGGACCCTGATCTGGACCCTCGCCTTCCACACGCCCGCTTCGGGGCGGCAGGAGATGCCGGCACCACCCCGCCAGGAACCGGGCAGTTCGTGCTCGGCGGCGGCCTGGCACGCGCCGGCGCCGCCGCCTTCCGTCGCCGTACCGGCCCGCGCGCCCCGGTCGGCGGAGTGCGCGGCGAGCGAGAACGCGTAGCCGACCAGCACCAGCTGCCACAGCAGCGCGAGGACCAGCAGGATCAGCGGGAGCATCCCCAGGAACTCCACGGCGACCTGGCCCCGGTCGTTGCCGCCCAGTGGGCGCCGCACCGCTCAGCCCTCCTCGTAGGGACCGGCCGGATCGAACGGACCCGAGCCGCCGGCCGCCGCCGCGGAGCCCCGCCGCGCGCCGAAGCGGATACCGGACCCCGCCCCTGACCCCGACCCGGAGGCCGGTCCGGGTGCCGGACCCTGACCCGTCCCGGAACCGGGAGCCGCCCCCGGCGTTATGGCCTTGCGCCGGCGCCCCGTCAGCGTCGGGCGCGCCCGGTGGCTGCCCCGGCCCTCCCGCCGCACGGCCGGTGACTCGACCAGGCCGAGCTCGCCCGCCAGCGCCCACAGCGCCTGCCGGACCGTCGACCGCCCGTCGAGGTCCTGCATCCGGCCCGCGTCGACACAGGGCTGCAGCTCCTTGAAGGCGGCCGGCACATGGGTCCTGGCGACCTGGGTGCCGGTGGCCTTGGCGACCAGCGGCGGCTGGATCTCGGTGTTACGGGTGAGGCGGTTGACCACGGTCGTAGTGTCCTCCGCCTGCCGGATCTGCAGCCGGTCCCACAGCCGCACCTGCCGCTTGGCGGCCCGTACGGCCACCACGTCCGGGGTGGTCACCAGCAGGGCCACATCGGCGAGTTCGACGGCCGCCGCGTTGGCGGACTGCATCTGGGAGCCGCAGTCGACCAGCACCACTTCGTAGCGGGAGCGCAGCGCACCGATGATCTGGCGGGCCGCCCGGTCGTCGACCTCCTCGCCGCGCTCCCCCTCCTCGGGCGCCAGCAGCAGCCCCAGGCCGGTGTGGTGGTCGTGCACCGCGTCCTGGAGCACCCGTACGGAGATGTCCGCGATGCCCGCCAGATCGACGATCGAGCGGCGGAACTGGACGTCCAGGTAGGAGGCCACATCGCCGGACTGCAGATCCAGGTCCACCAGCGCGACGCTCCGGCCGGCGGCCCGCGCGGCCAGCGCCAGCTGCACGGCGGTGACGGTGGTGCCGACCCCGCCCTTGGCGCCGGTCACGGTCACCAGGGTGCCGGCCGGCCCCGGTGCCGCCTCGGGGCTGCCCCCCAGGTGCACCCGTACCCCCGCCGACCACTGGGCGGCGGCCTGCACCCGGGCGGCCAACTCGTCGTAGCCGAGGGGCAGTCCGACGATGCCGCGGGCACCGGCGTCCATCGCCGCGGAGAACAGCGCGGGCCCGGCATCCGTGGTGATCAGTACGACGCCGACGGCGGGGAAGCGCAGCGCCACCTCGCGGATCAGCTCCAGCGCCGGCGTCGGGCCGATCCGCTCATGGACGAGCACGACCTCGGGAAGCGCTTCGACTCCGGACGGCGGACCGGCCTCGGGCGGGGCACCGGCGAGCGACCCGCCGGCCCCCTGGGCGGCAGCGCCGGCCAGCGCGTGGAGCAGCGCGGCGGAGTCGGCGACGGCGGGTGCGGGCTCGGCGTCCGGCAGCTGGTTGAGCAGCGAGGACACCGCACGCGCCGCGTCCGGGTCGCCGATTGCCGGGAGGATACGGATGGTCACCTGAGCCTCCGGGTCACTTGTCGCCGTCGAGGGTGTAGGTGCGCTGGCCCGGCGGGACGGTGGCCTCGCTGCCGGGGGCGAGCAGGGCGAGCCGTACGTGCGAGGCGAAGGACTCGGCGTACGCGACCCGTTGGGCGTCCTGGGTGTTCAGCGCGAAGGTGATCGGGACGGCGTCACCGGCCTGCCGCCCCGTGGTGGTGGAGGTGGTGTCGCCGGGGTCCTTGGCCTCCAGCGGCGTCAGCTTGCCGACGTCGATCACCTGGGCACCGGAGACGATGACCTTGGAGACCGGCTTGTCCTCGGGGCGCTTGCCCTCGAAGGTGGCGTAGATGTTCACCCGGGCACCGGGGTTGATCTTGCCCGCCACCCCGGTGGCCGCGTCGATCATGATGGCGATCTCCTGCTGTCCGGCCTTCAGCGCGGGCCGCTCGACGATCATGTCGTCCTGCAGCAGCGACCCCTTCTTCAGCGGCGTCACCGCGATCCGGCCGCTGACCTGGTCCAGATCGGTCACGGCGGTGGGCGGCAGCCACCGCTCGGGCATCTTCACCTTCTCGAACTGCCCAGGATCCAGCGCTTTATAGGCCGCGACATCCGTCTTCAGCCGGTACGCCGTCTTTTCGGGACCGACCTTGGACTCGACGTTCTGGATCACCGACAGCACGCCGACGAACGCGCCGACCGCACAGAGAACCGACAGGAGCAGCAGGATCACTCCGCGGCGCTGGCGAGAGTTCATGGGGGAGGGACCTCGATCGGGACGGGGAGGGGACGGACGGGAGGGGACGGGCGGGCAAGTGGCGGGCGGTCGGCGCCGGACGGGGCGGCCGGCGGCGGCTGCCGGTCCGTCGGCCGTAGGGGCTGACGGGGTCCGTCGAGGGGTTGACGGGGCGGCAGCGGACGGCAGGGCGCGGGCGGCCGGAGGCGGTAGGGCACGGGCGGCCCGGCGGGCTCAGCGCACTCGGGCCACCGTTCGCGGGGTACCGGGGGTCTCCGGCCGGCCGGACGGGTCCGGGTACCCGGGCCCCTCCGGGCCGCCGGGTTGCTGCGCGTGGCCTGAGTGCTGCACGTGGCCGGGGGGCTGCACGTGGCCGGGGGGCTGCACGTGGCCGGGGGGCTGCGGGCGGCCGGGCTGTGGGTGGCCGGGGTGCTGCGGGTGGTGCTGTTCGAAGTGGCCGGTGAAATCGGGGTGACCTGGCAGGTCCCAGTGGCCGGGGGCACGAGGGCCGGGGGCCTGGGCGCCGTCGGTCGCGTAGGGGTTGCCCGGCACCGGGCGCCCGGACCCGTACGGGTTCCCTGACGCGTACGGGTTTCCTGACCCGTCAGAGGAGCCCGCCGTGAGATCCGGCCCGCGGACGTCCCACTGCCCCGTACCCGGCTCTCCGGGCCGGCCGCTGCTTCGTACCCCCGCCGCGCCCGGCGCACCGAGCACACCGGTCACACCGGGAGGTGTCACCGGCGAGAGGCCGCGCTCGTCCCACGGCGGGAGAGTCCGACCGGCCGCCGGTTCCGAGGGAGCGGCGGACTCACCCGGCCCCGGGGAGGCCGGCGCAGGAGCGGGGGCTGGAGCGGGGGCTGGAGCGGCCGAAGCGTCCGAGGGAGCCGCAGAGGCCCCGCCGGTCGAAGCCGATGAGGCGCCGGGAGCAGACGCAGGATCCGTCACCGGAGCCGAGGCGGCACCCGCATCCGACACCGAAGCCGCACCCGACACCGAAGCCGAACCCGAAGCCTCCGGGGAAGCCGCCGTCAGGGCCTGCGCAGGGACCGCCGTCCCCCCTCCCGGCCGGTGTTCCGAGCCGCCTATGGCCGCCGGCCCCTGGCACGGGCCGCCACCCCCCGCCGCCCGTTCCCGTGCCAGCGGCGCGGCGCAGAACGCACAGTGATCGCCGAGGAGTTCCAGGCCGCACCAGCCGCACTCCTCGCGCCGAACCGAGGCCACGAGCTGACGCAGGACCGACACGTCCGGTATGGCCGCCGCGAATTCGATCAGCTTCTGGGTCCCCCACCACCGGGCGGACTCGGCGGGCAGCCGAGCCTCGTACACCCCCTGCACCCGCCAGGCCGGGGCGAGCGTCCCCGTCACCCAGTCCGAGGTGAGCTGGCCGCGGGCCACCGTGAGCTGGGTGACGAAGCCGGGCGCGGGCAGCCCGGCCTCGGTACTGTGCCGGTCCACGTGAAGCAGCTGCGGCTCGGGATGCGCCAGCACCGCGAAGTGGGCGCCGGGCAGCCAGGACTTCACATGGGACCGCAGGTCGACCTCGATGCGGTCCAGGCCGCTGACGCTGCCGAGCAGGGCGCCGGTGTGAAGGTAATGGGCGAGCAGCCGCGCGGCGCCGGCCAGCACGCCGGGGCTGAAGTCGCACAGCGACAACTGCCGTAGCTGACGGGCCAGTAAGGCGACGCCCAGCGGCGGCAGGGGCAGCGGCACGATGGCGATCCGGTCGCTCTCCAGGACGGCGCGCAGGGTGTGCATCCGGCGGATGTGCTCCGGCGGGCAGGCCGAGGAGTACAGCACGATGAGGTGGCCGTGGTGCTCCAGGACGGCGCTGGTCTCCGTCAGGGCGTCGTCCAGCGACTGGAGTTGTGGGGCCGGCAGGACGACGGCGGCCGGGGTCTGCCGGTCGGTCGGGGGCAGCGCGAGGTCCGGGCTGGTGACGGCAATCGCGGTCGGCACGTCGCTCCCCCACTCCCTGACGGCCGCCGGAGGCCCCGGGACCGCGGATCGGCACAGCTCTGCGCCAGAGGCGCCATACGCTCAGCACTTTATCCACAGAGATACGTCCCAGAGAACACGTTCTGGGCTACTCGTCATGACCGTCACCCCGAAGTGAAATGGCGAATACCGGCCCAGCGGCCCTCAGCGGAACGCCTTCCTCCCCCCTCTCTCCCCCTCCTCCCCAATACAGCGCCAGGCCCCGCGCACCCCGTGCACGGGACCTGGCAGCCGGCGTCGCACTTCTCGTCAGATCACCTACGGATGGCCGCCGGCTTGGGCAGCGCGCACCCGGCGGCGCTCAGGTCCAGCTTGTTGCCGGCGCCGAAGCACTTCGGTATCCCGTACGTCTCCTCGGCGTAGTTGGTGCCCTGGTGCACCGTGACATTGCCGTTCTCGTCCACCTCGCACGGGTTGTTGACGGTGCACTTCTCGCCGTCCTCATTGCCCGTGTTGTTGATGGCCGCGACCTTGCCGGTGGCGGTGTCGATCACCGGCGACCCGGACGTGCCGCCGATCGTCTTGCACTGCGGGGTGTAGCGGACCGAGTCCTTCCAGGTCCATTCGCCCTCCTTGAGGGTGGGCACGAACCCGTCGATGTTGCAGGAGTAGATCTTCTTCCAGTAGCCGGAAACGACGCTGATCGCCGCCCCCTTGGCCGGGTGGTCGGTGGCCAGCTCCAGTGGCTTGATCCCGTACTTCTGCTCGATCTGCGCGTAGGTCGAGGACGTCTGGTAGAGCGTGACGTCGGTGTCCGTCATCGTGGCGTAGACGACCTTGGTGGCCCTGATCGTGCCCGCCCGGCCGGCCGACTTGTTGAGCAAGGTGAAGCTGCGGCTGGACGGCTGGTCGACGATGACCTCGCCGGCGCCGGGCATACCGCTTTCCAGACAGTGGCCGTTGGACATCACCAGGGCCGGGTCGTTCGGCTGCGAGGTGGGCATCCGGACGACCGAGCCGGAGCAGTTGCTCAGCGCGACGGTGCCGGCGAAGTCCACCGCCTTGGTCTTGGCCGACCGGGAACCCTGCTGCTTGACCTGCTGCTGCTCCGCGTTCTGCTGCTTGACGTGCTGCGCTCCGTACTGCGGCGCGGCGTGGGCCGTTCCGACGGTGCCCGCCAGGGCTGCGGCTCCCAGCACGGCCGTGGCCAGGGTGCCGACGAGAGGTCTGTTCATGTGGGGGTCCTCTCCGCTTATGTCACCGAAGCGCCCTCAGGTGCGTTCGGCTTTGTCGTGCGCATTGTTGGCGCCACCGCGGCATGAGGCAATGAATTTGCCCGAACCGATGGACAGTTGCCGGTTTCCCCTCGAAACTCCCCGTCCACCGACGGCCCCACATCTGACCGTGCGACGCCTTGACCCGCCCATGCCAACGCGCCAACACTGACGCCGTCGCTTCGCTCACACCCCACAGGAGACCGCATGCGACCACGTATCCGCGGCGGACGCAGAACCGTCCTCACCGCGCTCCTCTCCCTCGCCCTCGCCGCCCCGGTCGCCGCCGCCCAGGCGCAGGACGCCCCCTCGGCCCGGCCAGCCGCCACATCCATGGCGAGCAGCACCGAACTCCCGCATCAGTACGAGGTGACGGGCCTCGCCACCCCCGCCCAGCGCACCGCCCTCACCGCGACCGGCGCCACCATCGACGAGGTCCACGCCGGGAAGGTCGTCATCACGGCGGACCGCGCACAGGCCCGCGCCGCCCGCCAACTCGGCTACACACTCCGCCAGTTGCCGGACCCGCCGGCCGCCGCCAAGTCCGCGTCGCCCCCTGCCGGCACCCGGGTCAAGGACTTCCCCGCCGGCTACACGAAGTACCACACCTACGACGAGGCCACGAAGGAGATCGACGCCCTCGTCGCCAAGTACCCGGCCATCCTGAGCAAGCAGGTCATCGGCACCTCCCACGAGGGCCGCGCCCTCCTCGCCCTCAAGGTCAGCAAGAACGTCACCAAGGACGAGGCGGAGCCCGAAGTCCTCTTCACCGCCCACCAGCACGCCAGGGAACACCTCACCGTAGAGATGGCCCTCTACCTCCTGAACGAGTTCACCTCGAAGTACGGGGCCGATCCCCGCATCACCAAGATGCTCGACTCCCGCGAGATCTGGATCATCCCGGACCTCAACCCGGACGGCGGCGCCTACGACATCGCCTCCGGCTCGTTCCGCAGCTGGCGCAAGAACCGCCAGCCCAACACCGGTTCCAGCAACGTCGGTACCGACCTCAACCGCAACTGGGACTTCAAGTGGGGCTGCTGCGGCGGCTCTTCCTCCAGCCCCTCCTCCGAGACCTACCGCGGCAAGTCCCCCGCCTCCGCACCCGAGGTCCAGGTCATCTCGAAATTCGTCCACAGCCGGATCGTCGGCGGAAAGCAGCAGATCAAGGCCGCCATCGACTTCCACACCTACAGCGAACTGGTCCTGTGGCCTTTCGGCTTCACCAACGACGACACCGGCCCCGGCATGACCCAGGACGAACACGACACCTTCGCCACCATCGGCAAGAACATGGCCGCCACCAACGGCTACACCCCCGAACAGTCCAGCGACCTGTACATCACCGACGGCTCGATCGACGACTGGCTGTGGGGCGACCAGAAGGTGTTCGCGTACACCTTCGAGATGTACCCGTCGTCCTTCCTGGGCGGCGGCTTCTACCCGAAGGACTCGGTGATCCCGAAGGAGACGTCACGGAACCGGGAGGCGGTCCTCCGGCTGCTGGAGCTCGCCGACTGTCCTTACCGGGCGATCGGCAAGGAAGGGCAGTACTGCAAGGCGAAGTGCCCCCCCCGCCGAGACACGCCAAAGGGCGCCCGGCCCGGTCTCCCACCGGCCCCGGGCGCCCCTCCTTCGTTCCCCTACAAGGCGTCAGAGCAGGTGGTCGGCCTTGCCGGCCTTTATCTCGCGGATGAGCGTGCGGAGAGCTTCACGGGTGTCGGTGACGTAGGCGTCCTCGGCACCCGCTACGGCGATGTAGGCGTTGCCGTCTTCGTCGGTGCCGAAACGGAAGCACGCTGAACCCTCGGCGCAGAACGGCTCTTCCCAGCGGATTTCGGCCATGGTGTGCCCCTCAGAGTTGACGCGCGACCACCTGGATGAAGTCGCGGGAACGTTCGGGGGAGAGGCTAACCCGTTCCATACCGTCCATCTGGGACCGGTATCGGTTCAACTGAGCCTCCAGGTGGACGAACTCCGGCCCATGAGTGCTGTCGACCTGCACGGCATCCAGTTGCGGCACCGCACCTTCCGCGTAGATCACGGTCTGCCCAGCACCTGGAAACTCGCCGGCTTCGAAGGGGATGACGCGCAAGGTCACGTTGTCGCGCTCGGACATGGCGAGGAGGTGCTTCAACTGGGCGAGGACGATCGCCCGGCCCCCGAACTGCATCCGCAGGGCAGCCTCATGGATGATGCCGACGTATCCGCACGGGTCATCTCCATCCAGCACTTGCTGGCGTTCCATCCGGTGGGCAACTCGCAGCGCAATCTCGTGTTCCGGCATGGGAGGAACGCCGACGCGAAAGATCGTGCGGGCGTGATCGCTGGTTTGCAGCAGGCCCGGAATGTGCACCGTGTGTGCCGTACGCATGCGTACGGCGTGCCACTCGAACTCGGCGATGTCCAGCAGTCCGACGGGGAGGCTGCCCCGGTACTTCTCCCACCAGCCCCGGTTTGACTGAGCCATGGCCACCAGGGCATCGATGTATGCCTCATCGCGGCAGTCGCAATTGCACGCCAGAGTGCGAAGCCGCTCCGGGCTGATGGGGCGCAGGCCTGCCTCCATGTTGGACAGCCTGCTCCGGTCGATACCCAGCAGCCCTGCGGCAGCTTCGGCGGACATACCCGCTGCCGTCCGCAGTTTGCGGAGTTCAACACCCAGTCTCTGCTGGCGTTCGGTCGGCGTTGTCCTCTGCGCCATGAAGTTCCTTCCGACTTCGGGGTACTGAGAAGTCTGCCGCCTGGCCAAAGACACGCACTACCAAAGGTCAGAAAACTCCCGACAGGGTGGCAAATTTAACCCCGCCTGCCCTACAGTCAGTAACGCAACGCTCACGCTCCACGCAGTCGGAAGCGCATCGCGCGAGCCTGCCCGCATTTCCTCCTGCCCTGGGAGGGGCGGGCCCGCGCCAGGGAGACAGGCCACCGGCTGATGCACATCAACCACCTGTGTTCACAAGGGAGTTGTTATGCCCACAGCCATGTCCGTCTGCCCGCACCCCCTCGACATCCGCACACCCCGCGTGCCGGAGAACCTGGCCTACGGCCTCACTCTTCCCGCTGCGCTCGCCAGTCCGGCCGTCGCGCGGTCCGCCGCCCGGACGATCCTGGAGGCACACGGACTACATGACGTGACCGACGCCGCGACCCAGGTGATCGGTGAACTCGCCGCCTGTGCATGCCTGTTCACGCCGTCCGACAGCGTCTATCTGTCGCTGCGCTATCGCGATGACGCGCTGCGCATCTGCCTCTACGACGGGCACCCGCGCCATACCCACCGTCGTCTCGCGGCGGCCTGTGACGGCAGGCGGCGGTCTCTGCTCTTGCTGCTGGCCTGTGTGATGCACGCCTGTGACGGTGAGTGGGGGTTCGGGGAGTCGTCCGAGCCCGGCGACGGGACGCGGTTGTGGGCCGTGCTGCCGCGCGAAGGGGCACGGGCGTACGGGTGCGCGGCGTGACGTGCAGGGGGACGCCGAGGATGCCGGGTGCCCCCTGCGCGTAAAGGAGAGGGGATGTCGCGACCCGCGCCTACACCGCCAGGCTCACCAGTGCCGCCACCACGAACCCGGCGACCGAGAGCACGGACTCCAGCACCGTCCAGGACTTGAGCGTGTCGCGTTCCGTGATCCCGAAGTACTTACTGACCATCCAGAACCCGCCGTCATTCACATGCGAAGCGAAGATCGACCCCGCCGAGATCGCCATGATGATCAGCGCCAGATGGGCCTGGGACATGCCCTGGCCCTCGACGAGGGGGACGACGATGCCGGCCGTGGTGACGATGGCGACCGTGGCGGAGCCCTGGGCGACGCGGAGGACCAGGGAAAGGAGGTAGGCGAGGACGATGACGGGGAGGCCGACGTGGTGGAAGGTGTCGGAGAGGGCGGTGGCGACACCGCTGCCCTTGAGGACCGCGCCGAAGATGCCGCCGGCGCCGACGACCAGGATGATGTTGCCGACCGGCTTGAGCGAGGCGGTGGAGACCGTCTCCAGGGACCTGCGGGACCAGCCTCGGCGGATGCCCAGCAGGTAGTACGACATCAGCAGGGCGAGGGTCAGGGCGACGAAGGGGTGGCCGAAGAACTCGATCACCGAGCGGCCGGCCGAGGGGGCCAGGGCGATGGAGGAGAAGGTCGCCAGCAGGATGAGGAGCAGCGGGGTGCCGATGATGGCGAGGACGGTGGCCAGGGGGACCGGTGCCTCGTCGGGCCGGACGCCGGCCGCGGTCTTCTCCGCGGTGACCGCGGCCTTGGCTTCGTCCGCCGCCTCGACCATCTCCTGCGGGACGGGGACGAACAGCCGCTTGCCGATCCAGGCCGCGTAGCCCCAGGCGGCGAGCACTGCCGGGATGCCGCAGAGGATGCCCATGAGGATGATCCAGCCGAGGTCGACCTTGAAGAGGCCGGCGGCGGCGACCGGGCCGGGGTGCGGCGGCAGGAAGGCGTGGGTCATGGACAGGCCCGCGAGGAGCGGCATGCAGTAGAGGAGGATCGACTTGCCGGTGGGGGTCCCCCCTGCACCAAGCTTGTCGGGTGCTTGGGGGCGCTTCGCCGCCGCGTAGACGATCGGCGCGAGGACGAAGATGCCGACGTCGAAGAAGACCGGGATGCCGAAGATCAGGCCGGTCAGGCCCATGGCGAGCGGTTCGCGCTGCTCGCCGAAGAGGCGGAGCAGCCGGGAGCTCAGCGCCTCGGCGCCGCCGGAGACTTCGAGGATCGCGCCGAGCATGGTGCCCAGGCCGATGATGATGGCGACGTGCCCGAGGATGCCGCCCATACCGGTCTCGATCATCGAGACGGCATCGGATTTCTGGACCGTGCCGAAGAGTTCGGTGACGGAGAGCCCGGCGGCCAGGCCCACCGCGATGGAGACCGTGAGCAGCGCGACGAACGGCTGCAGCCGGACCTTGATGATCAGGACGAGGAGCAGGGCGATGCCCAGGGCGGCGACCGTCAGAAGCCCCGCGGTGCCCGGTATCAGGGCGATCAGACCACCGGTGTGGGGTGGTGGCGGGGCGGCGGGCGTGGCGGCGAGGAACATGGGGTGACTCCGTTGTCAGGCAGGGGCGCATCCCGGCCAGTCCGGGACGTCCCCTGGAAGGCATCTCCAGGCAGGGGGGACCGCGGCACGGCGCCCCGCCGGTGCGGGGCGCCGTGCCGTGCGGCGAACGGTGCGCGTGCGGTGGTGCTAACGGCAGGCGGGGCAAGGGTTCTTCGGCCTCAGCTCAGGACGGCGAGGGCGTCGATCTCGATGAGCAGGCCCTTGGGCAGGCCGACGTAGACGGTCGTACGGGCCGCGGGGGCCTCCTTGAGGCCCTGCTCCTCGAAGTAGGCGTTGTAGATCTCGTTCATCTCGGCGAAGTGGTCCACGTCGGTGAGGTAAACGCGGATCATCATCGCGTCGTCCCAGCTCGCGCCGCCCTCTTCGAGGACGGCCCGGACGTTGGCGAGGGTCTGCAGCGTCTGCTCGCGCAGGGTGGGGCCGGCCGGGGTGGGGGCCTGGCCCGCGACGGCGGGGAGGAAGCCGACCTGGCCCGCGACCTGGAGGAAGTTGCCCTTCTTGACGCCGTGGGAGAACTTCGCGGGCGGAGTGGTGTGGGTGGCCGGGGTGAGCGCGGTCTTCTCGGTCATGGTGTTCAGGCTTCCTGTACGGGCCCAGTGGTTACGCACCGGTGGTTACTGGGGAATGGCGGTTCCGGAGTACTCCCGGCTGATGGCGTCGGCGGTGCGGCGTACCAGCGGGAGCAGTGTGAGGAGTTCTTCGGCGGTGACGACGACATTCGGCGCGGAGACCGACATGGCGGCGACCAGGCGTCCGTCCGCACCGCGGATGGGGGCCGCGACGCAGTTGATGGACTCCTCGTGGCCACCGAGGTCGGTGGCCCAGCCCTGTTCGCCGACCTTGGCCAGTTCGGCCAGGAAGGCCGTGGCGTTCGGGGTCGAACGGGACGTGTAGAGGGGGTAGTCGAGCTTTTCCGCGAGGACGCGGCGCTCGGGTCCGGGCAGGTCGGCGAGGAGCAGCTTGGCGACCGCGGCGACGGTGATCGCGACGGGTTTGCCGATCCGGGAGTACATCCGGACCGGATAGCGGCTCTCCACCTTGTCGATGTAGAGGACCTCGTTCTCCTCATGGACCGCGAGGTGGACGGTGTGCCCGCATCTCTCGTTGAGTTCGACGAGGTGGGGGTGGGCGATTTCGCGTACGTCGAGGTTTTCGGCGGCCTGCTGGGCAAGGGCGAAGAGCCGGGCGCCGAGGCGGTAGCGCTGGTCGGACTGGCGGTAGACGAGGCCGTGTTCGTGGAGGGTGCGCAGGAGCCGGAGAGCCGTGGACTTGTGGACGCCGAGCCGGTCGGCGACCTGCCCCAGGTCGGCGGGTCCCTCGGCGAGCAGCGGCAGGATGCTCAGCGCGCGGTCGACGGTCTGGCTCATGTGCGTGCCTCGCTTCGTCCGTCCCTGCCGTCGCCGGGGGTGTGCCTCGCGTCGACGGCGCTCTCGCGTCGCTCGTTCACGGTGTCCGTACCTCCTCGTCGGCCGTGCGGCCGGATGCGTCGGCCCTGCCGCCGGAAGCGTCGGCCCTGCGGCCGGATGCCGCGGCTTCGGTCCAGCCGGGGCCGAGGTGCAGTCTCTCCCAGGCCGCGTCGTCGAGGTCCGCCAGGCGGTCAGCGTGCGCGCGGCCGGGCGGGGTCGCGAGATCGCCGGGGACCGTGAGGGCGGCGGCGGCCCACAGGTGGCCGTGACGGATGCGGGTGCGGACCGGAAGGGCGCGGAGGGTGGCGGAGAGGAATCCGGCGGCGAAGGCGTCTCCGGCACCGGTGGCCGCCACGAGGTCGACGTTCAGGGAGGGGACGAAGGTGGCGGTGCGGGTGACGGCGGCGCGGCGCACGCTGGTCGCGATACCGGTGGGGTCACCGCGGCGCTCGCCCGTCACCATGCCGGTGGCGTCACCGCGGCGCGCGCCCGTTTCAGGGGTGCGCTGGAAGACGGTGGCCCCGCGCTTGCCCTGCTTGACGACCAGGAGGTCCGGTTCCGGCAGTGCCTCGCCGATGGCCCGTGCCCCGTGCAGGCCCCATGCGTCCCGGGCCTCGTCGTCGCCGACGAAGACCAGGTCGGCACCCCGCGCCAGTTCGAGCAGCGCTTGTGCCTGCGACGGCTCACGCCACAGCCCCGGCCGGTAGTTGACGTCGAACGAGAGCAGCGGCCGCCCCGGGCGGCGCGCGGTCAGCTCGCGCATCAGGCCGAAGCAGTCCGCGGACAGCGCCGCCGTGATGCCGGACAGGTGCAGGATCCGGCCGGAGTGCACGGCGTCCCGGTCCAGGTGCGCGGCCGTCATGGCGGAGGCGGCGGAACCGGCGCGGTAGTAGGCGACCTCATGGGTGTCGGTTGCGCGGTCGCCCGCGGTGCGGAAGTAGATGCCGGTGGGGCGCAGCGGGTCGCGTCGGACGTGGGTGACGTCGACGCCGCAGTCGGCGATGGCGGCAAGCAGGTGGTCGCCGAAGCCGTCGGCGCCGACCCGGGAGATCCAGCGTGCGGAGTGGCCGGTGCGGGCGAGGGTGCAGGCGACGTTGGATTCGGCACCGCCGATGGCGCGGTCGAAGGTGGGCACGTCGGCGAGCCGGCCGGGCAGCCGCGGCAGGAAGGTGACCATGGACTCGCCGAGACAGACGACGTCGACGTCCGGGGCGGGTGCGCCGTCCCGGGCGGGGATGCCGCCGGCGTTCGAGGACGTGGTCACGACCGGTTCCGCTCCTTCGCTGTGGTGCCTGTCCGGACCGGGTGGCGCGCGGGGTGCGGGCGGGGTTCCGCCCCCGTGCGGCGCGGTGTGCGGCGCGGGATTCCGGCCCTGTGCGGCGCGGTGTGCGGGCCGTTTCCCGCCGCTTCCCACCCCACTTCCCGCCCCGCTTCCCACCGTTGACCGGGCGATGGCCCGGATGTTAGACAGCGGTCAGCGATATGCGCAATGAGTGTTGCAGACAGTGCAACGAGGACTTGTGAGGAGGCCTCATGGCCGGTGAACGGCTCGCGCAGGGACTCAAGGGACTCGCGGACGAGCGGGTCGATCACCGCTTCAAGTCGCTGCCTCCGGACGCCGAGGGCCGGACCGTCGGCGAGCTGGCCGCCGAGCGCCGCAACCTCTTCCGCGACGGGTTCACCACCCCTGTCCTCGCCCTTTCCGCCGAGTCGGTCGCCCACAACCTGGCCCTGATGGAGGCCTACGCCGTCCGGCACGGCCTGGCCTTCGCGCCGCACGGCAAGACCTGCATGGCACCGCAGCTCTTCGCCCGCCAGCTGGAACACGGCGCCTGGGGCATCACCGCCGCCGTCCCCCACCAGGTCCGCGTGTACCGCCACTACGGCATCCAGCGGATCTTCCTGGCCAATGAGCTCGTGGACGCGGCCGCGCTGCGCTGGCTCGCCGGTGAGCTCGCCGCCGACCCCGGCTTCCGCTTCGTCTGCTACGTCGACTCGCTGCGCGGCATCGAGCTGATGGACACCGCGCTGCGCGAGGCCGGCGCCACCCGCCCCGTGGACGTGGTCGTCGAACTCGGCGCCGGCGAGGGCGCGCGTACCGGCGTGCGGACCGGGACCGAATGCCTCGAACTCGCCGACGCCATCGCGGGCGTGGACACCCTCCGCCTGGTCGGCGTCGCCGGCTACGAGGGCGAGGTGCCCGACGCCACCCCCGAGCGGGTGACCGCCTGGCTGCGCCGGCTGGTCGCCCTGGCCGTGGAGTTCGACCGGGCGGGCCGCTTCGCCGACCTCGACCGGATCGTCATCAGCGCCGGGGGCAGCGCCTGGTTCGATGCGGTGGCCGAGGTCTTCGCCGGGATCCCCGAACTGACCGCCCCGCCTCTCAAGCTGCTGCGCTCGGGCGCGTACGTCTCGCACGACGACGGTCACTACCGCGAGGTGACCCCCTTCAACCGCGCCCCGGAGGAGGGCGCCCTGCAGCCCGCCTTCCGCCTCTGGGCGCAGGTCGTCTCCCGCCCCACGCCCGAGCAGGCGTTCCTCAACGCGGGCAAGCGCGATGCGGCGTACGACCTGCATCTGCCGCAGGCCCAGGCCGTACGGTCCGGCCGGGACGGCACCCTGCGGCCGGCGGACGGCGTCACCGTCACCGGCCTGTCCGACCAGCACGCCTGGGTCCGCACCGAGCGGCCCGGCGACCTGGAGGTCGGCGACTGGGTCGGGCTGGGCCTGTCGCACCCCTGCACGTCCTTCGACAAGTGGCAGCTGATCCCGCTGGTCGAGCAGGACGGCACGGTCACCGATTTCATCCGCACCTTCTTCTAGGGGCCTTCAGAAGCCCTTAGGGGCTATCAGCTACCGGGAGCCCTCAGGGGCATCAGCAGCCTTCAGGGGCTGTCAGGAACCGAGGCACCCCGCAGGCGCCAGGACCGGGACCCCGTCCAGGCCATGAGAAAGGCGGTCCCCCATGGACACCGTGCTCCGCGACGTCCGCGTCCTCGACGGGACCGGCGGTCCGTCCTACCGCGCCGATGTGGCCCTCTCCGGCGGCCGGATCGCCGCGATCCACCGCGCGTCGGACGGCGGCCCGCGCCCGGGCGCCGTCCGCGTGGTGGACGGCCACGGCCTCGCCCTCTCCCCCGGCTTCATCGACATGCATGCGCACAGCGACCTCGCGCTGCTGCGTGACCCGGCGCACGAGGCGAAGGCCGCCCAGGGCGTCACCCTCGAAGTCATCGGCCAGGACGGCCTGTCGTACGCGCCGGTCGACGAGCGGACCCTCGCCGAGGTCCGCACCCAGATCACCGGCTGGAACGGCGGAGGCCCCGGCGACACCTCCGTCGACTTCACCTGGCGCACCGTCGGCGGCTACCTCGACCGCCTCGACCACGGCTTCGACGGCCGCGGTATCGCCGTCAACGCCGCCTACCTCATCCCGCAGGGCACCGTCCGGATGCTCGCCCTCGGCTGGGACGACCGGCCCGCCACCGCCGACGAGCTGACGCGGATGAAGCAGTTGGTCGCCGAGGGGCTGGAGCAGGGCGCGGTGGGGCTGTCCTCCGGTCTGACCTACACCCCCGGCATGTACGCCTCCGACGCGGAACTCACGGAACTGTGCCGGGTGGTGGCCCGCTACGACGGCTACTACTGCCCGCACCACCGCTCCTACGGGGCCGGCGCCCTCCAGGCGTACGAGGAGATGATGGCGCTCACCCGCGAGGCCGGCTGCGCGCTGCATCTGGCGCACGCCACCATGAACTTCGGCGTCAACGAGGGCCGCGCGCCCGAGCTGCTGGCGCTCCTGGACAGGGCACTGGACGCGGGCGCGGACATCACCCTGGACACCTACCCCTACACCCCCGGCTGCACGACCCTCGCCGCGATGCTGCCCAGCTGGGCGAGCGAGGGCGGTCCCGAGGCGATCCTCACCCGCCTCCGCGACGAGGCGACGGCCGAGCGTATCCGCCAGGTCATGGAGGTGGACGGGGCGGACGGCTGCCACGGGGTGCCCATCGAATGGGACACCATCGAGATCTCCGGGGTCGCGGACCCGGCGCTGTCCGGCTACGTCGGGAAGACCGTCGCCCGCAGCGCGGCGGAGCGCGGCGAGGAGCCGTGGGTGACCGCCCGGCGGCTGCTGACCGACGACCGCCTGGGCTCGACGATCCTGCAGCACATCGGCCATGAGGAGAACGTCCGCCAGATCATGCGCCACCGGGTGCACACCGGCGGCAGCGACGGCATCCTGCAGGGCCTCAAGCCGCATCCGCGCGCCTACGGGACCTTCCCCCAGTACCTCGGCAGGTACGTCCGCGAGCTGGGTGTGCTGTCCCTGGAGGAGTGCGTCGCCCATCTGACCGGCCGTCCGGCCGCCCGCCTGCGGCTCCCCGACCGCGGCCTCGTCCGCGAGGGCTACCGCGCCGACCTCGTCCTCTTCGACCCCGGAACGGTCGCCGCCGGCGCCACCTTCGACGCCCCGCGCACCCTGCCCACCGGCATCCCGCATGTGCTCATCGACGGCCGCTTCGTGGTCGAGGACGGCCGGCGGACGGATGTCCTGGCGGGACGGACGGTACGGCGCACGGCGGCGGGGCGGGGATAGGACCGGGGCCGGGGCCGGGGCCGGGGCTGGGGCCGGGGCTGGAACCAGGGCTGGGGCCGGGGTCAGGACTTGGACCAAGACGCCGTCGGCTCATGGCCGTTCGTGATTACACGGCCGCTACGGCTTCACCCGGCAGCGGCGTCCCCGACTTGTTGCCCACCACGTTCACGTCCTCGACGAACAACTGGAACAGCAACTGGCTCGGGCCGGCTTCCCTGCCCTTCTTGCTTTTGGCTCCCTGGGCGACAGCCATACTGAACGGCTCGTTCTCTTCCGCCTTCACACCGATATAGCCGGGCAGCGCGCCTTCGTTCGCATTGGCGTTCTGATAGTCGCCGCCATGCGCCGTGCGGATCAGTTCGCTGTTGTAGGAGGGGCCGAGGGCCATGTGCTGCGGGTGGAAGAGCAGTTCGTGCGCACCGGGCTTCAGCGTGAACTTCAGCATGACCTGATAGGCCTCGCCCCCCATGTTGTGGTACGCGTCGGCCTGGGCCCGGTCGCCGAGGTGGGCACCGATGGTCATGCCTTTGTGGTGGGTCTTGAATTCCTTGGCCGAGCCCTCGCCGTCCGCCACATATTGCAGGGCGGCAGCCCTTGCAGGACTGCCCCAGTACTCCACGATGCTCATCGCCTCGTCGAGGCTCATGGACCGGTACAGCTCCAGCTTCCCGGCCGTCGCCGGCTTGCTCTGCAGCTGACGCAGAAGGTCCGGGCCGACGGTCTTGATGATTTCTTCCATCGTGCGCACCTTCCCCGCCTTGGCCTTCTTGTTCTTCTTGGCCGCGTTGATGAGGCTCACTTTGGCGGTGGCCATCTCTTTGGTGGCCTTGCCGTCGGCGCCCACGACCCCTGCTTGACGTTCCCAGTGCTCGGTTGTCATGACGTTCTGGGGGTTTGCCGGGTTGTCGTGGTCGTAGGCGCGCTGCACGGCGGAAAGGGCGACGGGCGCGTGGGCGGACGCCAGGTCGCGTGGCAGGTGCTGAGCGTCCTGGGGGCGGGCAGCCATGGCCCGGGCGGCGTTCGCCTCGGCTTCGCGCTCGAAGCGGTCGGACGGGTCGGAGACCTTCAGCCCGCTGCCGTTGTCGGCGCCGGCTACGGGGCCCTGGCGCTGCTGGATGACGTGGGTGAGTTCGTGGGCCAGGGTGTGCCGGTCCCCACCGCCGTCTCCGATGACGACGTGATGGCCGCTGGTGTAGGCGCGGGCACCGACTTCGGCGGCCGAGGCCTTGGCGGCGGCGTCACTGTGGAGACGGACGTCGGAGAAGTCCGCGCCCAGACGCGCTTCCATGTCGGCACGGGTGGTGTCATCCAGCGGCCGGCCGGGCGTGCGCAGCACGTCATGGACGGCGGAGCGCTGCACCGCGGACTGCGGCGCCGGCCCCGGCCCGGTGTGCTGATGGCCGCATCCGGCGCCGTGCTGGTGCCGCTCCTGGGCCCCGGGACGGCCGGCCTGACGGAGCATCTGGACGACCGCGGCGTTGCCCGCACCGGCCTGCAGCCCGAGCAGGCCACGCTGCTGTGCGGGCAGGGCGGATGCGGGCTTGTGTGCCGGGGTACGGCCGCTGCCCGCCTCGGTGTGTCCGGCCTGCTCGTGATGGTGCACGGGTGCCCCTCTTCCGGCGCGAGTTCGTCAACCCTTTCTGGATACATGCCCGGTAATCACCGGGGCAAGATACGAAAGGGCAGCATGTACTGACCGGAAGGGTGCCGTCCGCCAACGCGAACTGCCCTCCCACCGCCAACGGGCAGTGGAAGGGCCGGCGGCCGGCGAACCGAGCGGTCCGACGGATCAGGCTCCGGGATCAGACCGCCGCAGCCGGGTAAGTCGGGTACTCCACCCCGGAGACGTGCTGGACGACGCGGATGACCTGGCAGGAGTAGCCGAACTCGTTGTCGTACCAGAGGTAGAGGATCGCGTTGTCGCCGTCGACCTTGGTGGCGCCGGCGTCGACGATCGAGGCGTGGCGCGAGCCCATGAAGTCGCTCGACACCGCGTCGGGCGCCGTGGTGAAGTCGATCTGGCGCTTGAGCGACGAGGTCAGTGACACGTCGCGGAGGTAGTCAAGGACCTCTTCGCGGCTGGTCTCACGGCCGAGCCGCAGGCTGAGGATCGCGATCGAGACGTCCGGCACCGGGACCCGGATCGAGCTGCCGGTGATCGGGGCCGTGAGCTCGGGCAGCGCCTTGGCAACGGCCGAGGCGGCACCGGTCTCGGTGATCACCATGTTGAGCGGCGCCGAGCGGCCGCGACGGTCGGCCTTGTGGTAATTGTCCAGCAGGTTCTGGTCGTTGGTGAACGAGTGGACGGTCTCCACGTGGCCGCGCAGCACGCCGTACTCGTCCGCCATCGCCTTCAGCGGCGGGACGATCGCGTTGGTGGTGCAGGACGCGCAGGACAGGATCTGCTCGTCCGGCTTGATCGTGTCGTGGTTGACGCCGTGCACGATGTTGGGGACGTCGCCCTTGCCCGGCGCGGTCAGGACGACCTTGTCGATGCCGGGGCGCAGGTGCTTCGACAGGCCCTCGCGGTCGCGCCACTTGCCGGTGTTGTCGATGAGGATGGCGCTCTTGATGCCGTACGCCGTGTAGTCGACCTCCGAGGGGTCGTTGGCGTAGATCACCTTGATCTCGTTGCCGTTGGCGATGATCGTGCTGTTCGCCTCGTCAACGGTGATCGTGCCCTGGAACTGCCCGTGGATGGAGTCACGGCGCAGCAGCGAGGCACGCTTGACGATGTCCTGCTCGCCGCCCTGGCGGACGACGATGGCGCGCAGCCGCAGGCCGTTGCCGGAACCGGTCTTCTCGATCAGCAGGCGGGCGACGAGGCGGCCGATGCGGCCGAAGCCGTAGAGGACGACATCGCGCGGCTCGCGGCGCTCGATCTTGTCGGCACCGGTGGCGCCGGCGACGGCCTCGGCGGTGAACTCCGCCACCGACAGACCGCGGTCGTCGGTGCGGTACGCCTCGGCGAGCAGGGCGATGTCGATCTGGGACGGGCCGAGGTCGAGCGAGGTGAGTGCCTGCAGGAACGGCATCGTCTCGGTGACCGAGAGTTCCACACCGGCGATCTGCCGGGCGAACCGGTGGGTCTTGAGGATGCTGACCACCGACTTGTTCACCAAGGAGCGGCTGTGCAGCAGGACCGTCACGTCCTGCTCGCGGTGCAGCTTCCCGATGATCGGGATCATCGACTCCGCGATCTCCTCGCGGTTTTTCCAGTTGGTGAACGAGTCGTCATTGACAGCAGTCACAGGCTTATCTTTCGAGCTAGGCGGTGCTCATATGCTACCGCCCCGCTCTTTTCATCATTCAAACGGTGTCGCCCCAGCGGGAGGCCGCGACCCGCCCGCGCCGCCATACCCGCCCTCACCAGGAACGACAGGAGGGCGGGCCAAGATTCACGGGCCGCGGCCCAGAGGGTGCCTCCCCCTAGCGGGCACTGCCGATGCCGCGGTCGGCGTCGGAGCCCTGGAGCATGAGGGTGGTCTCCTCGATGCGGCCGAACCGGCCGTCGGGCGTGAGGTCGGCGAACACGTAGACCTCCATGCGTACGGTCGAGCCGTCCTTCTTCGTGATGTGGGCGGTGTGCCGGTCGGCGTACTTGCTGCCGCTGTACAGCTCCTCGTGAACCTCGACATGGCCGCCGGCGACGAGGGAGCGCACGTGGGTGATGTGCTCAAGGAACTCGGTGCGGTCGGCCCACTGCCCGTCCGTGCGCTGGCGGTACTCCGGGGCGAAGTGGCGGTCGGCGGCCTCCTGCAGGGTGATCTCGCTGTTGAAGAGCAGGTCGTTCATGGCGGCCTCAATACCGGTGCGGGTCATGGGAGTTCCCTTTCAAGGAGGCGAGTTGCGTGCGCCACGCACGCACTTCCTGAACAGTAGCACCAAATGCGTGCGTCGCGCACGCTATTCTTGTGAGCGTGGAGAACATGGAGAACGAAGTAGGGCATGAGATCGCCGATGCGCTGGGCCTCCTGCTCAGGCGCACCACGCGCGCACAGCTGCACAAGCAGCTCACCGAGGGCATGGGCGAGGCCGTGGACGAACTGACCTACCCGGTACTCAGCGCGCTGGCCCGGACCGGCCCCCGCAGCGCCGCCGACCTGGCGCCCGACGCCGGAGTCGACCGCTCCGGCGTCACCCGCCGCGCCTCCCGCCTGGAGGCCGCCGGCCTCATCCGCCGCGAGGCGGACCCCACCGACCGGCGCGCGCACCTGCTCGTCCTCACCGAACAGGGCCACTCGGCAGTGACCGAGCTGCGCAGGCGCCTGGCCGCCCACATCATGACGAGCCTGTCCTCATGGGCACCCGGCGAGGCCGAGACGTTCGCCCGCCACCTGCGCCGCTTCACGGCCGACGGCCCGTTCGCCTGAGGGAGGGCGGGCGCTCGGGCCGGCCGCCCGTCGGCCCCGTCCGACCGACCGCCCGCCCGACCGACCGGCCATCCGACCGACCACCCCACCGCCCACAGAGCGTCACCTTGCGTGACGCACCCCACACCATCCGCTGACCAACGTGGGGAAGAACACCGGGCGGCCGTCGTTACGCAGCCGTAAGGTGGCGGACATGCAGGTGATCCAGTCAACGAAGCTCGCCAACGTCTGCTACGAAATCCGTGGCCCGGTGCTCGAGGAGGCCATGCGGCTGGAGGCGGCGGGTCACCGCATCCTCAAGCTCAACACCGGCAACCCGGCGGCGTTCGGCTTCGAGTGCCCGCCCGAGATCCTGGAGGACATCCTCCGCTCGGTCGGTACGGCACACGGCTACGGCGACGCGAAGGGCCTGCTCTCCGCCCGCCGCGCGGTGATGCAGCACTACCAGACCAAGGGCATCGAGCTCTCCGTCGACGACATCTACCTCGGCAACGGCGTCTCCGAACTCATCCAGATGTCGATGCAGGCACTGCTGGACGACGGTGACGAGGTGCTGGTCCCGGCCCCGGACTACCCGCTGTGGACGGCGTCCGTATCCCTCTCCGGCGGCACCGCCGTGCACTACCGCTGCGACGAGCAGGCCGACTGGATGCCGGACCTCGCCGACATCGAGCGCAAGGTCACCGACCGCACCAAGGCCATCGTCGTCATCAACCCCAACAACCCCACGGGTGCGGTGTACGACGACGAGCTGCTGCGGGGCATCGCGGAGATCGCCCGGCGGCACAACCTGATCGTCTGCGCCGACGAGATCTACGACAAGATCCTCTACGACGGCGTCACCCACACCCCCTTCGCCTCGCTCGCCCCCGACCTGCTGACCCTGACCTTCAACGGGCTGTCGAAGTCGTACCGGGTGGCGGGCTACCGCAGCGGCTGGATGGCGGTCTGCGGCCCGAAGGCGCACGCCGCCTCGTACATCGAGGGCCTGACGATCCTCGCCAATATGCGGCTGTGCGCCAATATGCCGGCCCAGCACGCGGTCGCCACGGCCCTCGGCGGCCGTCAGTCGATCAACGAACTGGTACTGCCCGGCGGCCGGCTGCTGGAGCAGCGCGATACGGCGCACGAGCTGCTGACGCAGATCCCCGGCGTCAGCTGCGTCAAGCCGAAGGGCGCGCTGTACGCCTTCCCGCGACTGGACCCCAAGGTCTACAAGGTCAAGGACGACCGGCAGATGGTCCTCGACCTGCTGCGCGCCGAGAAGATCATGATCGTGCACGGCACCGGCTTCAACTGGCCGGAGCCGGACCACTTCCGGCTGGTCACCCTGCCCAGCAAGGACGATCTGACGGATGCGGTCACCCGGATCGGCTCCTTCCTCGACGGTTACGGACAGTGCTGAGGCGGAGCGACTTCTCCACAGATCGATACGGATCACAACTTTAGACATCGTCTAAGCTAGGATGGCCTCCTAGACGCTTTCAGGAGGCCGTCCCATGTACGAACCGATCCGCACCAAGTCGGTCCACACCATGGCCGCCGCCCCGGAGGTCCCGCACCGCTCCCGCGAGGAGGAGCTGGACATCCGGCTCGCCGGACAGCTGACCGCGCTGCTCACCGTCACCGACGAACTGCACGCGCTGGCGACCCGGGAGGACGGCGGCGCGGCCCACGGGGCCACGCCGGACGGCGATGCGCTCGCCGCCGCCGCCGAGCGCATCGCCGACCAGGTCGCGCGGCTGAGCGGCGGCCACTACCCCCTGCGCGCCGAACCCTCCGACGGCGTCAGCCCGTCCCACGCCGAGGCCCTGCGGCAGCGCGCCCACACCCTCGCCGGGAACGCCCTGGCGGTCGCCACCTCCCGCGGTGACGCCGCGGCGATGGCCCTGGCCGCGGAGCGGATGGAGGCACACGCCGCACCGCGCCACGACCGGGATCTCGCCACGGCCTGAGGCCCGGGGCCGGCCCGCACGCCTGCGACGAGGGCGGGCCGGTATCACTCCACCGGCCCAACGCGGCGGCCCGGCTTCCGCGCTGCGGACGGTGAACGAGCCGGGGCCCCGCACGCGAGGTGCGGGGCCCCGGCCGGGCGTCGTGCGACGGCTAGCCGAGCCGCTGGACCAGTGCGCGGTACTCGTCCCACAGCTCCTTCGGCGTGTGGTCACCGAAGGTGTTGAGGTGCTCGGGGATCAGCGCCGCCTCCTCGCGCCACACGTCCTTGTCGACGGTGAGCAGGAAGTCGAGGTCGGCGTCGTCGAGGTCCAGGCCGTCGGTGTCCAGCGCGTCCTTCGTGGGCAGCACCCCGATGGGGGTCTCGACGCCCTCGGCCTTGCCGTCCAGGCGCTCGACGATCCACTTGAGCACCCGGCCGTTCTCGCCGAAGCCGGGCCAGACGAAGCGGCCCTTGTCGTCCTTGCGGAACCAGTTCACGTAGTAGATCTTCGGCAGCTTGGACTGGCGTCCTTCCCGCGCGGCGTCGGCACCGACCTTGACCCAGTGCCCCATGTAGTCGCCCATGTTGTAACCGCAGAACGGCAGCATGGCGAACGGGTCGCGGCGCAGCTCGCCGACCTTGCCCTCGGCCGCCGCGGTCTTCTCGCTGGCGACGTTGGCGCCGAGGAAGACGCCGTGCTGCCAGGTCAGCGACTCGGTCACCAGCGGTACGGCGCTGGCGCGGCGGCCGCCGAAGAGGATCGCCGAGATCGGCACGCCCTTGGGGTCTTCCCACTCGGGCGCGATGATCGGGCACTGGCCGGCCGGGACGGTGAAACGGGCGTTGGGATGGGCCGCCGGGGTCTCGGACTCCGGGGTCCAGTCGTTGCCCTTCCAGTCGGTCAGGTGGGCGGGCTTCTCCTCCGTCATGCCCTCCCACCAGACGTCGCCGTCGTCGGTGAGCGCGACGTTGGTGAAGACGGAATTGCCCCACATCGTCTTCATGGCGTTGGCATTGGTGTGCTCGCCGGTGCCGGGCGCGACACCGAAGAATCCGGCCTCGGGGTTGATGGCGTAGAGGCGGCCGTCCTCGCCGAAGCGCATCCAGGCGATGTCGTCGCCGATGGTCTCGACCGTCCAGCCGGAGATCGTGGGCTCCAGCATCGCGAGGTTGGTCTTGCCGCAGGCCGACGGGAAGGCCGCCGCGACGTACTTGGACTCGCCCTGCGGCGGGGTGAGTTTGAGGATCAGCATGTGCTCGGCGAGCCAGCCCTCGTCACGTGCCATGACAGAGGCGATCCGCAGCGCGTAACACTTCTTGCCGAGCAGGGCGTTGCCGCCGTAGCCGGAGCCGTAGGACCAGATCTCGCGGTCCTCGGGGAAGTGCGAGATGTACTTGGTGGAGTTGCACGGCCACGGGACGTCGGCCTCGCCCTCGGCCAGCGGGGCGCCGAGGGTGTGCACGGCCTTGACGAAGAAGCCGTCCTCGCCGAGTTCGTCGAGCACCGGCTGCCCCATGCGCGTCATGGTGCGCATCGAGACCGCGACGTAGGCGGAGTCGGTGATCTCCACACCGATGGCGGAGAGCGGCGAGCCGAGCGGGCCCATGCAGAACGGGACGACGTACATCGTCCGGCCCTTCATCGACCCGCGGAAGATGCCCTGCTCACCGGCGAAGATCTCCCGCATCTCGGCGGGGTCCTTCCAGTGGTTGGTCGGGCCGGCGTCCGCCTCCTTCTCGGAGCAGATGAAGGTGCGGTCCTCGACGCGCGCCACGTCCGAGGGGTCGGAGGCGGCGTAGTACGAGTTGGGGCGCTTGACGGGGTCGAGCTTCTTGAACGTGCCCTTGTCGACGAGCTCCTCGCACAGACGCTCGTACTCCGCCTCCGAGCCGTCACACCAGACGACCCGGTCGGGCTGGGTGAGCGCTGCGATCTCGTCGACCCAGGAGATGAGGTCCTGGTGACGGGTCGGATGGGCAGAGGGAGCCGCGTTGTCGCGCGCCACGATCGCTCCTAGATGAGGGTGTGGACGGATTTATGCCCGTTTTGCAGGGAAATCCGCTTCTTTTGTTTGCCTGCCCCTTGGGGGCTGCGACCCGGATGCTTCGTGACCGCTCATCCGGTGCCGACCGCACTCATTTGATCATCCGACCCGGAGGGAGTTCTGTCCAGAGGGCGCTTTGGTGACCGTCACCACTCCGCCACGAATCGGTAACTTACGGTCGCGTAGGTAGCATTGCGCCATGACTTCCGCGCCCGACGCCGCCGAGAGCCAGTCCCCCTCCGCGCCGCCCGCGATCGCGGCGGTCGCCGCCGCGGCCGCGCCCCTGAAACCCAAACTGCGCGGCTGGCTGCACGCCGGAATGTTCCCCGCCGTCCTCCTCTCCGGGGTCATACTGACCGCCCTCGCCGACAGCCCCCGCGGCCGCCTGGCCTGCGCCATCTACACCATGACCGCCTGCCTGCTCTTCGGGGTCAGCGCCCTTTACCACCGGGGCAATTGGGGACCGCGGGCCGACGGCGTACTGCGCCGGCTCGACCACGCCAATATCTTCCTGATCATCGCGGGCACCTATACGCCCCTGACGATGCTGCTCATGCCCGGATCCCGCGGGCAGGCGCTGCTCTGGGCGGTCTGGGCGGCCGCACTGGCCGGGATCGTCTTCCGGGTCTTCTGGGTCGGCGCTCCACGCTGGCTCTACACCCCCTGCTACATCGCCATGGGCTGGGCCGCCGTCTTCTTCCTGCCCGACTTCCTGCGGACCGGCGGCGTCGCCGTGCTGGTACTGGTCATCGTCGGCGGGCTGCTCTACAGCGTCGGCGGCGTGATCTACGGGCTCAAGCGCCCCAACCCCTCACCGCGGTGGTTCGGCTTCCACGAGGTCTTCCACTCCTTCACCCTGGCCGCGTTCGTCGTGCACTACGTCGGCATCTCCCTGGTGGCCTATTCGCACGCCTGAGGCGGCGGCACCCCGCGATCCAGGGCGGCCGCCCCACCCCCTGCCGTTCCCGAGCGTAATTCTCCATATCCACAGCGTGACATGCCCCACTGACACCGGGCTTTCCCGGTCGCTCAGCCGTTGCTCGGCCTTGCCCAGTGCTTGCCCGATGATTGCCCTGCGATTGCCCAAAGCTTGCTCGGTGATTGCCCGGTGATCCCCCGGCGCTCGCTCGGCGACTGCTCCGCTCGGGAGCGCGGCCGTGGCCTCCGGGCGGCCCGATGCCCGACAATGCTGCGCATGGCCGTACGCACCTCTGCCACCACGCCGACCGGGACACCGCAGCCCGGGCGGCGGGAGCGGAAGAAGATCCAGACCCGGCAGGCGATCCGGCGGGCCGCCTACCGGCTCTTCGAGGAACAGGGGTACGACGCGACCCCCGTCGACCAGATCGCCGCGGCCGCTGACGTCTCCCCGAGCACGGTCTTCCGCTACTTCCCCGCCAAGGAAGACATCGTGCTCACGGACGAGTACGACGCCGTACTGGCGAACGGGATCCGGGCCCGTCCCGCGGACGAGCCGGTGATCGAGTCGGTGCGGCAGGTCAGCACCGAGGCACTGCGCGCGATGGCCGCCGAGCAGCGTGGCGAACTCGTCCAGCGCCTCCGGCTGATCCGTGAGGTGCCCGCCGTCCGGGGCCGTACGGCGGAGCACACCGCACGGGACGCCGCGATGCTCACCGCCGTGCTGGCGGAGCGCTCCGGCCGCCCGGCCGACGACCTGGAGCTGCGGGTGATCAGCGACGTGATCCTGGCCGCGCTCCAGGAGGCGCTGCTGCACTGGGGGGAGAGCAGCCGGACCACCGATCCCGAGGCATCCGTCCACCGTGCCCTGGACGTACTGGAGCGGGGGCTCACGCTCTGAGGGCCGCGGCCCCTGGCGGCGGCGCGGCGTCCAGCCGGAAGATCGGGCCGCTGTCCGCTCCGGCGCGGACCGTGGCGCCCGGCCCGGCCTTCCCCTGCTCCCCCGGTCCGGCCGGCCTCCCCGGCCCGGCCTGCTTCCCCCGCTCTCCCGGATTCCCCGGCTCCGGCGGCCCGGCCACCGGTTCGCCCAGGCGTGCCGCGAGTCGTGCCCGTAGTTGCGACAGCCGCTCGATACGGGCATCCAGGTCGGCGAGCCGGCGCCGGGCCACCGCCTCGACATCCGAACAGCGGCCGGAACCCAGGACCCGGGGAAGCAGATCCGGTACGTCGTCGGCCGGCATCGTGTGCAGCAGGTGCGCGAACGCCCGCACATCGCCCACCGTCAGCCCCGCGTCCCGCAGCGCGCGCACCACCCTCAGCCGGCGGATGTCCTCCGCGTCGTACACCCGGTGGCCTGACGGGGTCCTCCGGGCCGTCACCAGCCCCTGCTGCTCGTAGTAGCGCAGCGCCCGCGGTGTCATACCGGCGGCCACCGCCGCGTCCCCGATACGCATCTCCCCTCCCTCTCCGGCGCGTTCAGCCCTCCGGCGCGTTCAGCCCTCCGGCGCGTCCATGCCCCCTCCGCCCGGCCCGTCAGCCTCCGGTGCGTTCTCCCCCTCTCCGGCGTGGTCAGTCCCTCCGCGCCGGGTCCGGCCTGCCGTCCTCGTGCCGGGGACCCGCGGCGTTCAGTACGCGCTCGATCTCCGCCGCCCCGTACAGCAGGTCTTCGTCCGCGCCGAATCCGCCGACGAGCTGGAGCCCGAGCGGCAGCCCGCCTGCGGCGCGGCCGGCGGGCACGCTGACGGACGGCAGCCCGGCGTTGCTCCAGGGCAGGCACATGATCGAGCTGCCCGTGGTGGTGAGGCCGGCCGGCGCGGGGCCGGTGGCCGACGGGGCGATCCACAGCTCGACGCCCGCCGCGGCGCGGTCCGCCGCGAGCCGGGCGCGGAAGGACTGACGCCGTTCGCGGGCGGCTTCGTAGGCGGCGTCCCCGATGGCGTGTCCCTGCCGGATGGCCGAGGTGGTCTCCGGCCGGTAGCGGTCGCCGAAGCGCGCGAACCAGTCGGCGTGAGCCCGGGCGACCTCGTAGCGGTTCATCGTGAACAGCTGGTCCACGATCTGCTCGAAGTCGTCCATCACCGGCACCTCGCGGACGACGTACCCGGCCGCCCGCAGCAGCTCGCGCTGCTCCGCGAAGGCCCGCAGCGCCTCGCCGTCGGCGCGCTCCAGGTAGGGGCCGGCCGGCACGCCCAGTACCGGGAGCTCGGTGCGGCCCGCACCGTCCCGCGCCCGCCAGCCGTCGACCAGCACCGACGCCGCCAGCGCGACACCGGCCACCTCCGTGGCGTAGCAGCCGAGGGTGTCGAAACTCGCGGCGTTGGGGATCACCCCGTCGACCGGTATGCGCCCGTAGCTCGGCTTGAAGCCGACCACTCCGCAGTAGGCGGCGGGCCGGATCATCGAGCCGACGGTCTGTGTCCCGATGGCCAGCGGCACCATCCCGGCGGCGACCGCGGCCGCGGAGCCGCTGCTCGAACCGCCGGGCGTATGCGCCGGGTGGTGCGGATTGCGGGTCGGCCCCGGGGCGGTCACCGCGAACTCCGCGGTGACCGTCTTGCCCGCGATCAGCGCACCGGCGGCGCACAGCCGGCCGACGACCGTGGCCTGCGGGCCGGCGAGCACCTCGGGCGGCAGTTCCGAGCCCGCGCGGGTGGGCAGCCCGTCGGCGTGCACGATGTCCTTGATGCCTACGGGCACGCCGTACAGGGCAGGCCGGCCATCGGCGGCGCGGGGAGCGGCCGCCGCCCTCCGGCGTGCCGCTTCCAGGAGCCGCGTACGCCGCCCGGCCTCGGGCACAAAGGCCCGCACCTGCGGATCGACGGCGTCGATCCGGTCACACGAACGGTTCGCCGCGTCGACGGGGTCGTCCGTGCCGTCCCGGAGCGCCGCGGCCTCCTGGACGAGGGATCGCTGCCCGAGCAAGGTGGTCACGCGGGCAGGCTACAACCGGGCACCGACAGCGGCGGGGCAATCGCCCCGCCGCACGATGACGCGGGGCCGCGGCCTCACAACTCCACGATCACCGCGCCCAGATGGCGCCCCTCGGTCAGTTCGCGCAGTGCGCGCGGCGCCTGCTCGATGCCCCGCAGCCGGGCGTGCGGGAAGGTGAGGGTGCCGTCGCGCAGCCCCTCGCCGAACCGCTGGTTCCACTCCGGGATCAGGTCCAGGTGGTCGTACAGGGCGACACCGCGCAGGGTGATGCCGCGGGAGAGCAGCGAGAGGGGGTCGATCTCGAGGGTGGCGGGCGTGCCCTTCCCGCCGAGCTGGCTGGAGAGCGCCCCGACGATGGCGATCCGGGCGCCCCGGTTGGCGAGGGCGAGGGCGGCCTGCAGCTGTTCGCCGCCGACGTTGTCGAAGACCGCGTCGATGCCTTCCGGGGCGGCCGCGCGCAGTTGGTCCGCGATCGGGCCCGCACCGCGGATCACCACCGCGTCATAGCCGAATTCCTTGATCAGCCGGTCCGCCTTCTCGGGCGATCCCGTACTGCCGATGATCCGGGCGGCGCCGCGCAGCCGGGCGATCTGGCCCGCCAGGGTCCCCACCCCGCCCGCCGCCCCGGTGACGAAGACGGTGTCGCCGGGGCGTACTTCGGCGCCGTGCACCACGCCCATCCAGGCGGTGGGCCCCTGAGAGAGGAAGGCAGCCGGATCGGGCAGCAGACCGGGGTCGAGCCCGTGCACCCGGTCGGCGTCCACCACGGCGTATTCCCGCCAGCCGAGCTGGTGTTCCACCAGGTCACCGGGCTCGAAGCCGGTACCCGGGGCGGCGACCACCTCGCCGACGACGGACCCGTACAGCGGTTCACCGACCTGGTAGGAGGGCATCGGCACCACGCTGGTCTCGTCCATCAGCGTGCGCATCACGGCGGCGACACCCATCACGGTGTTGCGGACCAGCACCTGGCCGGGCCCGGGTTCCGGAACCGGCACCTCCACGATCTCGAAGAGATCATCGGTGACGGCCCCCTCCGGGCGGGCGGCCAGGCGGACTTCACGGTGTGTTCGGGGAGTCATGCCCCGAGGCTAGAACCTGACGCGCGCGTCAAGGTCAAACCGGTCGCTGGTCCTAGGACTTCCGGGCCGCTACCCTCCGAGCCGTTCCGCCAGCTCCCGCGGATCCGTCGTCGGCCGCTCGCAGGTGAAGCGGCGGCAGACGTAGGCGGCCGGTTTGCCGTCGACCAGGGGGCGGTCCTGGAGGAGCGGCACCTCGTCCACCCCGGGTTCGCCCAGCGCGACGGCCGCCCCCGGGGCGGTGCCGAGCAGGGCGGCGCGGTGCAGCGCGACGGTGGCCGGATCGCCCTGCGGGCCGACGACGGCGACCTCGCGCGGACCGTCCAGCGCGGCCTCGGCGACGGCCAGCCCCCATCCGATGAAGCGCGGGGCCCGGCCGCCGAGCGCGGTGACGATGCCCAGGGCCCGCTCCGCGGCGTTCCGGTGGAGGTCGCTGCCGGTCAGTGCGGCATACGACAGCAGGGCACCGGCCGCCGCGGTCCACCCGGAGGGCGTCGCATTGTCGGTCGGGTCCTGGGGACGGCGGATCAGGGCCTCGGCGTCGGCCGCGGTGTCGTAGAGCGCACCGTCCTCGGTGGTGAACTGGAGCAGCACGGTGTCCAGGAAGAAGCCCGCGAACTCCACCCAGACGCCTTCCCCGGTGACGGAGGCCAGGGTGAGGAAGCCTTCCGCGACATCGGCGTAGTCCTCCAGGACACCGGAGTTGGCGCCGGGCGTGCCGTCGCGGGAGGTGCGGTGCAGCCGGCCCTGCCAGTCCATGTGGACGCGTACCAGCAGGTCGGCGGCGTCGGTTGCGGCCTGGATCAGGTCCGGCCGGTCGAAGTAGGCGCCGGTCTCGGCGAGCGCGGCGATGGCCAGCCCGTTCCAGGAGGCGACGACCTTGTCGTCCCGGCCGGGGCGCGGCCGCTCCTCACGCGCCGCGAGCAGCCGCTGTTTGACCGAGGCCACCCGGTCGGCGTCCACCGGTGCTCCGGCATCCGGGAGCTGGAGGACCGAGGCACCTTCCTCGAAGGTGCCTTCCTCGGTGACGCCGAAGTGGGTGGCCGCGAACTCCGCGTCCTCCTCGCCCAGTACGGCGCGCAGCTGCTCGGGCGTCCAGACGTAGTAGGCGCCCTCGACATGCCTGCCGGTGCCCGAGCCGTCGTCGCTGTCCGCGTCCAGCGCGGAGGCGAAACCGCCCTGGTCGGTGCGGAGTTCCCGGACCATGAAGTCGGCGGTCCCGACCGCGATACGGCGCGCCACGTCCGAGCCGGTGGACCGCCACAGATGGGCGTAGGTCCGGCACAGCAGGGCGTTGTCGTAGAGCATCTTCTCGAAGTGCGGCACGGTCCAGGTGGCGTCCACCGCATAGCGCGCGAAACCGCCGCCGAGCTGGTCATAGATGCCGCCGCGGGCCATCGCCGCACAGGTCGCCTGCACCATTTCCAGGGCTCCTTCGGAGCCGGTGCGCGCGTGGTGGCGGAGCAGGAACTCCAGCACCATGGACGGCGGGAACTTGGGCGCGCCGCCGAACCCGCCGTTCACCGCGTCGAATTCCCGGGTCAGCCCCATCAGGGCACCGTGCAGCTCCTCGGGTCGCGGGGGCCGCCGGTCAGCGGGCAGCGACTCCGTCAGCGACCGCCCGGCCAGGTCGGCGACGATCCGGCCGGCGACCTCGCCGACCTCGTCCCGCCGGTCGGTCCAGGCGCTGCGCACCCCCTCCAGGATCTGCCCGAAGGACGGCATGCCGTGGCGCGGCTCGGGCGGGAAGTACGTACCGAAGTAGAAGGGCTCGGCGTCCGGCGTGAGGAAAACGGTCATGGGCCAGCCGCCCTGGCCGGTGGCGGCCTGCACGGCCTCCATGTAGACGGCATCGACGTCGGGGCGCTCCTCGCGGTCCACCTTGACGGCCACGAAGTGCTCGTTGAGCAGGGCCGCGGTGGCCGGGTCCTCGAAACTTTCGTGCGCCATCACGTGGCACCAGTGGCACGAGCTGTAGCCGACGCTGAGCAGGACCGGCACGCCGCGTCGCCGTGCTTCCTCGAACGCGTCGGCCGACCACGGCCACCAGTCGACCGGGTTGTCGGCGTGCTGGAGCAGATAGGGGGAAGTCTCTTGAGCCAGGCGGTTCGGCATGGGGCCATCCTCTCCCACTGAGGCACGCGGCGCCGGGAGCGGAGGGAGTTATCCACAGGCCTGCCGGAAATCACGCGGACGCGGAACACTGTGCGTACGGCGACGGTCACCGCTGGACACTGCTGGAACTGCTGGAACTGCTGGAGGGGGATGGCATGCCGGGCTCACTGGCTGTGCTGCGCGACGGCCACCGGGCGGAAGCGGAAGCGCTGTTGACCAGGGCGGTCGAGGAGGAGGTACGGCGCTCGGGCGGACGGCTCGACGGGGACGCGCTGCTCGGCCGGGCGCGGGCGGCGCTGGAGGAGCTGGCGGGCAGCGCCGCCGAGGAGTACACCGCGTTTGTCCGGGCGCTGGACGAGGCCGCCGCCGGCCGGACGTCGCTGTCCCGGCGGCTGTCGCGCAAGGAGCTGGGCACCCCCGCGGTGGCGACGGCCGTGGCGGCGGTGGCGGCGTTCGGTACGGACCTCGTGTACGGCACGGGAGCGGGGCCGGCGCTGGGTGTGGGGGCGGCCGTGGTGGTGGCGGGTGCGGCCGCCACGGTCCTGAAGCTGACCGCGGGCCACTGGCCGGCGGCGCACCGGGAGGCCGGGATGCTCGGCCGGCCCGGCGGCGCGCAGCAGTTACGTCTGCAGTGGCTGACGGCGTTGGAGGTACGCGGCATCCGGCCGTTCCTGGACCAGCAGCGGATGCTGACGGCGGCCGCTCGCGGCGGTACGGCCGCGGGGCCCGCCGCCTCGAAGAGCGGCCGCGGACCGCAGCTGCGCGGCGCGGACCGCAGCGCCGCGGCCCGGCAGCGGTCCCTGCTGGAGCACTCGTTCGCCCAACTTCCGCATCCGGACGGCCCGTTCGCCGGGCGGCGGACGGAGCTGACGCAGATCGCGCAGTGGGTGCACGCGGCCCGCGCGAGCACGGAGACCAGGCCGACGGTGGTGGTACTCCACGGCGAGCCGGGCTCGGGGCGTACGGCGCTGGCGGTGCGGGCCGCGCATCAGCTGCGCGATCAGTTCCGCGGCGCCTGTGTGGTGGACCTGCGCAGCGACACCCCTGGTGAAGTGCCGCTGCCGACCCGGGATGCCCTGCTGCATCTGCTCAACCGGCTGGGCGCGCCCCGCGAGCAACTGCTGTTCCGCGAGCGCCCGTCCCAGGAGCAGCACGTCAAACGGCTCACCGATCTCTACCACCAGCATCTGACGGGCCTTCCGGTGACGGTGCTGCTGGACGACGCCGCGGATCCCGAGCAGGTGCGCACCCTGGTGCCGGAGCGGTCCGACAGCCTGGTGCTGGTCACCTCCCGTATGCCGCTGGAATTGCCGGAGGACATCGAGGCCTGGGTGCACCACCTGCCGGTGGGAGCACTGGACGCCGCGGGCACCGAAGAGCTGCTGCGCGCCTCCGCCGCGGCCGGCGACGACACCGCGGACGAGACGGGCCCCTACGACGCACAGGCCCTCGAAGAGATCTCCGACCTGTGCGCGGGCCTGCCCCTGGCGCTGCGGGTGGCGGGCTCCGCGCTGGGCTCGCGCACCGCCACCGCACTGGCCACGGACCTGGCGGCCCACGGCGAGGTGTCACCCGTGGAGCGTGCGCTGTGGCTGCGCTACGCCGACCAGTCGGAGACCGCCCGGCGGCTGCTGCGCCGGCTGGCGCTGGTGGGCCGGGCGAGCCTGGGGGCGGCGGCCTCGGCGGCGCTGCTCGGCGTCGAGCAGGCGGAGGCCGAGCGGGAACTGACGACGCTGGCCCGGGCCGGGCTGATCGAGCATGTGCGGGGCCGTCGCTACCGCCTGCACGCCCTGGTGCACCGCTTCGCGCACGACCGGCTGCTGGACGAGGAGGAGCCGGAGGAGCGCGGCGCGGCCCAGGAGCGGCTGATCCGCGGCTATGCGGAGCTGGCCGACTCGGTCATCCGGCTGGTCGACGGCCGGACGTCCACCCGCGCCGACCGCTTCGGCTCGCACGGCTTCACCTCCCTGGACGCGGCCCTGCAGTGGCTGGACGACGAGACCAGCTTCATCACGGCCGCGCTGCGCCACGCCGACCAGGGCGTGGACCAGGCGGCGGTCTCGCATCTGCTGGGCGCGCTGGCCGACTACTGCCTGCTGCGCGGGGACCTCTACCGCCTCGGCGAGCTGAGCGAGCTGACCCGGGCCGTCGGGCAGGGGCTGCTGGTCCGCTCGGTGCAGTGGCGTACGGGTGTGGCGGCCCGCCAGCTCGGCGAGCTGGACAAGGCACGGACCACGCTGTCGTCGGTGGTCGATCTGTACTTCGAGGCGCAGCATCCGGCCGGCGCCGCCCGTGCGCTGCGCGATCTGGGCATCACGCTGCAGCAGCAGGGCAACCTCGTGGAGGCCGCGGCCAAGCTCCGTGAGGCGCTTTCGCTGCAGTCCGGCGCGGACATGCACGGCGACCGGGCCTGGACGCTGCACGCCCTGGCGGCGGTGGAGCGGGACCGTGCCCAGCTCGCCGACGCGCTCGCCATGCTGCGGGAGGCACTGGAGCTGCACGAGGAGAGCGAGAGCATCCACGGCCAGGCATGGGCCCACTTCCAGCTCGGCCAGGTGCATCTGCGCCGGGGCGACGTACCGGCGGCGGAGAGCGCGCTGCAGGCGGCGTTGGGGCTCTACGGCCGTACGCACGACGAGCGCGGCGAGGCCTGGGCGATGACGCAGCTGGCGCGTGCCCGGCTGGTGGACGGCGAGCCGGGCCCCGCGGTGGACCAGCTCCGGCAGGCCCTGCCGCTGCACCACCAGCACGAGGACGCGCGGGGTGAGGCCTGGACGATGTACTACCTGGGCCAGGCGCTGGAGGAGCGCGGCGAGCACGACGCGGCGCTGCGGCAGCTGGAGCGGTCGCGGACGATGTTCAGCCGCATGCAGGACGGCTACGGCCTGGCCTGTGCCCGGCATCACTCCGGGCGGGTCACCCGCGATCTGCGGGCGGAGCAGACCGGCTCGCTGCGCAACAGCGGCTTCGCCCGGCAGCTGCTGCAGGACGCCCGTAAGGACTTCCAGCGGATAGGGGTGCCGCACGGGGAGGCGTGGTCCTGCCTGGAACTGCTGATCATCGACGCCGGCAACGGCAAGGCCGCGCAGGCGCTGGAGTTCGCCGACGAGGCGGCGCGCCTCTTCGCCGGCTACGGCGACCGGCGCGGCGAGGACTGGGCACGGTTCCTGCGCTGCACGCTGCTGCCGCTCGCCTCACCGGGTGGCAGCGTGGTGGGCGCGGCCGTCGCCCAGGAGGAGCTGGCGCAGCTGATCCGCGAGAAGCATGCGGCCCGCGATTCCAAGCTGGAGGACTGCGCGGAGGCGTTCGCGCTGCTGCTGGACCGCGGGGTGGAGCCGGAGGCGGGGTGGCAGGCATGGCGGCTCGGCATGGTGCCCAACCGCCATGCGCGCGAGGTCATGGGGGTGCCGGTCGCCCCGACCGGCACAAAGTGACGATCGGCCCCGGCTCGCCGGCCGCTCGGGCCGACGAGCCGCCGGGCCGGTCAGCCGGCCGTGTCCATCGGCCGGCCGTCGACCGCCACCCGGTCTTCCCGCACCCGCCGGCCCGCCCTCGGCCGGTCCTCGGCCGGACTCAGCTGGTCTTCGGCTTCGGTGCCGGCGTGGCGGCGGAGGCGGTGCTGCCCGCCTCGCCGTCCTCCGGCTGCTCCTCGAAGTCCACCTTCTTCATCTGCTTGTTCATGGACTTCATCAGCAGCCACACGGCGCCGCCGATGACCGCGAAGACGATGAAGCCGAGGACGCCGGGGGTCACTTTGTCCTTGTCGAAGGTGTCGGCAAGGGTGACGAAGTGCGTCAGGGCGAGGGTGCTGGTCGCGCTCATCATGGACTCAATTGTGGCGGATGCCCGCGAAGAGGTCGTCCTCGGGGAGGGAAGTGTCCACCCGCGACTTCGCGAGCTCGTACTCCTCCGTCGGCCAGACCTCGCGCTGGATGTCCATCGGCACCCGGAACCAACCGCCGTCGGGGTCGATCTGGGTGGCGTGGGCGATCAGCGCCTTGTCACGGATCTCGAAGAAGTCGGCGCACGGGACATAGGTGGTCAGCGTGCGCTCGCGCTGCTCGAACTGCTTCCAGCGCTCCAGCCACTCGCCGTACGGCGAATCCATGCCGCGCTCCAGCAGCGCCTCGTGCAGCGCGACCGTGCGCGGCCTGTTGAAGCCCTGGTTGTAGTAGAGCTTCTGGGGCTGCCAGGGCTCACCGGCCTCCGGGTACTTCTCCGGGTCGCCGGCCGCCTCGAAGGCCACCATCGTGATCTTGTGGGTCATGATGTGGTCCGGGTGCGGATAGCCGCCGTTCTCGTCGTAGGTCGTGATGACCTGCGGCTTGAACTCCCGGATCAGCTTGACCAGCCGCCCGGCCGCCTCGTCGACGTCCTGCAGCGCGAAGCAGCCGTCGGGCAGGGGCGGCAGCGGGTCGCCCTCGGGCAGCCCGGAGTCGACGAAGCCGAGCCACTCCTGCTTGACGCCCAGGATCTCCCGGGCCTCGTCCATTTCCTTCTTCCGTACTTCGTGGATGTGCTCCTCGATGTACGGGTCTCCCTGGAGTTTGGGGTTGAGGATGGAACCTCGCTCACCGCCTGTGCAGGTGGCGACCAGCACGTCCACCCCCTCGGACACGTACTTGGCCATCGTGGCCGCACCCTTGCTCGACTCGTCGTCGGGGTGGGCGTGGACCGCCATCAATCGCAGCTGCTCAGTCAAGACTCGATCCTCAGTAAAGGGCCGGAGAAGATGCCTCCTATAGTGACCGAAGCGAGGGGGCGCTGTATTCCCTGGGGCGGGGACCCCCCGGGGGTTCGTGGCCCAGGTCCCCCGACCAGGAGGATGGATCATGACCGCGGTGCGCGAAGGGCTCCCCGACGGACGCTACGGCCGCTCCGCGGATGCGCGTGCGGACCGTAACCTCAAGATCATTGGGGCGGTGCTCGGCGCCGCCCTGCTGGCGGTGATCGGCTGGTGCGGCGTCTCGTACATCTCGGGGCAGGACCTCAGCGCCCGCGTGATCACCTGGGACGCGGTCTCCGACCACGCCGTCAAGGTCCATCTCGAGGTCGTCAAGGACATGGACGACAAGGGCGTCTGCACGCTCCGCTCACAGGCCGAGGACGGCTCCGAGGTCGGCCGCAAGGATGTCACCATCGACCAGCGCTCGGCCCAGGTGGACACCGAGGTCACGGTGCGCACGACGAAGCGGGCCACCAACGCCGTCCTCGTCGGCTGCACGCCCTCGGGCAACGGCTGACCGCCCCGCCTCCGGGCAACGGCCGCCCCCTCGGCCTCCCGGCAATGGCTGCCCCGGCCTACGGGCGGCGGCTCACCCGCACGGCCTCGGGCGCGGCCACCGCCACGGCCACGCCTGACGCCCCGCCCCGCCTGCCGCTCACCGCTCTCCGCACCCGCCCACCCGCAGGGCGTGTCGTCACCGCCTCTGAGCAGCGATGATGCGTCCCTGTGCGGCCGCTGTGAATTTCCTCTTCCCCGTTTTGTGCCGGAATTGTTAGGCTCGTGGTTTCGCCCACCTGTGAAGGCGCAAACCTTCCTGGTAGGGCGTTTGATTTATCCCCAGTACCGACGAGGAGCACCTGTGACCCAGACCAGCGAAAACGTCACCTGGCTTACCCAGGAGGCGTATGACCAGCTCAAGGCAGAGCTGGAGCACCTGTCTGGTCCCGCACGCGCCGAGATCACCGAGAAGATCGCGGCGGCCCGCGAGGAAGGTGACCTGAAGGAGAACGCCGGGTACCACGCGGCCAAGGAAGAGCAGGGCAAGCAGGAACTGCGTGTCCGCCAGCTCACCCAGCTGCTGCAGACCGCCAAGGTCGGCGAAGCGCCTGCCGCCACCGGCGTCGTCGCTCCCGGCATGGTCGTCACCATCGCGTTCGACGGGGACCCGGACGACACGCTGTCGTTCCTTCTGGCCTCCCGGGAGTACGCGAGCTCGGACATCGAGACCTACTCCCCCCAGTCGCCGCTGGGCACCGGCGTGAACGGCAAGAAGGTCGGCGCCGAGGCGGAGTACGAGCTTCCCAACGGCAAGAAGGCGACCGTGAAGATCCTCGACGCGAAGCCGTACTCCGGCTGACGCCCGAGACACCCCTGAGACAGCGAAGCGGCCCGGAGCACCATGGGTACTCCGGGCCGCTTCGTCATGCCCGCGGCACCAGGCCGCCGCGACCGTCACCCCTCGTCCCGCAAGCCGCCGGGCCGCAACCTGCCAGGCCGTAACCCGGCAGGCCGTAACCCGGCAGGCCGCCACCGCTCCGGCCGTGCCCGCCCTGGGCCGTACCGCTCGGTGGCACCCTCAGGCCGTCGCCGACCGGTATTTCCGGACCGCCAGCGTCCGGAAGACCGCGATGATCAGGACGGACCAGATCACCGAGGCCAGCACCGGGTGGTCCATCGGCCAGGCCCCGGTCACCGACGTGGGCGCCTTGTCGATGGTGTTGCCGAACAGCTGCCGGGCGGCGGCCACCGTCGCACTGAACGGGTTCCACTCGGCGACATGCTGCAGGAACGACGGCATGCCGTTGACCGGGACGAACGCGTTCGAGATGAAGGTCAGCGGGAAGAGCCAGATCAGCCCGCCCGAGGTGGCCGCCTCGGGCGTCCGCACCGTCAGGCCGATGAGCGCGCCGATCCAGGAGAAGGCGTAGCCGAGCAGGAGCAGCAGCGCGAAGCCGGCCAGCACCTCGACCAGGTTCTCGTGGGACCGCCAGCCGATCAGCAGCGCGACGACCGCCAGCACCACCAGCGTCAGCGCGGTCTGCACGAGGTCGGCGAGGGTACGGCCGGTGAGCACCGCACCGCGGGACATCGGCAGCGACCGGAACCGGTCGATCAGGCCCTTGTGCATGTCATCGGCGATCCCCGCGCCGGCGCCCGCCGTGGCGAAGGTGACGGTCTGCGCGAAGATCCCGGCCATCAGGAACTCGTGGTAGGCCTGATCGTCGCCCGGCGGGGCGCCGGGGACGTTGATGGAGCCGCCGAAGACGTAGGTGAACAGCACCACGAACATGATCGGCTGAATGAGGCCGAAGATCACTACTTCGGGGATCCGGATCATCCGGATCAGGTTGCGCCTGGCGACGACCAGGGAGTCGCGTACCGACCGGCTGAAGCCGCCGCGCGCCTGCGGGGTGCGGATACCGGCGTCGCCGGCCGCTTCGGTCACCGTGCTCACTTCACGCCCTCCTTGCCGGCCGGTACGCCCGCGCCCGCCTCGGCCACCCGGGCCGCCTGCCCCGCCTCGCCCGGACCCGCCTCGCCCGGACCGGCCGCCCCGGCGCCGCCGCCCCTGCCGCCCTTGCCCTCCTTGCCGTCTTTGCCGCCCCGCTTCTGCCGCCCCACGGAGCCCTTGCCGCCCGCGCCGTTCTCCTCCGCCGCCTCCGCGGCGTGCCCGGTCAGCGAGATGAACACATCGTCGAGGGTCGGGCGGCGCAGCCCGATGTCGTCGATCTCCACCCCGCGCACGTCCAGTTCGCGGATGACCTCGGCGAGCAGCTTGGCGCCGCCCGTCACGGGGATGGTGAGCTTGCGGGTGTGCGGTTCGACCGTGCCTTCGCCCTTGCCGAAGCCGCGCAGGACCTCGTCGGCGACGGTGAGGTGTTCGGGGGCGTGCACCACGACCTCGACACGCTCGCCGCCGGTACGCGCCTTGAGCTGGTCGGAGGTGCCGCGGGCGATGACCTTGCCGTGGTCGACGACGCAGATGTCGTGGGCGAGGCGGTCGGCCTCCTCCAGATACTGCGTGGTGAGCAGCAGGGTCGTGCCGCCCGCGACCAGTTCCTGGATGACGTCCCACAGCGCCTGGCGGTTCCGGGGGTCCAGGCCGGTGGTCGGCTCGTCCATGAACATCACGGGCGGGCTGACGACCAGGGCTGCGGCCAGGTCGAGCCGGCGACGCATACCGCCGGAGTAGGTCTTGGCGGTGCGGTCGGCGGCGTCACCGAGGTGGAAGCGTTCCAGCAGTTCAGCGGCCCGGCGCTTGGCGTCGCGTCCGCTCATCTGGTAGAGCTGGCCGACCATGGTCAGGTTCTCGCGGCCGGTCAAGTACTCGTCCACGGCGGCGAATTGACCGGACAGACCTATCGAGCGCCGCACCTCGTCGGGCTGCGCGAGGACGTCGATCCCGGCGACCACCGCCCTGCCCCGGTCGGGCCGGAGCAGGGTCGTCAGGACACGTACGGCAGTGGTCTTGCCGGCACCGTTGGGGCCGAGCATTCCGAGGACGGTTCCTTCGGGGACGTCGAGATCGACGCCGTCCAGTGCCCTCACGTCACCGAAGGTCTTCACCAGACCTTCGGCGTAAATGGCGCCTGGCATATGGGGTCTCCCATGGCTTGGGTCAGTTCCAGGTCGAATATTACGATTGGCGGCCTATGCCCGCTCTGCGGCATTCATCCGCAACGGAACGCCACGACTGCCCGGCACCCCGTAACCACGACGGTACAACCAAACGCGATACATCGCGATACAAATTTCGATTTTCCGCGCACGCACAGAGGGGGAACAGTCGTTCGCCCGGCGCGTGTGGGGGCGCCACGCTATACCCACGGGACCCCCGCGCCCCATCCCTTTACGGCGATCCCTTTTTGCGGCACCTCGGCACCTCGTGCGGCATCTGCAGACTCGACCGCACCGCCGGCCCGTACGCGCTCCGCCACACCGCCAGCCCGTACACGCTCCGCCGCACCGCCGGCCCTCATCGCCGATGCGAGCCCGTACGCATACCGCGGGCGCGTGCCGCCACTACTCCGCGATGACGTACCCCGCCTCGTGCAGCGCCGCGCGCACCTCGTCGCAGTGCGCCGGCCCCTGCGTCTCCAGATGCAGCTCCACCTCGACCTCGGTCAGCCCGAGCCGGGGGTCCGTCCGCACATGGCCGACGTCGAGCACATTCGCGTCGGCCTCGGACAGCACCCCGAGCAGCATCGCCAGCGCCCCCGGCCGGTCCGTCAGCAGCAGCCGCAGCGAGAGGTAGCGCCCGCCGGCCGCCATACCGTGCCGCAGGATGCGCTGCATCACCAGCGGGTCGACATTGCCGCCGGACAGCACCGCGACCACCGGCCCCTGGAAGGGCTCCGGATCGGCGAGCAGCGCCGCCACCGGACTCGCCCCGGCCGGTTCCACCACCAGCTTCGCCCGCTCCAGGCACAGCAGCAGCGCGCTGGAGAGCTGGCCCTCGGTGACCGTACGGACCTCGTCCACCAGCGCCGCGACCATCCCGAAGGTCACCTCGCCGGGCCGCCCCACCTTGATGCCGTCCGCCATCGTCGAAAGTCCCTCGATCGCCACCGGGCGCCCGGCCGCCAGCGACGGCGGATAGCAGGCCGCCCCCGCCGCCTGCACCCCGACGACCTTCACATCGGGCCGCAGCGCCTTGACCGCGAGCGCGACCCCCGCGGCGAGACCGCCGCCGCCGACCCCGACGACGATGGTCCGCACCTCGGGGCACTGCTCCAGGATCTCCAGGCCGACGGTGCCCTGACCGGCGATGATGTCGGGGTGGTCGAAGGGGTGGATGAAGACCGCGCCGGTCTCGTGCGCGTACTCCTGGGCGGCGGCCAGCGTCTCGTCCACGACCTGGCCGTGCAGCCGTACCTCGGCGCCGTATTCGCGGGTGGCGGCCACCTTCGGCAACGGGGCGCCGACCGGCATGAACACCGTCGACCGCACCCCCAGCAACGACGCGGCGAGCGCCACGCCCTGTGCGTGGTTGCCGGCACTGGCGGCCACCACACCGGCCGCCCGCTCCCGCGCCGAGAGCCCGGCGATCCGTACGTAGGCGCCACGGATCTTGAAGGAGCCGGTGCGCTGAAGGTTCTCGCACTTGAGGTGGACGGGCGCGCCGACCAGCCCGGACAGGTAGCGGCTGCCCTCCATCGCGGTGGCCCGGGAGACGCCCGAGAGCATCTTGTGCGCCGCGCGCACGTCATCGACCGTCACCGGGGCGACCGGGTCCTCGGCGAGGTGCGCGGAGGCGGAGGTTCCGTGCGGCGTACGCGGCGTGTGGTCAGCCATATCGCCAGTCTTGCAGTTCGCCCTCCGCGGAGCGTTTTCTGCCCGAATGGTGATCAGCGCGCACGGGACGCGTACGGCGCTGCCCCGTACGGCCACCCGGGGTTACGGGGCGTTATCGGAATGGACAGCCCAGGGACGCCTCACGCCGGGTCCGCGTACTCTGTCCTCCCATCCATACGCACTTCCATCGAAGCGAGCTCCCGGCCATGCCCACCTCTTCGGACATGACGACCCACACCGACCCCGCGCTCCTCGACGCGCTGCAGCACCAAGTGGCCGTCTTCGCCCGCCGCGCAGAACAGAGCCGGCTCGGCGGCGTCGGGCAGGCGCGCAATTCCATGGACCGCGCCGCCTACCTGCTGCTCAACCGCCTCGACCAGGAAGGCCCGATGGGCGTGAAGGCCCTGGCCGCCGGTATGGGCATCGACTCCTCGACGGTCACCCGGCAGGTCGCCCCGCTGGTCGACTCCGGGCTGGTCAGCCGTGCCACCCATCCGGAGGACGGCCGGGCCGTGGTGCTTCAGCTCTCCGAGCGCGGCCTCGCCCGCCTGGAGGAGGTCCGCACGTCCCGCCGCGCGCTGATGGCGCTGGTGACGGAGCAGTGGACCGAGGAGGAGCGCACGGCGTTCACCACACTCCTGACGCGCTTCAACGCCTCCCTTTCCGACATCACCGCGTCCTTGACGCCGGTGGGGCCGACGTCCTGACGTGATGGCCTGAGGTGATGTCCTGGGGTGATGCCCTGGGGTATGCCCTGGCGTGAGTCGTGACGTGAAGTCGTGACATGAAGTCCCGCGGGCGTCCTGGACCGCCGACTGCCCGACAGCCCGCCTGCCCGGCCCCCACGCGCCTGACCGCCGGCTCGCGGCTCGCTGCCTGCCCCGCCGCGCGCCTGGCCGCCTCCCGGACTGTCTGCCCGCGGACCGCCGCACCCGTCATACCTCTTGACCCGGTGGCTGCACTGCCGTGCCATAGGAGCCCACCCAGGGGCCGGGGGCCGGGTGTCCCCAGGGATGAGGGATCTCCCGAGGCCGGGTGTCCGTCATCCGGGAGGCGCGGTGCGAGAGCGACGACCGGCGCGAGAGCGCCGCCGGGCACGAGAGTTCGAACTGTTCGTGGCGGGCGCGGCGGGCCGCCTCCTGCATATCGCCACGCTGCTGACCGGCGAGCCCGCTTCCCGACCCGCCCCGGCCGCCGAGGAGTTGCTGACCTGCGCACTCGCGCGGACCTACGCCGTCTGGGACCGGCTGCGCGGCGACGATCCGTACGAGCGCACCCGCCGGGAGCTGGCGGCTTACTTCGCACACACCGCCTGGCGGCACCGCCGGCCGCGCGGCGGACTGCTGGACCGACTGCCCCCGCGGGAGCGCCTGGTCCTCGTCCTGCGGCTGTACGAGGGCGTGGGCGAGGAGCAGACCGCGGCCCAACTCGGGCTGCCCGCCGAGCGGGTACACACCCTGTGCCTGCACGCGATCGCGGAGATGCGCAGCCGCCGCGCCGGACCGGAGCCCTCCCCGGCATGAGTCTCCCCGACCGCAAGGAGACCGAGGTACGGCGGATGCTGGCCGGTCCGCATCCGCTCGTCCCGCCCGGTCTCGCCGACCGGGCCGTCGCCCGCGGCCGCCGCCTGCTGGCCCACCGCAGGCTGCTGCGCCGCCTCGGCTGGCTGTGCGCGCTGCTCGCGCTGGCGGCGCTGGCCTGGGCGGCCGTAGCCGTGGATCACGCCCGGCTGCCCCCGCCGGCCGGCACCACCCCTCCCGCGGAGGGGTGGTGAGCGACCGGCGGCGAGCGACCGGTGCGTCAGGCCGGAGCCTGCGTCAGCCCGGAACCTGCGTCAGCCCAGCGCCTGCGTGAGATCGGCCAGCAGGTCGTCGACCGACTCGATGCCGACCGAGAGCCGCACGAGGTCGTCGGGGACCTCCAGCAGCGACCCGGCCGTCGAGGCGTGCGTCATCAGCCCCGGGTGCTCGATCAGCGACTCGACGCCGCCCAGCGACTCGCCGAGGGTGAACAGCTTGGCGCGGTTGCAGACCTCCACCGCCGCCTGCTCACCGCCCGCAACCTGGAACGACACCATGCCGCCGAAGGACCGCATCTGCTTGGCGGCGACCTCGTGGCCCTGGTGCTCGGCCAGCCCCGGGTAGTAGACGCGGGTGACCTTGCTGTGCGAGGCGAGCAGGTCCGCGATGCGTGCCGCATTGGCGCTGTGGCGGTCCATACGGACGGCGAGCGTCTTGATGCCGCGCATCACGAGCCAGGCGTCGAACGGTCCGGCGACCGCGCCCATCGCGTTCTGGTGGTAGGCCAGTTCCTCGCCGAGGGCGTCGTCGTTGACGACCAGCGCGCCGCCGACCACGTCCGAATGCCCGCCCATGTACTTGGTCGTGGAGTAGACCACCACGTCCGCGCCGAGGGCGAGCGGCTGCTGAAGGTAGGGGCTGGCGAAGGTGTTGTCGACGACCAGCTTGACCCCGGCGTCATGGGCGACCCCGGCCAGCGCCGCGATGTCACTGATACCGAGCAGCGGGTTGCTGGGGGTCTCGACCCAGATCGCCTTCGTACGGGGCCGCAGCGCATCGCGTACGGCCTTCGGGTCGGAGGTGTCGGCCACCGACCATTCCACACCCCAGCGCTCGACGACCTTCGAGATGAGACGGAACGTCCCGCCATAGGCGTCATTGGGGATGACGACGTGGTCGCCGGGGCTCAGCAGGGTGCGCAGCAGGCAGTCCTCGGCGGCGAGGCCGGAGGCGAAGGCGAGGCCGCGGCGGCCGCCGTCGAGAGCCGCGAGGTTCTCCTCCAGGGCGGTACGGGTCGGATTGGCGCTGCGGCTGTACTCGTAGCCGCCGCGGAGCCCGCCGACTCCGTCCTGCTTGTACGTGGATACCTGGTAGATGGGCGGTACCACCGCGCCGGTGGCCTCGTCGGGCTCCTGGCCTGCGTGGATGGCAACGGTTTCGAAATGCTGGTGGCGTGGTTCGCGCTGATCGCTCATGCCAACCGAGGGTAGTCGGCCTCGCAACCTTACTTTTCGGAACTTTCTGCTTGCCTGGATAGTGGATACATACGAAGAACGAAGAACCGAAGAGCCCCGGGACCGCAAGGCCACAGGACCTCTCACCGGCCCCCAGCACACCACCCCAACCGCGCGTCACCACTCCACCACTCCCCGCCATCACCACTGCCCTTGCCACTCCCCCTCCCCGCCACTCCTCCCTCCCCCCGCTCCCGCCTCTCCGGTCCCCCCACCGCCCCGCACCGTTAGCGTTACACCGGCAGCCGTGACCACTACGGCCCACGGCCTACCGCCCCGGGTACCGCGCCCGGGTACCGCTCCCGACATCTCCACCGGACACCGCTACCGACAGCCGTACAGGTACAGGACACCCCACATGGACGCTCTGCTCGTTCTCTTCGCCGCGCTCGCGCTCGGCGGTTTCGTCTTCCTGCCCTGGATGCGGCGCCGGCGGGCCGTACAGCACACCCGGCAGGGCCTGGTGGTGGCCTCCGACCCGATGGCCGGCTACGGCTTCGTCCCGCTGGACGAGCTCGACGTCCGGCTGCCCGGCCCCGACCAGGAACTGGCCGATGCGCTGGAGGAGATGCGCCGGACACACGACTGGCGCCCGGCCGCCGCGCTGCTGAAGTCCACCGGCGACGACTGGGAGCGACGCTGGCAGCGGGTGCAGACGCTGGCCGGCGCCGCGGCGTTCGAGCTGGCCGCGGAGGAGGCGACGGAGCAGCAGCGGCGCGGCACGGCCCCGGGGTACGGCGACGGCGGGCGGACCGGCGGGATCTGGCTGCGCACCTGGCGTTCGGAGGCGCCCAAGGACCCGGGCGGCGCCCAGACGCACGCCCAGTTCCTGGTGGTCCAGGCGTTGCGCGACCCGGGCTCGCAGGACTTCCGCATGATCCTCGAAGAGGCCCGTACGGTCTGCCGGGAGGCGGCCCTGCTGGCGCCCGGCAGCCCGATCCCCTACATCACCGAGCTGGCCGTCGCCCGCGGCCTGGGCGACCGCCCCGCCGACTACGAAGAGCTGTGGACGAAGGTCGCCCAGCGCGCCCCGCAGCACATGGGCGCACACCTCGCCGCGCTCCCCTACTGGTCCGAGAAGTGGCACGGCTCCCGCAAGGAGGCCGAAGCCTTCGCCGAGCGCGCGGCGGCCGCCGCCCCCGCCAAGACCCTCCTCCCGGCCCTCCCCCTCTTCGCCGTCTACGACCACCTCCCCGAGGCCAACCTGGTCCGCGGCCTCTACCGGAGCGCGGTCGTCGAGCGCGCGATCGAAGGCGCCCACTTCGCCCTGCGCGAGGCCCCCGCCGACCACCCCATGGCACCGCACGTCCGCCACCTGCTGGTCTGGTTCCTGGTCCGCGCCGAGCGCTACGCCGAGGCCATGGAACAACTCCGCCTGGTCGACGGCCATGTCGGCGCCGTCCCCTGGTCGTACGGCCGCAGCCCCGCCGCCGAATACGCCGCCTACCGTGCCCTGGCCATCGCGGGCTGGGAACAACTGGGCGGCAACGCGGCGGGCTTTCCGCCGGCGGGGCAGTAGAGCGGCGGAGCGGGACGCGCGGAGGAACGGGCTGCGCGCGGAGGGACAGGCGGCGCGCAGAAGGAGGGGCGGCGCGCAGAGGGGCGGGCGGCGCGCAGCGCACGGCCCGGAACCCGGGGACGAGCCGGACGCCACCTCCGAACGGCTCCGGCCCACTCCCAACGACTCCGGCCCACTCCCAACGACTCCGCCCGACTCGCAACGACTCCGAACCCCGGCTCCGTCCGACTCGCAAGGACTCCGGACCCCGGCTCCTCCGGCCCGCCGGCTCAACGCGCCCGCGGCCGACTGTCAGTGCCCCCGTGCATCATGACCACATGACACAGAGCACCGTCGACCCGCTGCACACCCTCGCCCACACGCACCTGCCCGCCGAGATCGCCGAACGGTGGATCGGCCTGCTCCGGCCGGGCCTGCGCCTGGAGAAGGCCGCGGATCCCGCGACCGCCCCCGTCGTCGGCCGGCTCGGCGGCGTCCCGGAGCTGCCCGAGGGCGCGGAATGGCCCGTCTGGGAGGGCCACGGCCCGCTCGCCTTCATCGCTTCGCTCGACTGCGCCCAGCTCCCCTCGTCCGCCCTCGACATCGCCATACCGACGGACGGCACACTGGCCTTCTTCTACTTCGACGGTCAGCTCGACGACGGCGACGCCTTGGTCGCGCCCCATGAACCGGACACCTGGGCGGGCGCCCGCGTGCTGTACATACCGGCGGACATCCCCACCACCACACCCGCCACGCCGAAGGGGCTCCAGCCCTACCCCGAGGTGCCTTTGACGGCACGCGCGGAGGCGACCGCCCCGGACTCCTGGCACCCCTTGGTCCACCGGGAGTTCGCCTCGCTGCCGGACGACCACCCGCTGTGGGGCGAAGACTTCCAGGAGGCCCTGTACGACCACTCCGGGGGCACCGAACACCGCCTCGGCGGCCACGCGAACCCCGCACAGGACGCGGTGGAGTCCGAGGTCGCCCACGGTGTCCTGGGCAGCCCACCGTGGGACGACCCCCGCCTCGAGGAGGAGGTGTTCCGCTGGGTCCTGCTCGCCCAGATCGACACGGACCACGACGCCGACATGATGTGGGGCGACTGTGGCGCCCTCTACTGGCTCATACGCCCCGAGGACCTGGCCGCACGCCGCTTCGACCGAGCGATGTTCACCTGGCAGTGCAGCTGACGGAACGACGGAGCGGCTGCCACCGCGGCCACCGCGCCCACCGCCCGAGCCGGAATACCCTTCGCCCCTCAGGCGTTAACACACAAGCAACGCCGTGTGCCGCTTCCCCGCCCAGCCCAGGAGCTTGATCACATGCTCTTCTCCCGCTTCAAGAACCACCTCCCCACGCCGGACGAAGCGCTCGAAGGGCGCCCCGAGCGGGCCTTCACCGTCCCCGACCGGCACACCGTCCTGGGCAACCCGCTGCTCGGCCCGTACCCGGACGGCCTGGAGATCGCCGACTTCGGCCTGGGCTGCTTCTGGGGCGCCGAGCGGAAGTTCTGGCAGACCGAGGGCGTCTGGACCACCCTCGTCGGCTACCAGGGCGGACACACCCCGAACCCCACCTACGAAGAGGTCTGCAGCGGCCACACCGGCCACACCGAGGCCGTCCGCGTCGTCTACGACCCCAAGATCGTCTCGTACGGCACCCTGCTGAAGCTCTTCTGGGAGTCCCACGACCCCACCCAGGGCTTCCGCCAGGGCAACGACGTGGGCACCCAGTACCGCTCCGCCGTCTACACCCACTCCCCCGCCCAGCAACAGGCCGCCGAAGCCTCCCGCGACGCCTACCGCACGGTCCTTCACAACTCCGGCTACACCGACATCACCACCGAAATCCTCCCCGCCGACGCCTCCCGGCCCTTCTATCCGGCAGAGGGATACCACCAGCAGTACTTGGACAAAAACCCGGCGGGGTACTGCGGGATCGGCGGGACGGGCGTGAGCTGCCCGGTGGGCGTGGCTCCGGCCGGGGACTGACTCGGGAGCGTCACCCCAGGTAGGGGCGCTCCCGATGCTCCAGGAAGTGCCGGATACGGAGCTGCTGCGTGTGGTGCATCGGGAGATCGCCGATCTCGTCGGGGTGGATGAACCGCAGCTCCGTGGACTCGTCCGAGATGGCGAGCTGCCCTCCGACGAGGCGCGCGGTGAAGCACACGTTGAACTGCCGCCGCACCTCCCCGTCCGTGTAAGCGATCACGTGACGAGGATCGGTGTACGTCCCCACGAGCCCCGTGATCTCCACATCAAGGCCGGTCTCCTCCTTGACCTCCCGGACCGCGGTGCCGGGAAGGGAGTCGGTCATCTCCATGCCGCCGCCGGGCAGGGCCCAGAGGTCGTTGTCCCGGCGTCGCTGGAGCAGGATGCGGCCCTCGTCGTCGGTCACCACGGCTGAAGCGGCAACGACGAGACTGTTGGGCTCGGGGGCATCGGGATCATCGTAATACTCGGTGCGCGACAGGTTCACTCCTCGGGTACTGGCTTCGCCGTCGTCCAGACCGCGTCGAAGCTCTGGGCATAGGTGTCGAAGATTCCACCATCCCCGTTCCGACGAAGGTGCCACACGGGTGCTCCGTAGGCGTTCACTCCCCAGACATGGGCATTGGCCAGGAGCTGATCGTCCGCCCGGTAGATGGAGTTGTACAGCGTGGTCTCGTGGGTCCGGATCTCGATTCCGGGTACCCCGAGCAGCGGCCGGTAGTGCATGAGGGCTAGCCGGCATCGCGATTCGATGCCGTGGCCGAACCGTTCCTCCTCGCCGCGCTGCCGCACGTTCGCGCTCTCCGCATCGCCCAATGCGATACGTACCGAGCACCCTTCGGCGGCGCGCTCGCGAAGCAGGTCATTCAGGCGGGGGAACCCCTCGTGCAGGAAGACCGCCGCGTAGACGAGTACGTCGATGTTCTCGCCGGCCTCCGCCAGCATGTCCGTGAACGTGGATACGGGAACGTCCGCCCGCTGGCCGTACAACGCGACCAGCTCGGAGCTGACAGCGCGGGCAGAGCGTGCTTGCCTGAGCGCCGGCCAAAGTGCATGCACGTCTTCTCCTAACGTCTCAGCCGCCAGCAGGGCCGTCGCTCGTCGAGGCGTCCGACCCAAGTTGACCCATCGCTCTACGGACTTGGGGTCCACCTGAGCCCTCGCTGCGAGGGTGGCATGGGTCCACCCTCCGGCTGCCATGGCGGCTCGAAGCCTCTCGTTCGGCATCCGCAGTCTCTCCCTGGAAGTTGGGACGTTGCTAGGGACGTTCTACCTCCTCTGGGACGTCCCAAAATGGGTTTTGGGCGAGGTTCCTACGTCCTGGGCATCGCCGTGATCCTCCTTGCATGAGCGACAAGAAAGCCCCCGCGGTGGGCACTTTGACGCTGGACACCAGGAGCGGCCGGGTCGGCCGGGTCATGGACTTCAGGTGGTCACACGTACAACTACGGCCGCCCCAAGGCGGGATCGAATGGGACGCGCGCCCGGAGGATCTACGTCCGCTCGGTTCCTGTGACGATCTGAGTTCGCGGGTGGCCGAGCTCAACGCTCACAGCAGGAGCGGGCTGTGACCAGGTCCGTCTTCCGCTATCTCAGATGGACGATGGGACCGGAGACCGCTCCGGAAGCCCCCGAGATGGTGCACGAGCTGGAGTGCATGTCCTGCGACGCCGCAGCAGACCCCTCGGAAGAGTTCGAGACCGCACGCGACTGGGCTTCTCTCATACCGGCCAACACCCCTCGCACCGCGGGTACCGCGAGACCGTCACACGCTTCTGGCGCATGACGCCGACGGACGGTGAGTGCCTGTGAGACAGCGATTATTCAGCGTTCTAATCGTGGCCTTCTGAGCGGCGATAGTCGTGCCGCTTGTCGTCATCAGCACCCCTGACAACGGCTGACCCAAGACATGTGAGACCGGACCACCCCTCGCCTGGACAGCATCCGGGGTGGTCCGGTCCGGAGCCCTCGCGGACCCCGGTGCCGATGGTACTGGGGCCGCAGTCATGCCCGTTGACCGGCGGGGGGCCTGCCCCAGGTATTCAACTACTGCTCCTGGGAGTGACGTTCTGTGCAGCACGATCCGATGGATCCGAACTTCGACGGCGAGGCTCTGGAACCGGACGGCTGGATGTGGGTACGTGGAGTGGACTACGTGGCCGGCTGGCGAAGCGCGGTGGACGCTGCGACGGAGCTGAAGGGCGCCATGGATGAGGCGGGCATCGACACGACCGTGGTCATGTCGATGGCATCGACAACAACTGATGTCTCGGGAGTACTCCCGCTGTCGCTCCCTGTGGAAGCCGTGCTAGCTCTAGCCAACGCAGCGCGAGAGGAAGCGCTCAGGTGGCGAAGGGCTGGAGCTTAGGCAATCGAAGCTGCTGAAAGGGCTGTGCGCGCCGCTTCACGATCACTGCGTTGTAAGTTCACCCGGCCGTCTGCCGGCGCCGCTGCCCCGTACGCCCCGGGGCCGCACTGAACCGCTCAGGTCTACATCCGTCCGCCGCCGTTGATGTCAGCTATGGATGTCAGCCAGAGACGATTGACGACACTTTAGACACCCCGAAGAGACCGAGCACCTCAATGAGCGCGACACCGATCAGAATCAGACCGCACGCCAACGCAATAGCGATCACGCCCCATGAGCAGCCGCCGCCGCGTGGTACTCAGCGTCGTCGTCCCAGTCCTGCACGAGCCGCCTCGCCGGCCGCATGCAGCCGCTACGTGCACTCCGGGTACAGGCACGGTGGATCCAGTGTGGCAGATCGTTTATGGGGGGGGTGTCAACCGCTGTGGCCTTCTGTCGTGGCGGTCTACCTCGCACGGCCCAAGACGGCGCAGAGCCTTCGCGGAACTAGGTCTGGCTTGCGAACTCCACTGTTCATCAGTCCATTCGTATGTGCCGGACGGGCTCCCCTCGGTAGCCTAAGAGTGGTCGTGCGATGACACACTGTGGCAACGGATCGCCGCGAGCAACGCATGCCGCAACGAGGGAGGGGACCAGCGTGACGCAATCGGAGAGCACGGAACTCTCGGTTAAGGGCGAGAGCCTTCAGCAACTCTACAGCGATTACATCAAGAATCGATTTCTTGTAAACCGCCGTTACCAACGGAAGCTTGTTTGGGCTGTCGACGAAAAACAACGGCTCATCGATTCGGTCTTCAAGCGGCTTCCAATTCCCCTTATCCTTCTCGCTGAGGGGACTTACGAAGAGTTCGCACGCTTGGAGGTTATTGATGGATTGCAGCGACTTGACGCCATCTTTTCATTCATTGAGAATCAATACCCCGTGAATGGGAAGTACTTCGATGTCGAAACTCTGGCCGACACAAAATTTTTGAAGGATAGCGGACAACTTACCCAGCGACTCCCTGTCTGGGATCGGGCAGCCTGCAGAGACCTCACCAACTATCAGCTTCCGGTTTCCACCTATCGTTCGGCGAGCGAGTCTTCTGTTGATGAGGTCTTCAGGCGCATCAACTCATCCGGACGCCATCTGAGCCTGCAAGAGATCCGCCAAGCAGGCTCTACTGCCGAAATCGCGAGTCTCGTCCGAAGGATTAGCGCAGCGATTCGCGGAGATGCGTCGCTGACTGATTATGTCAACCTGCAAGACATGCCAAAGATCAGCATTACCAATAAAGATCTTGATTACGGCATCTACGACGCCGACATCTTTTGGGTCAAGCATGGAATTCTTTCACGCGACGCCGTCCGTGAGTCGCGCGATGAGGAACTGGTGCTCGACCTCCTGCTCGATCTAATTATTCACCCCTTCGCGTCGAGTGGAACGGAATATCGGAACGCCGCCTACAGCGAAGAACGCACGGCATCATCAACCTCGGCGATGTCAATCAGGGCACGAGTACTCACGATAGGAAGGGGGGAAATTGAACGCCGATTCATGGAGACCCTCGACCTAATTAAGGAGACTCTAGATACAGCCGGCGCACCATATTTCACTTGGACGGTGACGCAGCAGAATCCGCGTGGAGTCCCCAGGCATTTTCATGCCCTATTCGTTGCAGTCGAGCAACTTCTCCACGATGAGCGGCTCGTCCCCAAAAGCAAGGAGCTGTTCGCGCAGGCGTTGAAAGGGTTTTGGGACAAGGATCTAAGTGTGCCAGGTGGCGGGAATTGGGGCAGCGTCCGTAAGACCGCTCTCGTTGAAGCTGTAAAGGGTTCCCTAAGGGCAGCATTCGAGCCCACTACCGACGAACACGAATTGCAGCTTCAAGCACAAGCATTGCGGTTCGAGTCAACACTTCGAATGGCCTTGACGGAGGAGTCCCTCTTTGAGCTGAAGCAAGGATTTTGCACTGTAAAGGATCCTTCACAGTTCGACGAAGGCAGCTTTGCGAAAATCATGAAAATCGCATCAGCGATGGCAAACGTCAAAGCTGGCGCCAAGGGCGTAATCTTCATCGGAGTTGCCGATGACGCGGATGATGCCGCCTCCATCAAGAGGCTTGCTGGGATAGACGGATATCGGATCGACCACTTTCATGTGACCGGCACCCAGCACGAGATGGAAGCGATGGGGCGAACCATCGACGAACATTTTCGCTGGCTTGTGGGCAAAATTAAGAGCTCCAAGCTAGAAAAGCACTTTGCCGACTCTCTTGCCTCTACCCTTTCGCCTTTCAGGTACCGCGATTACGTGCTGTGGAAACTGGAGCCTTCAGCCACGAGTTCGCCGGTGATGTACGACGGCAGCTTCTATGTCCGAAATGGCCCGATGACTGAAGAAGTCACAGGAAGCGCTTTGATCGATATGGTCCGAAGGTTTCCCGCAGCGTAATTTGTAGGCGAGTGGAGCGGATTTCCCATCGCGATTGTGGCAGCAATCAGCGCCGTCCGCCGGTCGACAACCCACAGCCCCGCGTGCCGCCCCGAAATTGAACTCATAGTCCCGCGTCGGATTGGTAGGGGATGCATGGGGAGGCGACTTGAGCCGAGACGTCGGCCACTCCAGTCGTCGACCTCGTAAACAACTCAGGCCGGGGCAACAATGGCCGGTACGAGCGCAATCGTTTTCACTGCTCATTGGGCACTGCTCGGGAAGCCCTGCTGAGGGGCGCTGCACACGTGGGGCCGCATTGACAGGGAGCGGTGCAACGACCGTCGGCCGATCCATCCGACGGCCTACGAGCTGATCGGCAGCTCCCGAGCTCGCTGGCGCGCTCGGGCCCGTAGCTCCTTCAAGCGGTTGTGGAAATCGTTGTGGCGGTTCTGGTCGAGGTTCAGCGGGACGTCGAGTTGTGAGATGAGCTGTGACTCCAAGGTCCATGGTTCGTTTTGTTCGATCCAGCACACTCGCGCGTTGTCCGCCATCCATTGGCTCAGGGTGGCTTCGCCGGCCCTGCCGAAGGTCATCCGCCTACCGCTGCCCACGCGGCGCAGCTCAAGTCCGAGCAGACAACCGAGAGTGAGCCGCAGCGTCGAGCCGGCCGCGTTGCCCCGGTAGTGGTAGCGCACCCGCTTGCGTAGGTTTTGGGTACTGGTCCGGTTGGCCATGTATCGCGGCGCTATGCCGACGTAGAGCAGACGTCCGGCGTCCAGTTCTGGGTAGGGCGGCTGCTGGAAGTGCCACCCGTAGACTCCTGCCGCCGCCGGGACAGGGCTCGGACACACCAAGACCTCCTGTGCCGACCACAATCGGTCGGGACTGACGAGAGCGGTAGCTTCCACGAAGCCTCCAGGCGTGCCACGGCTGACCGTCGCAGGCTACTGGTCGACGCTGACAGAACGCCTCTTGCTACGCAGATGCGTGACATCAGCTTGGAAAGTACATCTATGGTAAACGATGGCCTAGTTGAGTCGTCATCGCCGACAATGTAGCCGTGGGAGTGAGGGCATCGAAGTGGGCGGGACCGCTCTGCTTACTGTGTGCTGCGGCGGTCTTCTATGCCGTGCTGTCCGACGCGAATCAGAAGGAGGCGGCACGCACCGTGCCCACTGCAGGCAGACAGGGGGTATCTGTGGGCCGCATCCGGACCTCGACACCGAGCAGAATACGGACCTCACTCCCCACTTCTCCGATCCGGAGACGATTCCATTCGAGCTGTCCGATACCTTCCTCCCGGACGAGACCGTGGCAGGCAGGACTGTGATGTCCTGTACCGCAGGAGGTGACATACGCATCGTCCTGACCGCCGAAACGTACGTGGACGCGGTGGTGACGGTGGTTGGAGGGCCATACGACATCAGCGACTGGCAGGGCCGCGCCGTGGAGCTATCAGAAGAGCCGGTCAAGATCACTTTGAGAAATCCTGCCCCAGGGGATGCTTCCTCATGTTCGCCGGGCGGCTACACCGCGGACGTCAGGTCTGGGTAGAGCGGCGGCGGCCTCCGCGGAACCTCTCCGGTTGGTAAGCGCCGAAGTCGCGCTCTCAGCTTGGGCAGCTGAGGTGATCCAGGAGGCGTTGTCGGACTGAGTGCCCCTCGATGCGAACTACATGCAGCAAGGTTGCAGGGGTCACTCGGCCTGATCTACTGGCTTGCCAGGGTCGACGACAGCCGCCTGAGGCTGCAGCGGTTGCTGTGCTTCACTGCTATACAGCACAGGGGGCTGACGGCATGCTCGGTATCTCGCCGCGTAAGAATCAATGAGAACGCCAAGCCCCATGACCGCCACTACTCCGCCCAGAATCGCGATAGCTGGAGCCACCCAGTCGAGGGCGTTGCCCACCGCGGCCGCCACCTTGTGAACAATCCCGAACACCTTGACTGCGATCCAGCCGACCATCGGAACGCCGATCACCAAGGCGAGAATTAACGCGCCTACCCCATCGCCCTCCTCGGTCGCTTCTTTGACCTGCTGTTCGTCGAGTTCGGGGCTCTGCTTCGCCTCCTCGTCCGATGAAGGGAAGGCCACAGCGTCAGAAGAGATGATGTTCACGGTGATGTTGCCGTGCACGTCCCTACCGATGACCGTGCCGGGCCCGTTATTGATCTGTATCCGGCTAGGCTCTTTCACAGCCGCTAACCCCCGTTGATGGTCACGTTGCCGATCACGTCTCCACCAATGAAGGTTTCTGACCCTTCGTTGCGCTGCACCTGGATCGTGGGGCCGACCGCCGCCATCGCGCGCAGCCGTTCCAACGCTTCCGAGTCCTGCCCGGCGTAGACGGCCAAAGCCTGTGCCAGGGCATCTGCATCGCCTCGGGCTAGAGCGAGGAGGGCGCCCTCCTGCTGCTGAGGAGCTCGACGGAAGACGCCGACAAGGGCGGCACGGGCTCGGACCGCACCGCCGCGAACCATCTCCGCGATGAGTGTCGACGCCACACCAGTGGTCACGGCCATCAGCTCAGGGTCAGTCATGGATCGATTATGACAGGCCATCAACTGATCGTTAGCTGGCCGCTGTTAATTCAACTTCCCGCCTGCCGAACTGGGTCGTCGCCCCCCTCCGTCGATGTCAGGCGGGAACGGCATCAAGGCCGCAATCACGACCTCTTGAAAACTGTCGTGGCGGCAACGTCACCGTGGGTTCAAACCCCCCAGCCTCTGCAAGCTCAAGACAGCGAAACGGCCCCTGAACAGGAATGTTGGTCGGGGCCTTCGTCTTGCCCGCGCACCGCGATCGCCCAACCTTCCCGTGGTTCCCCGGTGGATCGGCCACGAGAGCGGCACGACTGCCGTCCGGTTGGGTGGGTTCGACCCAGCAGTCATTGGCTGCCGAATGACAGATCGAGACAGAGCTCTTCGCGCGTTTTGGTGAGCTCCGCCTGCTTTCCGATGCGCAGCGCATACTGTGTCGCTCCACCAGGTATCCCATTCACTTCTAGTGGGCCAGGTACAGCTGTTGCCGACAACCTTTCCTGCTGTGCCACCCTTAAGCTGGTCTTGCGCAAGCTGGTTACCTGAAAGATCGAATACCTTGACAGGCGCCCCGGGGCGGAGGTGTGCGACGTCATCGATACCAACGCAGCCTTCGTCCGCATGGGGCCACCCTCGTCAGGGCGGACGTGAACTGCCCGGTAGCCGTGGCTCCGGCCGGGGACCGGCTCGGCCTCGTCACCCTCGGTAGGCGCGCTCTCGATGCCATCATCCCCCGTTGCGACGGAGGTGCCATACCGGTGCCCCCAGGCGTTCACGCCACCGTGGTCCGGATTCCGTTGCGCTTCCTTCGTAGCCAGCCCTGGTTGCGCTTGCCCGGAAACACGTTGAACGAGACGTCTCGTCTCGTTTACCGTGAGGGCATGACGAACCCGAAGTCCCGCAGACGGGCCCATATCGCCATGTTCTCCATTGCCGCCCATGGGCATGTGAACCCGAGCCTCGAAGTGGTCCGTGAGCTCGTGGCCCGGGGGCACCGTGTCACGTACGCGATCCCGCACCTCTTCGAGGAGAAAGTGAGCGAGACCGGCGCCGAGCCCGTCCTGTACCGCACCACGTTGCCTTCGCCCGACGACGACCCGTCGGCGTGGGGGAGCACGCTGCTCGACAACGTCGAGCCGTTCCTCGACGACGCGATCCAGGCGCTGCCGCAGCTCATCACGGCGTATCAAGGCGATGAGCCGGACCTGGTGCTGCACGACATCACCTCGTACCCGGCGCGTGTCCTCGCTCACCGCTGGGGCGTGCCCGCGATCTCCCTCTCGCCGAACCTGGTCGCGTGGGAGGGGTACGAGGAGGAGGTGGCCGAGCCGATGTGGGCGGAGCCCAAGGCGACCGAGCGGGGCAGGGCGTACTACGAGAAGTTCACCGATTGGCTTGCCGAGAACGGAATCACGCAGCATCCTGACCCGTTCGTGGGCCGCCCCGGCCGCTCGATCGTGCTCATCCCGAAGGCGCTGCAGCCGAACGCCAACCGGGTCGATGAGAAGGTGCACTCGTTCGTCGGTGCCTGCCAGGGCGAGCGCGCCGCGCAGGGCGACTGGGAGCGGCCCGCGGACGCCGAGCGGGTGCTGCTGGTCTCGCTCGGCTCGGCCTTCACCAAGCAGCCCGCTTTCTACGGCGAGTGCGTCAAGGCGTTCGGCAACCTGCCGGGCTGGCATGTGGTGCTCCAGGTGGGCAAGCACGTCACGGCCGATGAGCTCGGAGAGGTTCCGGCGAACGTCGAAGTGCGCGACTGGGTACCGCAGTTGGCGATCCTGAAGAAGGCGGACGCCTTCATCACGCACGCCGGGGCGGGTGGCAGCCAGGAGGGGCTGGCCACCGCGACGCCCATGGTCGCCGTCCCGCAGGCCGCCGACCAGTTCGGCAACGCGGACGTGCTCCAGGGGCTCGGCGTGGCCCGTCACGTGCCGATGGACGAGGCCGACGCCGCCACCCTCCGCGCGGCAGTGCTCGCGCTCGTCGACGACCCGGAGGTGAGGGACCGCCTCGCGTCCATCCAGCGGGAGATGGCTGCCGAAGGCGGCACCCGGCGTGCGGCCGACCTCATCGAGGCCGAACTGCCCATGGGGTGAGGGCGCCAGGCGGCCGCAGCTCGTCACCGATGCGGTGCGCGAGGTCGTGGAGAAGGCTCGTCGTCGGCCGAGTGGTACGCCTTCGTCGTAGCCGCAGTCATGGTCGTAGTCGTAGTCGTAGCTGCGGTCGGGGTCGCAGTCGTAGCCGTCTTCGTCTTCGTAGTCCGGGCCGGTGTGGGCCGCTGCCACGGCCCCTCAGCCTCAAGCGAGTTGGCGCGGGCCCTACGCCTAGAGTCCTGTCATGGACTGGGTGGAGCGGGTGGGGAATCTGCGACAGTGGGCGCAGAACGGAGCGCGGGCGCCGCACAAGCCGCTGCTCATGCTCTATGCGCTGGGGCGGTTCCAGCGGTTGCCGCAGCAGCCGATGCGCTACTCGGAGATCGAGCGCGATCTGAGCGAGCTGCTGCGGGATTACGGCCCCACGCACCGGACGTCGCCCTCCTATCCGTTCCACCATCTCGTCAGTGACGGGGTGTGGGAGGTGCGTACCGACAGCGGGGACGGCAGTCCGGGGGCAGGGGTGCGGGCGCTGCGGGAGAGCGGGGCGCGGGGGCAGCTGGCCGCTGGGCTGCGCGGCGCGCTGGCCGACGATCCGGCGCTGCTCGGCCAGTTGGCCCAACTGCTGCTGGACCGGCACTTCCCGCCGTCGGCTCACCCGGACATCGCCGCGGCCGTCGGGCTCGACCTGGAGGCGGCGGAGGGCATACGGGTCGCCTCCGGGCCGGTCCCGGGGCGCCGGCGGGCGGCCGAGCTGCGCGGGCGGGTGCTCATCGCCTATGAGTACCGGTGCGCTTTCTGCGGCTTCGACGGTTCGATCGGCCGGGTGCCGGTCGGACTGGAGGCCGCCCACGTCCAATGGTGGGCCTTTCGCGGACCCGATGAACTCGCCAACTGTCTGTGCCTGTGCTCACTGCACCACAAGCTGTTCGACAGAGGGGTGCTGGGCCTGGATCCCGGTCGGCGGATCACGGTCTCCCAGGAGTTCACCGGGCCCAGCCGGGCGGCGCGCGAGCAGGTACTCGGCCTCTCCGGACAGGCCGTCATCGGGCCGCAGCGGGGCAGTGCACAGGTCGCCCCCGCTTACATCACCTGGCATACCGCGCAGGTGTTCCGTGGTGAGCCCCGGGTGCCGGAGTGCGTGTGAGGGCTGCGGCCCGGGTGCGTCCGGATGTGTCCGGGTGTGTCGGGGGTGCGTGCGGGGTGTGTGCGGGGTGTGTGCATCGGCGGTCAGTGGGTGGCCGGAGGTGTGGCGGGGCCGGGGTGTGAGCCGTAGGCCTTCAGGAAGCGGTCGCGGAAGGTGTCCATCCGCCAGACCGGAGCTTTGTGGCCGGGGTTGAGGCTCGGAGTCCAGTGCCAGTCGGAGATGCGCTTCAGGACGTCGGGGTCGTGGGCGACGATCGCCACCGGGACGTCCCTGCTGGCGTGGTCGCCGGAGACCTTGGCGACGGGCTGGTGGTCGCCGAGGAAGACCAGCACGGTGTTCTTGTTGCCGTACTTCTCGACGTACGAGATGAGGCTGTTCAGGGAGTACTGGATGGACTTGCCGTACTCGGTGCGCACCTTGTCGGTCTGCTGCCACACGTCCACGGGACGCTTGCCGGCCTTCTCGATGCTGTTGTAGACGGAGCCGTCGCCGACCTTGTCCCAGCCGAGCGTCTTGGGGAGGGGCGCCCAGGGGTTGTGGCTGGAGGTCAGGATGATCTCGGACATCAGGGGCTTGTGGTGCGGTTTGCCGTGCTCCAGGCGCTCGAAGGCGGCGAGGCTGTACTGGTCGGGCATCGTCGACCAGCTGAACTTGGGGCCCTTGTAGCCGAGTTCCCGGGAGTCGTAGACGTGGTCGAGGCCGTAGAACTTGGCCTCCGGCCAGCTCTTGGTGACGCCGGGCATGATGCCGACGGTGCGCCAGGCGCCGGTGCGTTTGAAGGCGCTGGTGAGGGTCAGGTGATCGCCCGCGGTGACGGTGCGGTAGCGCTGCTGGTTGTCGATCCACAGGCCGGACAGGAAGGTGGAGTGGCCCAGCCAGCTGCTGCCGCCGTACGTCGCCGAGGTGAGCCAGCCGCTGCGGGCGGAGTAGCCGGCCGCCCGCAGCCGTTCGGTCCCCTTGGCGAGCGTGGCGTCGACGCCCGGGGCCATCAGCTTGTCCTGGACCGCGCTGCGTCCGTAGCTCTCGATGAAGGTGAAGATGACGTCCTTGCCACGCAGCGCGGGCAGCAGCCGGTTTCCCGGTGTGTGGTGGTAGGGGTCGCTCGCGGCTTCCTTGGCGAATGCCCGCTCGTCCTTGAGGGTCGCACTCACGCCGTCCATGCGGGCCTGGACGAGGTCGGAGGTGCTGCGGGAGGCGACCGGCGCACCGGCGATCTGCAGGCCGAGGGCCGCGGAGAGGACCCAGGCGGTGCCGAGGACGAGGGTGGTGCCGGCCGCCCTGGTGGCGTGCCGGGCCATGAGGTTGCTGAGCCGCACGACCGCCAGTGCGGGGAGGACGAGCAGGGCGAGGACGAGGAGTACGGCCGCGATCTCGACTCCGATCGTGCCCGTGCGGCCTATGGAGTCCTGGAGGAAGGAGGCGCCGTCGCCGAGCAGGACCCAGTCGAACACCACGTTGAACCCCCGGCCCAGCACCTCGATGAAGCCGATGTCGAGGAGGTCCAGGAGGGTCAGCAGGCCGAGCACGACTCCCGCGAGCACCGCGGCCACCCGCCGCGCCGTCTGCGGCAGGAGGAGCAGCAGGGCGGCGCCGGTTATCCCTTCTACCGGTATGCGGATGAATTCGGCGGGTGTGAGGCGGTTCGGGTCGTTCGGCAGCAGGAGGGTGACGAGCACCAGCGCGGCGGCCAGGGCGGTGGTCGTCCACGCCGCTGTCCGCGCCAGGGCCGGGTGGCGGTCGCGCCAGCCGCGGTCCGGGAGGGGGGCGGCGCGGACTGTGGGCGCATTCGGGGCGGCGTCGCGGTCAGTGTCCGGGGCATCCGGCGCGTGCTCCGCCGGACCGTTGGGGCCGTCCTGGGGCAAGTCCCCGGCCGGTGGCGCCTGCTTCTCCTGTGTCGGCTGGTCAGAGCGCGTGAAGTGCGACAACCCGAAGGTCCTTCCGTGCGAGGCCCGGTGGTGGCGCGGCGGACCGGACTCGGGAGGTCGGCGCCGTCGCTATCTGTACGGGCGGCCGGAGGCGTGTGTTCAATCGGGCGGCCATACGGCGCAGGAGGACGCGGGAGGGGAGGCGAGGAGGGGAGAGGGAGGGCCGGGCCGTCCCCCGATCGGCCCGGCCCTTCCCTCTCCCCTCCCCCGCGGCTCCGGTCCGTGGCGTAGGCCGATGGCGCCGGCCGGTGGACGGTGAGCCGTCAGACCGCGGCCGGCTGCTCCGTGGCCGTCTGGCCGGCGACCGCGTGACGGAGGCGGCGGCGCTTTGTCACGAGGACCGCGGTCCGGGTGACAACCATGGCAAGTGACATGAAGACAAAGGCATTGGCGTAGACATCGGGGCCACTGAGCTGGTTTTCGATGCTGAAGCGGACCAGGCCTTCGGCGAACCAGTGCTCGGCACCGTAAGCGAAAAGGACGCGGGCGGTGGAAAGGACGATCCAGACCAGGGCGTAACCGAATCCGCCGGTGGTGTAGATCTGGCCGTCACTGCCGCGGTGGGCGGGGAGGAGTACGCCGGCGATCAGGCCGCAGATCACGCCCACGCCACAGCCTATGAGCTGAAACGAAGGTGCGTTCCCGGACGTCGGCAGGGAGTGCACAAAGAGCGCAATGACGACGGCGACCGCTAGCACGGAGCGCAGCATGCGCATGTTGGTGACCCGGCGACGGCCCAGGTCGGTCGCCAGGATGATGGTGAGGATGGTGACACTGGCGATGAGTGCAGTGGCGAACTGACTCAGGTGGTCCATGGAAATCCGGGCCTTTCTGCGGTGCTGCGAATGGTCTTGCCGGGTGGGTGCGCTGCGGTTCGGAGAGTTCCCCGTGCGGGAGTTCCGGCGGTTGGCGGATTCCCTTGTCCGGAGTTTTGCCCTGGGGATTTCCCTGGGGCTTTCCCTGAGTCTTGTCCGGGTTTCCTTCCGGGGTTTCTTCCGGGGTTTCTTCCGGGGTCTTCTTCGAGGCCGTGAGGGCCGTCAACGACGTTATGGGGCGGCGAGGTTGACGGGGAACGACCGACCGGTGGATTCGGCTGTCCACCGGTCGGTGGACAGCGCGGCGCCGCGGAGGAGGGTGATAGGACTGGGCGCGCGGCCCCACTCGCTCTCTCAGGTGCGGGGCGCTCATATTCAGGGGGACACGGTGGTATCCAGGGAGACACGGTGACGGCTGAGGCGCGGCGCGCGCCCGAGGCGCGGGTGCGGTGGTTCGGGCTGTGGGACAGCTACTTCGTGATCTGCTATCTGGTCACCACGGGGCTGGTGTTCGCCTCCGGGGACCCCGCGGGCTCCGGGGCCTCCGGGGTCCCGCAGGGCGGTCGGGTGGTCGCCATCGCCGCGCTGACGCTGATCGTGCCCTGGTATGCGGGCATCGGGCGGCCGTTGATGCTGCGTCACGAGACCGACCGGCGGAACGTCATCTTTCCCGTCGGGCTCTTCGTGCTGTTCGGGAGCGCCACCGCCGTCGATCTGATGAGTTCGTTCGCCCTGTTCGGCCTCATTCCGATGCTGATGATGAGCCTGGCGACCAGACCGGCGCTGGTGGCCGGCGTCCTCGGCAACCTCGTCCCCGTGACGGTGCTGTGGCTGCGCGGCGGCACCGCGGGACCTGTCGTGATGTTCGTGCTGCTGGCTTCGCTGCTCGGGATCGCCCTGTCGGTAATCCTCGGGCTGTGGATCAAGCGGGTGGTACGGCAGAACAAGGAGCACGCCGAACTCATCGAGGAGCTGCGGCAGAACCGCGAGCAGGTGGCCCGCCTGTCGCACCAGGCCGGGATCTTCGCCGAACGCGAGCGGCTGGCACGGGAGATCCATGACACCCTCGCGCAGAGCCTGACCAGCATCATCAGCCTGGTGCAGGCCGCGGATTCGGAGGTGGAGGGTGCCCCCGCCGTCGCCCGGAAACACCTCGCGCTGGTCGGGCGGGTGGCCAAGGAGAGCCTGGTCGAGGCGCGCGCTTTCGTGGCCGACCGGACGCCTGCGACCCTGCGGGAGAGCTCCTTGGCGCAGGCGCTGCGGCGGCAGGCGGACGGACTGACCGCGGAGAGCGGGCTGCTGGTGCGGTTCGCCGTCGAGGGCAATGAGCGGCCGCTGCCGATGGCGGTCAATGTCGTACTGCTGCGTGCCGCGCAGGAGGCCGGGGCGAATGTGCGCAAGCACGCCGATGCCCGCGCGGTGGAGCTGACGCTCCGGTACGGCGCGGGGCAGGTCGTGCTCCGTGTGGCCGATGACGGCAAGGGGTTCGATGCGAACGCGGGGGCGGGGGCGGGAGTGGCAACGGCAGCGGGAGTGGCCGGGAGGGAACAGGTGCGCGGGGCGCCGGGACAGGGCCAGGGCGACGGCGGTGGCTTCGGGCTGCGGGGCATGGCGGCGCGGGTGGCACAGACCGGTGGCGTACTGGACGTGATGAGCGAGCCGGGGGTGGGCACCACCGTCGAGGTGACAGTGCCCTTGGAGGAGACCGCGGACGGGACGGTGGACGAGACCGCGGACCGGACGACGGCGCCGGCCGTGGACGAGACCGCGGACCGGACGACGGCGCCGGCTGCGGCGGGGCATCGGGTGAAGGCGGGGCATCGGGTGAAGGCGGGCCCTCGCGCGAAGGCGGCGGATGATGAGCGCTGAGGACACGGTCGCGGTGCGGGTGCTGCTCGCCGACGATCATCCCGTCGTCCGCGAGGGCCTGTGCGCGATCCTGGAGTCCGATCCGGGCATCGAGGTGGTGGGGCAGGCGGGCTCCGGCGAGGAAGCCGTGACGCTGGCGACCCGGCTGCTGCCGGACGTCGTGCTGCTCGATCTGCGGATGGGCGGGATGGACGGGGTCGCCGCCACGGGGCACATCCTCCGGCAGGCGCCGCGCAGCAAGGTGGTCATCGTCACCACCTACGAGGACGACTCCGACATCCTGCGGGCCGTGGAGGCGGGCGCGGCCGGCTATCTCCTCAAGGGGAGTTCCCGGGCCGAGCTGATCGAGGCCGTGCACGGTGCGGCGCGCGGGGGGACCGTGCTGACCCCGTCGCTGGCCACCAAGCTGTTCCGGGCGCGGGCGGTGGAGCCGACGCCGCTGTCCGCCCGGGAGTGCGAGGTCCTGCGGCTGGTCAGCCAGGGACTGACCAATGCCGACATCGGCCGGGAGCTGTTCATCGGTGAGGCCACGGTGAAGACGCACCTCCTGCGCGCGTTCAAGAAGCTGGAGGTGTCGGACCGCACGGCGGCCGTGATCACGGCTCTGGAGCGCGGGTTGCTGGCGTGACACGGGTTGCCGGCGTCACGTCTGCGTGGGTCAGGGCCGCACACGTGCGTGGCCAGGGCCGCACACGTGCGTCGGTCAGGGCCGCGGGCTCAGCCCTCCCCCGCCCCGCTCCCCTCGCCCAGTCGTGCCCGGTCCGCTGCCGCTCTGCCCTGGTGCCAGCCGTCCGCGTCGCGTACGCCGCGGAGGCGGACCGGGGCGGTGTCGGGGAAGAGGGCGCCGGTGGTCCGTGCCACGGCGCGTTCACGGGCGGCGAGGACCGGGAGGAGGCCGGGGGCCGCTTCGGCGGACTCGGCGGTGGCGGCGGCCGTGGCGGCGGCGGTGGCCGCCCCGAGCCGGTCGCGGATGCGGTCGGCGTAGGCGACGAGGAAGGCCTGGCGGAAGTCCCGGGTGCGGCGGGAGCGGCCACGGGGCGGGGAGGCCCCGGCCCGTTCCTTGGGAGCTCGGTCCTGCCCCTGCCGCTTGAGCGCTCGATGGTGGTCGTCACCCGCGCGGTGCATCGCGGCCGTGGCCTGGAGCAGCAGCGAGGTGTAGAGCATCTCGGCCGCCTCCAGGTCCGGCGCGAAGCCGACGAGGGTGGAGAAGCCGACGTCGGCGGCCCAGACGGCCTGGCAGCGGTTGGCGGCCGCCACCGCGTCGAGCAACAGCGCCTTGGCCTGTTCGTACGGGCCCTCGATGCCGATACGGACCGCGGAGGGGCCGCCGGTCTGCCCGCCCGGCGCGGCGGCGCTGTCGAGCAGCGCCTCGTCGATGCTGTGCCGGGCCATCAGCTCCTGCGCCTTGGCGGACAGCGCCTCCGCCTCCTCGGCGTAGTCGGTCGCCTCGGCCTTGGCGAGCAGCCCGCGGATCCGCCCCAGGGCACGTGCGGCGGCGGCGCCGGCGGGGGCGTCTCCCCGGCCGGACGGCGGCGGGGCCGGCAGCGGGGTGATACGGGGCAGCCGGGCGAGGGCGCGCAGGGCCGCCAGTACGTCGTACGCGGTCTCGAAGCGGGAGGCGCGGCGGCGCTCGGCCAGTGCGTCGAGGTAGCCGGCATCGGAGGCCCACCAGACCTCGGCACCGAGCTGCCGCAGCTGCTCGGCCCAGCGGGTGTCCCGGACGGTCCGCGCGGCCGGCGGCCGGGCCGCGTCGGCCGCGAGGGCATCGACGACCACGGCCACCACGGCGGCGTCGGATGCGTCACGCCGGACGATCCGCTCCAGGTCGGCGGGCTGCCAGCCGCCCGCCCAGCACTGCCGCACGCCCGTCACGGCGGCGGCGACCACCGCCGCGCTCACCGCCTCCCAGCCGGCCTCGGCCGCGGCCAGCATCGAGGCGCCCGCCTCGATGGCGTCCTCGGCCTGCGTACCGTCCGGCGCGTAGCGGACGCTGCCGAGCACCTGCCCGACCAGTTCACCGGCCGCGGCCGCCGGTGACGGCCCGCCGCGTCCCGCGCTTCCGCGCTCCTCGCTTCGGCGCCCCTCGCTTCCGCGCGCCTTGCTCCCGCGTCCTTGGCTTCCCCGCTCACTCACCCGCTCACTGTACGGAGGGCTTCTTGGCGCCCACGTTCCGGTGGTCCGGGGCCCGGCCCGCGTCCCGGTGGCGGTCGGCGGCCAGGCCGTACAAAGCCGCGACGCCCGGTGGCGCCCTGATCGGGGGCGCCACCGGGCGTCGGTCTTTTCAGGCGGCAGTCACACCGGCCGTCCTGCGCAGCAGCGCAAGGTCACAGGTGGTCACGACAAGTCACGCGCAGTCATGCATGCTCACACATGCGGGCTACCGCCCTGACCCGCGGCATCACCGCACCGGCCCTGACACCGGGCTACTGCACCGGCACCGCGCTGCCGGTCACCCACTGCGACCAGTCCATGTTCCAGCCGTTCAGACCGTTGTCCGGCTTGACGGTCTGGTCAGGGGAGTTGACGACATCGACGACATCGCCGATCTGCGAGTTGTTGAAGAACCAGGCGCCGGCCGTCTTGGCGTTCTTGGCACCCTTGGCGTCCTCCAGGCCGATGCAGCCGTGGCTGGTGTTGGCCTTGCCGAAGACACCCTTGCCCCAGTAGTTGCCGTGGATGAAGGTGCCGGAGTCCGACAGGCGCTGGGCGTGCGGCACATCGGGGATGTCGTACTCGCCCTTGCCGTCCTTCTTCTTGAAGCCGACGGTCGAGCCGTCCATCCGGGTCTGCTCGAACCGCTCGGAGATGACCATCTGGCCGTTGTAGGTCGCATGGTCGTCGCTGCCGGCCGAGACCGGGATGGTCTGGATGAGCTCGCCGTCCCGCACCACGTACATCACGTGTTCCGCGGTGTCGACGGTGCTGACCTGCGAGTGACCGACGTTGAAGCTGACGGTCTTGTTCTGGATGCCCTTGACGCCCGGCGACGCCTCGACACCGTCGAGGCCGAGCTTCAGGGTGACCTTGGAGTGCGCCTTCCAGTACTCCTGGGGGCGGAAGTCCAGCCGCTTGTCACCGAACCAGTGGCCGACGATCTGCTGATTGCTGCTCGACGCGACCTTGATCGCGGACTGGACGGCGGCCTTGTTCTTGACCGGCTTGTCGAAGTTGATCGACACCGGCATGCCGACGCCGACGGTCGAGCCGTTCTCCGGCGTGAAGTTCCCGACGAAGCTGTTCTCCGGGGCGACGGTGGTGAAACTGGAGTTCTCCACCGCCGTGCGCCCGCGGGAGTCCTCCGCATGCGCGGTGACCTTGTACTTCGTCGAGCGGTTCAGCGGCTTGTCCGGCTTCCAGGAGGTGCCGTCGGCGGAGAGGGTTCCGCCGACCTGCTGCTTGGACTCGACCGCGGTCAGGGTGACGCCGGTGAGCTTTCCGGCACTGACCGTGACCTTGGCGTCATCGTTGACGCCCGCACCGGTCGCGCCGTCCTCCGGCAGTATTTTGATCTTGGCTTGGGAGGCGTCCTTCGCGGCCGCCTCGTCCACCTGCTGGGTGTTCTCGTGCCGGGTGCCGTCAGCACCGCCGCCGTCGCCTTGGTCAGCTGCCGTGCTGCCGCCACACGCCGCAAGCGCGAGTACGCCCCCGAGCAGCGTGGCGCTGGCTATCAGCCCCTTCCGGCGCTGGCTGTCCGTCATCACACGCATCTCCATTACTACGGATTTCGCATCGTTCCCCGAGCGAGCTGCCAACTGAACGCAGGCATATCTGGACGCAGGCATTCCGGCCGACGCCATTTAAACGCCTTTTCCGTTTCGCCCGTTCCATGCCTCCATGAAGTGTGGGGAAGGCCACTTATGCCCTTACATCGGTCACACGGTGCACACGTTCCGAAGTCGGACCTGTCGGGCTGCCTGCCACACCGCCCCGGACCGCGGCCGGCCCCACCGCCCCCCACACGGGCCCCATGCACGTGAGCCCGACGTCACGGGCCCCCGTACAGCGCGCAGCCGTACGGGGGCCCTGGTCGGTCGGGCGGGAGGGAGCGAGGCGCCGGCGGTCAGCCCTCCCCGTCCGCGTCGTCCGCCAGATCCCACTCCGCCGCGTTCCACTCGGCGTCCGGGTCGTAGTCGGTCAGCTCCTCACTGCTCCACGAGGCCTGGGCCAGTTCGGTGCCCGGCACGGAGGCGACGAGGTCGAACGGGTCGATCAGGTGGGCCAGCGCCTCCGCCGGATCCTCCTTGACCGTCTCCTGGGACTGTCCGCGTTCCTCGTCGGGCAGCGACGGATCGCCGTTGATGTGGTCGAGGGCCGCGCCGGTCAGCTGCGGGGCGTCGGTGACCTCCATGATCAGTTCCACATGAAGGCGCACAAAACGTGATGTCTCACCATTGCTCATAGCACGGAGGTTAGGCATGGACGGGTCCTGACTTCCCCGCGACCCGCGGCGGTCACTAACATCTGAGGTCAACGGCCAATTCGCCGAACCCACAAGGGGGATCGCTTCCGTGACCGCACGACGTCCACTGCTGACCGCCGCCGCCGCGGGATCGGTACTGTTCGCCCTGTGGTTCGTCCCGTCCGCCAATGCGAGCGCGGGGCATGACGGAGCGACAGATTCCGGCCTGCGGGCGGCATCCGCCGCGGCCGGCCCCGGCCTGGCCGGCCGGCTGAGCGACGGGGCGGCGGGCACCGGCAGCGGTTCCACGACGACCACCGCGCCCCACAGCGGCACGGGCACCGGATCCGGGACGGGTACGGGCACCGGAACGGTCTCCGGCACGGGCGGCGACTCCAGCGGCGCCCGGCCGCACCTCCTCGCCGACACCGGCAGCCCGGACACCACGCCGTACGTGATCGGCGGCGCCGCCTGCCTCGCGCTCGGCGCCGGGCTGGTCAGCTACTCCGTCCGCCGCACCCGCGACGACGCCGCCTGATCCACAGGGTCAGGGAAGCCCCTGGGGACGGGGACCTGGGCCCCCTAGATGATTGAGTCCGTCCAGCCGCCGGACCCCCTGGGGACAGCGCCCCTAAGGGCCCCCGGGCTCCCGCCAACGGCGGCTGGCACCGCAAGGGTTGCGGGCGCCCCGCCCCGTCGTTACGCCAGCTCGCCCGTGACCGACTCCACGGCCGCCACCAGCTTCCCGGCCCGCACGAACGCATACGCGCCCTCCAGGTCCGGCGCCAGGAAACGGTCCTCGCCCGGGCCCTGGACGCCGGCCGCGCGCACCGCGTCCAGTACGGCGCGGGTGGCGGGGGCGGGCGTCAGCCCCTCGCGCATCTCGATGGCACGGGTCGCCGCGTAGAGCTCCACGGCGATGATCCGGGTCAGGTTGTCGACCGCGGTGCGCAGCTTGCGCGCCGCCGACCAGCCCATCGAGACGTGGTCCTCCTGCATGGCGGAGGACGGGATGGAGTCCACCGAGGCGGGCGCGGCCAACCGCTTCAGCTCGCTGACCAGGGCGGCCTGGGTGTACTGGGCGATCATCAGCCCGGAGTCGACGCCCGGGTCCCCGGCCAGGAAGGCGGGCAGTCCGTGCGAACGGTTCTTGTCCAGCAACCGGTCCGTGCGGCGCTCGGCGATCGAGCCGAGGTCGGCGGCGGCGATGGCCAGGAAGTCCAGGACGTAGGCGACCGGGGCGCCGTGGAAGTTGCCGTTGGACTCGACCCGGCCGTCCGGGAGGACGACGGGGTTGTCGACGGCCGCGGCGAGCTCGCGGTCGGCGACCAGGCGGGCGTGGTCGAGGGTGTCCCGGCCGGCGCCGGCGACCTGCGGGGCACAGCGGATGGAGTAGGCGTCCTGGACGCGCGGGGCGTCGTCCTGGTGGTGGCCGGTGAAGCCGGAACCCGCCAGCACCTTGGCCATGTTGCCCGCCGAGGCGGCCTGCCCGGGGTGCGGGCGGATGGCGTGCAGCTCGGGCGCGAGGACCTTGTCCGTGCCGAGCAGCGCCTCCAGGGAGAGGGCCGCGGTGATGTCCGCCGAGGTGAACAGCCGGGCGAGATCGGCGCAGGCCATCACGAGCATGCCGAGCATGCCGTCGGTGCCGTTGAGGAGGGCCAGGCCCTCCTTCTCGCGCAGTTCGACGGGCTCGATGCCGTGCGCGGCCAGCAGTTCGCCGGCCGGCCGGACGACGCCGTCCGGACCCTCCGCGTCGCCCTCGCCCATCAGCGTCAGCGCACAGTGCGACAGCGGCGCCAGGTCACCGGAGCAGCCGAGCGAGCCGTATTCGTGCACGACGGGCGTGATGCCGGCGTTGAGTATGGCGGCCATGGTCTCGACGACGAGCGGGCGCACGCCGGTATGCCCGGAGGCGAGCGTCTTCAGCCGCAGGAACATCAGCGCGCGGACGACCTCACGCTCGACCCGCGGGCCCATGCCGGCCGCGTGCGAGCGCACGATGTTGCGCTGGAGCTGCACGCGCAGCTCGGGGCTGATGTGCCGTACGGCGAGGGCCCCGAAGCCGGTGGAGACGCCGTAGACGGGGTCGGGCTTGGCGGCGAGTTCGTCGATGAAGGCGCGGGAGGTGGCGACGGCCGCAAGGGCCTCCTCGGACAGCTCGATCCGGGCCGCGCCGCGGGCCACCGCGATGACGTCCTGTGCGGTCGTGCCGGACGTTCCCAGCACCACAGTGTGCATATCCATATTCAGGCACCCTAGAGACTGAATCGCCGGATGTCACCACCGGGTTTTGGGATCACCCCTTACGGGGCGTAGGCGAAGCACCCGGGGTCTGCGCAGGGAGGCGGCACTCACCTCCGGAAGCGGCGGCGCTCCGGCCCCGGCCGCCGGTCCGGGGCGTCCGCGAGCCGGACGACGGGGTCGTCCTTGCCGCCGTGCCGCCCGGCGACCACCGGCTCGCCCGACCGCGCCGCCTTGGCCTTGTACTGCGCGGCGTCGGCGAGCCGGAAGAGCCGGCGGGCGCTGTGCACCGGCCCGATCGGGTCGCCGGTCGAGGCGACCCCGACCGCCACCCCTTCACCGAGGTCCAACTCCCCCGCCCGGTCGCACAGTTCACCGGCCACCTTGACCACCTCGTCGGCCGGCGGGCCCACCGCGAGCAGGCAGAACTCATCACCGCCGAGCCGGGCGGCCAGCATGCCCGGCAGCATCGCCCCGCACAGGGACAGCACCGAGCCGAAGCGCTCCAGCAGCCGGTCCCCGGCCGCATGGCCGCGTGAGTCGTTCACCCGCTTCAGCCCGTTGAGGTCGCACACCACCAGGCTGACCACCACCTCGTCCCTGCGGTGCAGCTCCAGCGCCTCGTCCAGCCGCATATCGACGGCACGACGGTTGGCGAGGCCGGTCAGGGAGTCCGTGAAGGCCAGCCGGCGGACCTCCGCCAGCCGCTCGGTCTGGGCGATCCCGGCCGCCGTCACCGCGGCGAGCACGCTCGCGAAGTCGGCGTCCGGCCGGCCGAAGACCGGCTCGCCCGTGCGCCGCGCGACATACAGCTCGCCCCACGCCCGGCCGTGCAGCACGATCGGCGCGACCACGCAGCAGCCCCGGCCGCGGTGGCGCAGTGCGGCCACCCGCCGGGGGTTGGCGCCGCCCTCACCCGCGACCTCGTCCCGGCGCTGCGCCGCGGCCGCGGACACCGGGCCGTCGTGCGGCTCCTCGGCGGTCTCCACCCAGGCGCCGGCTTCGCCGCCGCCCGCCCACTGCTCGTGCAGGAAGCCGACGATCTCCGGGAATTCGTGGACGGGGTAGCTCTCGTCGTCCGGGAACTCCTCCTCGTCGGCGGCGAGTTCACCGACGTTGACCAGCACCCGCAGCTTGCCCAGCTCGCGCTCCCACTTCGAGATCGCCGCGAAGGATCCCCCCAGGGCCTGGCGCACTCCCTGCGCCGCGGCGTGCGCCGAGTCGCGCGGTGTATGCGCGGCCGCCATCGCCTGCGCCAGCTCCACCACGGCACGCAGCCTCGCATCGCCCTCGCCCGTCACCGGATCCTCGCATTCCGTCACCGTGCCTACGCTCCGTCATTACAGCGTAGGAATGTTTAACCCCTTTCGCCCCTTTCCGTGGGGGATTGACACCCAGGCGTTATTCGCGTCGCTGGTGGCGTTGCCGCTGATGCCGTCTTGGTGCCGCTCATCGGTTGATTCCCGGGGTCGTTCCTGGTCGGACGGCTGGCCTCATCGCCCCGTCCCGCCCCGCCTCGCGTCACTCGCCGGGCCACTCCGGATCGCGCTTCTCGTTGAAGGCCGCCACGCCCTCCGCGCGGTCCCCGGAGAAGGCCACACTGCGCCAGGCGCCGTCCTCCAGTTCCAGGCCGGCCCGCAGGTCCATGCCGTGCCCGAGGCGCATGGCGCGCTTGGCGGCACGCAGGCCGACCGGCGAGTGACGGGCGATCGTGGCCGCCAGCTCCAGCGCCCCGGCCCGGTCCTGCCCGTCCGCCACCAGCCGGTCGACCAGGCCCAGCTCCGCGGCCTCGGCCGCCCGCACCCGGCGCGCGGTGAAGACCAGCTCGGCGGCGCGCGCCGCGCCCACCCGGCGCGGCAGCAGCTGGGTGCCCCCGCCGCCGGGGATGACGCCCACCGACACCTCCGGCAGTCCCACCTCCGCCGTACCGTCCGCGACGATCAGGTCGCAGGCGAGCGCCAGCTCGAAGCCGCCGCCGAGCGCGAAGCCGTGCACCGCGGCGATGGTGGGCATGGGCAGTTCCAGTACGCCGGTGTACGCGGCGCGGGTGTGCGGACGCTGGCGCATCAGGTCCGCGTCGGTGAAGGAGTTGCGCTCCTTGAGGTCCGCGCCCACACAGAACGCCCGCTCATGGGTGGAGCTGAGGACCACCGCCCGTACGGAGCGGTCCGCGGCCAGCTCGGCGCAGGCCTGCGCCAGGCCGTCGGCCATGGCCGTCGAGACGGCGTTCATGGCCTTCGGGCGGTCCATGATCAGCTCCGCCACGTGGCCGTGGCGCTCGACGGCCACCCAGCCGTCCGCGCCGAACCGTTGCCGTTGCCCCTGCCGTTCCATGCAACCCTCCCTGTTAACGGGCGTTGACCTGACGTGGGGATCATGCCAGGTGGGCGGCCGGGGGGACAGGGATGGGGCGGATGGGGCAGCGGGGAGCAGGGCGGCGGATCGGGTGGGGTGGGTGCCGTTCCGCGGGTGGGGCGGCGGTTCCGTGGGCTGGGGCCGGGGCTGCCTGGGCCTGGGCTGGGGCTCAGTCGCCGGTGCCCTGAGCGGCGCGGCGGCTCAGCAGCCAGGGCTCGACCACGCCCAGGCCGCGCACCGGGCGCTGCCACATCGGCTGGAGCGCGAAGCGGTACGACGGCGGCGGGGCGCCGGTGCCCTCCGCGGCCGCCTTCTCCGCGGCCGCGGCCTCGGCCTCGGAGACCGGCGCGTCACCGATACGGCCCAGCTCCTCGGCGAACGCCTCGTCCACCAGCACGGTGTCCTTCGGCGCTATCGAGGTGAGGCGGCTGGCGAGGTTGACGGTCGTACCGAAGACATCGCCCATCCGGGTCGTGACCGTGCCGAAGGCGATGCCGACCCGCAGTTCCGGCATCGTCTCGTCATGGGTCATCGTCTCGATCAGCCGCAGCCCGATCTCGGCGGCGATTCCCGCGTCGTCGGCGGAGAAAAGGACCTCGTCGCCGAGGGTCTTGATGAGCCGGCCGCCGTGCGCTGCCACCAGGTCGGAGCAGGTCGTCTCGAACGCCTCCACCAGCTCGCCCAGCTCCTCCTCCTCCAGGCGACGGGTCAGCCGGGTGAAACCGACCAGGTCGGCGAAGCCGACGGCGAGCCGGCGGTCGACCATCTCCGCGTCGTCCTGGGCCCGGACGACGCGGCCGGTGGCGGCGGCGAGCTGGCGGCGCCAGACGTAGACCAGGAACTCCTCCAGCTCGGGGAGCAGCAGCTCGACCAGCGGATAGGTGATCTCCGTCCGGGTCAGGCCGGAATCCTGCGGCTCGGTCAGGCCCTCCAGGAAGGAGTCGATCTGCCAGTCGGCCAGACGGGCGGTGGTCTGGCCCGTGGAGCGGGCGACCTGTACGGCCATGGCCTCGCTCAGCAGGCCGGCCTCGACGAGGCCGGCGAGGCGGCGCAGGGCCAGCACATCGGCCTCGGTGAGGGCCTTGACCTGTCCGATGTCGGCGAAGCCCATGGCCCGCCAGAAGCGGGCCGCGAGGTCCATGGAGACGCCGGCGGCGCGGGCCGCCTGGAACGGGGTGTAACGGCGGTCGGCGCCGAGGATGAGCTGTTCGAGGCGGACGGCGATGTTGTTCTCGTCGCCCTGGTCGGTGGCCTCGCTCCTGCCGGTGACGGTGTCGCCCCAGCCGCGTGCGGGATCGTCGACGGGGACGTCGCGCACGGCGTCGTCCTCGGTGTCCATGTCGCGCGGGGTGGCGCCCGAGTCGTCGGCGGTCACCGGCCGCTCCCTGTCCGATCCCTGCGCACTGCCCTTCCGATCACTGCTCGCCGGTGGTCCGCTCCCTGGCGGACCGCCTCAACGATACGGCAGGTGTGCTCTGGCTCACTCTCACATGGTGGCTATGGACAAGGAAGGGGTGGGGGTGGGTCGGCGCGGCGGGGCGGGGCGGCCGGGGCCGCGGGGCAGGGCGGCGTGGCTGGGCCGAGTGGGTCTGGCGTCGGCCGGCGGGGGCTGCCGACGCGCGTCTCTGTCGTGGGCGAGGGGCCCCCACCTCACCGCCCGCTACGCCTCCGTCGCCGGCCGCAAATGGACGATGTCCCCTGCCCCTACCGGCTGCTGTACGCCGTTTGCGGTGGCCAGTACCAGGCGGCCGTCGGTGTCGATGGCCACGGCCTCGCCGGTGAGGGCGGTGTCGCCGGGGAGTTCGGCGCGTACGGAGCGGCCGAGGGTGGCGCAGCCTGCGGCGTAGGCCTCGTGGAGGCCGCTGGTGGTGGGGTCGCCGTCGGCGGACTGCCACTCGGTGTACCAGTGCTCCAGGGAGCGGAGGATGGCGCGCAGCAGCGGGTCGCGGTCGGTGGTGGTGGCGCCGGCCAGGGCCAGTGAGCCCGCGGTGGGCACCGGGAGTTCGGCGGCGGTGAGGGAGACGTTGAGGCCGATGCCGATGACGACGCCGGGGCCGGCGCGTTCGGCGAGGATGCCGCCCACCTTGCGTTCCGTGAGGGTCCCCCCGGGGCGCAGGGCGTCGGAGTCGTCGGAAGTCACCAGCAGGTCGTTGGGCCATTTGAGGGCCGTGTCGACGCCGGCCGTCCGGGAGAGGGCGGCGGCGGTGGCGACTCCGGTGAGCAGGGGGAGCCAGCTCCAGCGCGCCACGGGGACCTGGGGGATGAGGTAGACGGAGAGGAACAGGCCCGAGCGCGGGGGCGCCGACCAGGTGCGGTCGAGGCGGCCGCGGCCGGCCGACTGTTCCTCGGCGATGAGGACGGCGCCCGCCGCCTCCCCTTGTGCCGCACGGGCCGCCAGGTCGGTGTTGGTGGAGCCGGTGGCGGAGACGACGTCCAGGGCGGTCCAGAGCGAGTCGGGCCGTACGAGGGCGCGGCGCAGCGCCGTGGCGTTCAGTGGAGGGCGGCCCAGATCGCTCCAGCGACCGGCATCTTTGTCCCGGTTTTCCGGTGGTTGAGACGTCATGGGACCAGCCTAGGTGTGGTCAACGACGCAGTGCCGCTGAGCAGTCCCGCCGATACGCTACGGATCGGTAGCCAATCCCGTACCACCCTCAGTACGAGCACCAGTCCAGGACGAGCAGGAGCCGCATCCCGATGTCCGAGCCGGAAGCAAACATCCACACCACCGCGGGCAAACTGGCGGACCTGCAGCGGCGGGTCGAAGAGGCCACGCACGCCGGTTCCGCCCGTGCAGTGGAAAAGCAGCACGCAAAGGGGAAGTTGACGGCGCGTGAGCGCATCGATCTGCTGCTGGACGAGGGCTCGTTCGTCGAGCTGGACGAGTTCGCGCGGCACCGGTCGACCAATTTCGGGCTGGAGCAGACCCGTCCCTACGGCGACGGTGTGGTGTCCGGCTACGGCACGGTCGACGGCCGCCCGGTGGCCGTGTTCTCCCAGGACTTCACGGTCTTCGGCGGGGCGCTGGGCGAGGTCTTCGGCGAGAAGATCGTCAAGGTGATGGACTTCGCGCTCAAGACCGGCTGCCCGGTCATCGGCATCAACGACTCCGGCGGCGCGCGCATCCAGGAAGGCGTGGCCTCGCTGGGCATGTACGGCGAGATCTTCCGCCGCAACACCCACGCCTCGGGCGTGATTCCGCAGATCAGCCTGATCGTCGGCCCCTGTGCGGGCGGCGCGGTCTACTCCCCCGCCATCACCGACTTCACGGTCATGGTGGACCAGACGTCGCACATGTTCATCACCGGTCCCGACGTCATCAAGACGGTGACCGGCGAGGACGTCGGCTTCGAGGAGCTGGGCGGCGCCCGTACGCACAACACCACCTCCGGTGTGGCGCACCACATGGCGGGTGACGAGAAGGACGCCATCGAGTACATCAAGGGCCTGCTGTCCTACCTGCCGTCCAACAACCTCTCGGAGGCGCCGGCCTTCCCGGAGGAGGCGGACCTGGAGACCTCGGACACCGACCGCGAGCTGGACGTCCTGATCCCGGATTCGGCCAATCAGCCGTACGACATGCATGTCGCGATCGAGCACGTCCTGGACGACAACGAGTTCCTGGAGACCCAGGCGCTGTTCGCGCCGAACATCCTGACCGGCTTCGGGCGGGTCGAGGGCCATGCGGTCGGCGTGGTCGCCAACCAGCCGATGCAGTTCGCGGGCATCCTGGACATCAAGGCCTCGGAGAAGGCCGCGCGGTTCGTGCGGACCTGCGACGCGTTCAACGTCCCGGTGATCACCTTCGTGGACGTGCCCGGCTTCCTGCCCGGCACCGACCAGGAGTGGGACGGGATCATCCGGCGCGGCGCCAAGCTGATCTACGCGTACGCGGAGGCGACGGTCCCGCTGATCACGGTCATCACGCGCAAGGCGTTCGGTGGCGCGTACGACGTCATGGGCTCCAAGCACCTGGGGGCCGACCTCAACCTGGCCTGGCCGACCGCGCAGATCGCCGTCATGGGCGCGCAGGGCGCGGTCAACATCCTGCACCGCCGCACGCTGGCCGCGATCGAGGACCCGGCCGCGCAGGACGTGCGGCGCCAGGAGCTGATCCAGGAGTACGAGGACGCCCTGCTCAACCCGTACGTCGCGGCCGAGCGCGGCTACATCGACGCGGTGATCATGCCGTCCGAGACGCGCCGGCACATCGTCCGCGGACTGCGCACGCTGCGCAACAAGCGCGAGGCGCTGCCGCCGAAGAAGCACGGCAACATTCCGCTCTGACCGGCAGAACCAGCGAAGGAGGGCCGTTTCGATGATCAGGGTCGTACGGGGCAATCCCACACCCGAGGAGCTGGCCGCCGCACTGGCGGTGGTGCAGGTCCGCGCGGCGGCTGCCGCTTCCGTCGCGCCCGCGGGAGCCGATCGCGGCACCGAGTGGTCCGATCCCGCGTCCACGGTTCCGGCGCGGGCGCGGATGCCGCACCCGGGCCCGCGGGCCTGGCGGACGAGCTACTGGCCGCACTGACCGGCCGGTATGGGCACGATGACCGGCCGCGACAGGTCGGTGCATGGTGCATTGACTAGTCCTTAACGCCGTGGCGCCTGAGTACGCGTACTCAGGCGCCACGGGCGCATCGGGCTCAGGATCGGTACATGCTGTGGTCAGATCCGCCCGATGAGCCTCCTGAGGAGCTGCGCGACGTGCAGGCCAAGCTCCGCAGGATGAGCATCGTGCTGGCCGTGGTCGCGGTGGTGCTGATGGTCCTGATCTCGGGGAGGTAGCCGTTCCCGTCCGCGGGGAGGTAACCCTCACAGTTCCCGTCCGCAACCATCAGCGCTGAAATGGACTCTTTCTCTCCCGACAGTGCAATTCGGACCGCCGGCCCCGGGGGCGGCGGCGTCCGGCCGGGAGTGGGAGAGCGATGAACAGGCCGCTGAGGCATATAGCCGTCTTCTGCGGGGTGCTGGTGCTGGCCCTGCTGGCTCGCGTGACATGGGTCCAGTTCGTCCAGGGCGACGAACTCGCCAACGATCCCCACAACCGGCGCGTCAAGATCGAGGCGTTCTCCTACCCGCGCGGCAACATCATCGTCGGCGGCAAGCCGATCACCGGCTCGGTGGCGACCTCCGGTGACTTCAAGTACAAGCGGACGTACAAGGACGGCGCGATGTACGCGCCGGTCACCGGCTTCGCCTCGCAGGCCATGGGCACGTCCTTCCTGGAGGGCATCTACAACAAGGTGCTCAGCGGCAAGGACGACCGGCTGGCCTTCAACCGCGCCCAGGACATCCTGACCGGCAAGAAGCCGCGCGGCGGCGATGTCGTCACCACCATCGACCCCAAGGCGCAGAAGGCCGCGTACAAGGGGCTGACCGACCTCAACGCCAAGGGTGCGGTGGTCGCCCTCGACCCGCGCGACGGCCGGGTGCTCGCGCTCGCCTCCACCCCCTCGTACGACCCTTCGGTGTTCGCCGGCCTCTCCAACGCCGAGAGCCGGAAGTTCAAGGCGATGGACACCGACAAGAGCAAGCCGCTGAGCAACCGGGCGCTGCGCGAGACCTATGCGCCCGGCTCCACCTTCAAGATCCTCACCGCGGCGGCGGCCCTGGAGAACGGCGTGGTGTCGGACATCGACGCCCCGTCGAACGCGCCCGCGCCGTACCAGCTCCCGCAGAGCACCACGAAGATCGGCAACGACGTCGCGGGCGCGCCCTGCGACAAGGCCTCGCTGAAGACGGGCATGCAGTGGTCGTGCAACAACGTCTTCCTCGACACCGCGCTGAAGGTCGGCAAGGACAAGATGCGCGAGACGGCGGAGAAGTTCGGCTTCAACTCCGACGTCTACGACAAGGAGCTCGGGGACCTGCTGGCCAGCAAGAGCCTCTACCCGGACAAGCTCGACAAGCCGCAGACCGCGCTGACCGGTATGGGCCAGGGCAGCCTCACCAGCACACCGATGCAGATGGCGATGGTGGCCGCCGGCCTCGCCAATGACGGCAAGGTGATGATGCCGCACATCGTCGACGAGCTGCGCGGTCCCGACCTGTCGACGATCGAGAAGATCGAGCCGAAGCTGAAGTCCCAGGCCGTCTCCGCGGACACCGCGAAGAAGGTGCAGCAGATGATGGAGTACACGGTCAACGAGGGCACCGCCGAGAAGGCCAAGATCGACGGCGTGACGGTCGGCGGCAAGACCGGTACCGCCCAGCACGGCGCGAACGTCAACGACGAGCGCCCCTACGCCTGGTTCGTCTCCTACGCCAAGCAGAGCGACGGCTCCTCCCCGGTCGCGGTCGCCGTCTTCGTCGACCCCAAGGACATGGACATTCCCCGGTCGGAGATCGCCGGCGGCAAGCTGGGCGGGCCGATCGCGAAGTCCGTGATGCAGGCGGTGCTGAACAAGTAGTCCGGGTTTTCCACAGGCAGTGGTCCGGGTTCCCCGGCGGCGGGCGCGGCTCCGTACGATGGCGGACATGACCGAAGAGCCCCGCCCCCGCCGTCTCGTCCTCGCCTCCCAGTCCCCCGCCCGGCTGGGCCTGCTGCGCCAGGCCGGGCTGGCGCCCGAGGTCATCGTCAGCGGCGTCGACGAGGATGCGCTCACCGCCGCCACGCCCGGGGAGCTGGCCCTCGTCCTGGCCGAGGCCAAGGCCACCGCCGTCGCCGCCCGCCCGGAGACCGCCGGTGCGCTGGTCGTCGGCTGCGACTCGGTCCTGGAGCTGGACGGGCGGGCGCTCGGCAAGCCCGTCGATGCCGAGGACGCCACCGCCCGCTGGAAGTCCATGCGCGGCCGCTCCGGCATCCTGCAGACCGGGCACTGCGTCATCGACACGGCGGCGGGCGGCCGCCAGGTCTCCGCCACCGCCTCGACCACGGTCCGCTTCGGCGAGCCCACCGACGCCGAGATCGCCGCCTACGTCGAGAGCGGCGAGCCGCTGTTCGTCGCGGGCGCCTTCACCCTCGACGGCCGCTCCGCCCCGTTCATCGACGGCATCGACGGCGACCCCGGCAATGTCATCGGCCTCTCCCTGCCGCTGCTGCGCCGTCTGCTGGCCGGTCTGGACGTGGCGATCACGGATCTGTGGACCTGAGCGCCGCCGCTTGTCGGCTCCGGGGCGGGCAGGCGGGCCGGCGACGCATTTGAGGGCGCCGGGTGGGGAACCGATGGATCCGATACGGCCCGGCCGGCCGGATCGGTGCGGCCGGCCGGGCAGTCCGGTCAACCGGACCGGTCCGGTCCATGTCCTGTGAGGAGTCCGCACCATGCCCAAGATTCTGATCATCGCCGGTGACGCCACCGAGGACCTGGAGTTCTTCTACCCCTACCAGCGGATGCTGGAGGAGGGGTACGAGACGAAGGTCGCGGCCCCGTCGCGGAAGAAGCTGCGGTTCGTGGTGCACGACTTCGTCGACGGCTTCGACACCTACGTCGAGCGCGAGGGCCACTCCTGGCCGTCCGACCTCGCCCTGTCCGAGGTCGACCCGGAGGAGTACGCCGCGCTGGTCCTCCCGGGCGGCCGGGCACCGGAGTACCTGCGCAACGACTCCGACTACCGCCGGGTGGTCACCCACTTCTTCGACGAGGACAAGCCCGTCGCCCACATCTGTCACGCGGCCACCACCCTGGCGCCCCTCGGCGTCCTCAAGGGCCGCCGTACCGCCGCCTACCCCGCCTGCGCGCCGGATGTGGCGATGGGCGGCGGGATCTTCGTCGACGGCCCGGCGGTCGTCGACGGCAAGGTCGTCTCGGCGCGGGCGTGGAACGACCAGCCGGAGTGGATGCGGGCGTTCATGGAGGTGCTGCGGGAGCATGCGCCGGTGAAGGGCTGAAGGGCTGAAGGGCTGAGCGGCCCGCCGCGGTCCGGCAGCGCATAGAGCGACGTGCCGTGGAGGATGAACACCCGGTTGCCGTCCGCCACCAGCCAGGAACGCTCGGCCGCGGGGAGCTTGTACGTCAGGACGGGGACGCCGGTCGACAGATCCGCGGCGAACACCTTGTACCAGGGGTCGCCCTCGATGGACCAGAGGGCGCGCCCGTGGATGAACACCGGGAGCCCGAGGATGCTCTCCCCGTTCCCGCCCTGGATCTCGCTGCCGTCGCTGCTCTTCCTGATGCTGGGCCACTGGCCGTGCGCGGCGCAGACGGTGCGGTCGTCGAAGACCGTCGCCGGCCCCCAGTCCTCGTGCTTGTCCCAGGCATCCCGCTCGTCGACCGACCACAGCTTCTTGCCGTCGCTGATCCGGCGGGCGGTGAGCGTCTTGCCGTTGAGGTAGACGGTGGTGCCGTGGACGGCCGGGCGGAGCAGGACGTCCCCCTGGCCCGGCAGGTCCCACACCTGGTGGCCGTCGGCCGTGTCGACGGCGAACACGTTGCCGTCGCGGGTGGAGAGGACCAGGCGGCCGTGGGCGACGGCGCCCGGCGGTGCGACCTTGGTCCGGTAGCCGGCGGCGATCCTCGCCGTCCAGCGGACCGTGGCGTCGGAGCGCCGGACGGCGCGGAGTTGGTGGTCCTTCGTCAGGACGTAGACCGCCTCGTCGTCGGCGGCCAGCAGGACGCTCGCCCCGGCGTCGACGGTCCAGCGGGGCTCGCCCGTCGCGGCGACGAAGGTGCGGATCGTGCCCTTGGTGTCGGCGGCGGCGATCAGCCGGTCCGAGAGGGAGAGGTAGCGGCTGGTCGCGCTGACGCCGCGGGCGGCCCAACGCCGCTTGCCGTCCACGACGTTGTGGGCGGCGATCCCGCCGCCGCGCGCACCGAAGACGAGGACGTCCCGTACGGGCAGCGGCGCGGGCGTGTCGTCGGCGAGGACGTCGACCGGGCCCCACAGCGGCTTCACCTCACCGCCGCTGAGGTAGTCGCCGTTGTCGGCGTCGAGCACATGCGCCACCGGGGTCTTCGCGGCGGGCGGAAAGGCGAAGAGATCCGTCTTCGCGGCTCCTTCCCGCGGCTCACGGGGCCACCAGGCCGCCGCGGCACCGGCGCCGGCGGCCAGCACCGCGCCGCCCGCCGCCAGGCCCGTCAGCAGCCTGCGCCGGGCCACCGGCCGGACGGCGGCGCCGTCGGGCAGGGTCGGCGCGGTCAGCTCACGGATACCGCGCTCCCGCTCCTTGATCGCCTCGGCCACCCGGCCGCGCCGCCAGGCCCGTTCGGCGCCGCGCGGCGGGGCGAAGGCGGCGGCCACCCGTCCGGGGGCGGGCCGGGCGGCCGGGTCCTTGGCGAGGCAGGGGGCGATGAGGTGCCGCAGGGCTTCCGGGAGGCCGGTCAGGTCGGGTTCGTCGTGGACGACCTTGTACTGGAGGGCGGCGATGTGGGAGGCGTCGTAGGCGCGGTGCCCGCTGGCCGCGTACACCAGGACCGCGCCCAGGGAGAAGACATCGGCCGAGGAGGCCACGCGCCGGCCCAGGACCTGTTCGGGGGCGCCGTAGCCGGGGGTGACCGGGACCTGGCCGGTGGAGGTGAGGGTGAGGCCGTGCTCGGGGCGGGCGATGCCGAAGTCGATGACGCGGGGGCCGGACGAGGTCAGGACGATGTTCGGGGGTTTGAGGTCGCGGTGGACCAGGCCGGTGGCGTGGATGTCCGCCAGGGTGCGGGCGATCGACGCGGCGAGGGCGCGCACGGCCGGTTCGTCGAAGGGGCCGTACGCCTCGACGGCCTCGTCCAGGGTCGGTCCGGCCAGGAACTCGGTGGCGATCCACGGGCGGCCGCCCTCGGTCTGCGCCCCCAGGACACCCGCCACGCCCTTGCTCGTCACGGCCTGCGCGGCCTGTGCCTCGCGGACGAAGCGCTGGGCGAGCTGCGGTGCGTCGGCGAGTTCGGGCCGCAGCACCTTGACCGCGGCGACGGTGCCCTCGGTGTCCTGGCCGACGTAGACCTTGCCCATACCGCCTTCGCCGAGCACACCGAGCAGGCGGTAGGGACCGAGGCGGAGGGGGTCGCCGGTGCCGAGGGGTTTCATGGGCGGTGTCCTTCGGGCGAGTTCAGGCAGGTGCAGCAGGATCAGGGGCGTGGGCGGCGCGGTCAGCGGAGCGGGAAGCCCGCGAGGAAGTCCGGGCCGGAGGCGATGATCATTCCGCTCTTCTCATGGGCGGTGAACCGGGTCCCGCTGGTCTTGTAGAACCGCTCGGTGGTGTGCGAGGTGAGGCCGACGGCTCGGAGCAGCTTGTCGGTCCGGCTGTAGGTGTAGCCGTACTCGGAGCCGATCACCGGATGGACGACATGGTCAGCGCGCGGGCCCTCCGCGCTCTTCTCCGCCCATCGCGGCGTCCCGCTTCGGGTGCCGAACGCGACCAGGCCGAGGCCCTTCTCCACCGCGTACAGCACCCCGCCCTTGAGGACCGGCGGCCCGTACGTCTTCCCGGGGCGGGTGGCGGAGGTGTCCCATGCCTGTCCGCCGTCGCTCAGCCGCAGCGCCCGCAACGGGCCGTAGCCCAGGTAGAGATGCCGGTCGTCGGCCGTGAGCGGATCCCGTACGAACCGTCTGTCGGCGCCCTTCCACGGCTTGTCCCAGAGCACCTTCCCCGTGCGGGTGTCGCGGGCCGCGATCCGGACCGTGCCGTCGTTCATCTGCTGCAGGGTCACCAGGAGGTGGCCGGTGACCTTGGCGGACAGGAAGTGGTTCTCGTCGCTCTCGGCGGGGTGGAACGGCAGCGGATCGGTCCACTTCCGGCTCCCCGTGGCGAGGTTCACCGCCGTCACGGACCAGGGCAGCTGGCGTTCGTACCGCTTGACCTTCCCGTGGGAGACCGCCAGGTAGGCCGTGTCGCCGGCGACGGCCAGCAGCCGGCTGATGAGGCCGTTGTCCCGGTCGTCCGACACCGGGGCGAGGCGCTTGCCGGCCTTGCCCGTGTCGAGGTCCACGCGGGCGAGGAACCAGGTGACGGACCTCAGCGAGCCCTGCGCATCATGGTGCTCGTCCCTCGCGATCTGATAGACGCGGGTGCCGTCCGAGGCGACCTGCCACGAGTCGTCCGCATACAGCGAGAACGTCCACCGGGACGCGCCGGACTTGGCGTCCACGCCGCGCGCCCCGGCGCCTGCCACCAGGACGACCTGGTCACCGGCGAGCAGGGGCACTTCGGGGTTCTGGTCGTCGTCCGGGCCGCCGTACTGCTTCTGCCACACCGAGTCCAGCTGCTTCTTCTTCACGGGGGCGACGCTCGGCCCCGGCTTCGGCTCGGTGTACCCGGGCCCGGTGCCGGAGCCCGGCCCCGGCTCGCCCGCGCCCAGCCACGCCCACACCCCCGCCCCGGCCCCCGCGACCCCGAGCACCGACCCCGCGCCCGCCATCAGCAGGCCCCGGCGGGACAGGCGGCGGGCGGGGGCGCCGGCGGACGGCACGGTGGGCGGCGGGCCGGGCGGTGCGGGCAGCCGCTGCGGGACCACCTGCCAGACCTCGCTCGCCCGCCGCCCGATCTCCGCGAGCACCGCGTCCGGCAGATGGTCGGCGAACTCCCCCGCACCGTCGTGCAGTTGGGCGGCGAGCTGGGCGGTCGTCGGGCGCTCCGCGGCCTCCTTGGCCAGGCAGCGGGACAGGACCGGGACCAGGGCGGCGGGCACGCCGGTGAGGTCCGGCTCGCCGTAGCGCACCCGGTAGAGGAGGTCCGCCGGCTGCCCGTTGCCGAACGGGCCGCGGCCGGTGGCGGCGAAGACCAGGACCCCGGCGAGCGCGAAGACGTCGCCGGCCGGGGCGTGTTCCGCTCCCGTGGCCTGCTCCGGCGACATGAAGGCCGGGGTGCCGACCGCGGCACCGGCGTGGGTGAGCCGGTCATCGCCGAGGGCCCGGGCGATACCGAAGTCGATGACCTTCGGGCCGTGCGCGGTGACCATGATGTTGGACGGCTTGAGGTCACGGTGTACGACATCCGAGTGATGCAGTTGGCCGAGCGCCCCGCACAGCGCCGCCCCGAGGGCACGCACCGTCGCCTCGGGCAGCGGACCGGCCCGCTCCACCGCCTCGTCGAGCGGCGGGCCGAGGACGTACTCGGTGGCCATCCACGGGGTTCCGGCGAGCGGATCGGCGTCGACGACCTGGGCTCCGTACCGTCCGCCGATGACCCGGGCGGCATCCGCCTCCAGCCGGAAGCGGGTACGGAACGCGGTCTCCGTGGCGATCCGGGCGTGCATCGTCTTGAGCGCGAGGGTCCGGCCGCCCGGCGAGCGGGCCAGGTAGACGGTGCCCATGCCGCCGCTGCCCAGGCGGGCGATGAGGCGGTAGGGGCCAAAGCCGTGCGGGTCGTCGTGGGCGAGGGGGAAGGGCATGGCGGGCGTCAGTCCTGGCGTGCGGCGGGCGGGAGCGGGAGGGTCGCGGCGAGCACGTCGGCCGACTGGCGGGCGAGGGCCGCGATCAGCCGGCCGGGCAGCCAGCCGGGGCCGAGCGCGGCGGCGGCGCGGCCCGCGGGGTTCCCGGCGGCGTCGAGCACGGTGGCGGGCGGCAGGGGACCGGCGGCTTCGGGTGCAGGTGCCCGCGCGCCGTCCCCGGCGAGCGGGCTGAGCGCGTCCAGCACCTCGGCGGGGCGCGGCCGGGCCGCCGGGTCCCGGGAGAGGCAGCCGGTGATGACGGTCCGCAGGGCGGCCGGGAGCTCTTCCCGCTCCGGCACGGTGTACCGGGTGGCGGCGTAGGCGAGGGTCGCGCCGAGGGCGTAGACATCGCCCATCGGCTGCGGCCGCCCGCCGGCGGCCTGCTCCGGCGGCAGGCTCCCCGACTCCAGGCCCGGCAGCCCGGAGCGCGGCATGCCGTCCCCGGCCGCGGCCCGTACCGCCCCGAAGCAGGTGAGCCGGGGCCCGTCGGCGGCCAGCAGTACGGCGGCGGGCGACACGCCGGCATGGGCCAGGCCCTGCCCGTGCCCGATGATCAGGGTCTCCACCAGGGCCGCGCCGAGCGCCCGTACGGTGCGCTCGGGCAGCGGCCCGCCGTACAGGGCGAGTGCGGTGGGCAGCGGAATCGCGGGGAGGTAGGGGCGGGCGTGCCAGGGCGCGTCACCGGGAGCGGCGAGTTCGGCGGCCGGTGCGGACCACGGCCCGAGCAGATAGCGCGAGGCCTCCGCCTCGGCGAGGTACCGCCCCGGGTCGGCCCCCGGCAGCGGGACGGCGATCAGCACCGTACGGTCCCCGTCCGCGCTCCGCCCGATGAACCGCCGCTCCGGTACGGGCACCGTGGACCGCTCGTCATCCAGCGGGCGGAGCACCGCGTACGGACCGATCAGTCCGCCGTCCCCGGCTCTCGCCCGGTCCTCGCCACCCGCAACTGGCGCCTCCATGCGCACCATCCCCCGTCCGACGACACGCGCGAGAGCCTACCCGGGCGTGTCGCGCGGCCCCGGACGGCCTCGATCCGGCCCGCTGCGGGCGGAGTTCGGGCCTGCTCGGCAGGTGGCGAACGGGCGGTCAGGCGGACGAGGGAGCCGCGGGCGATGCTCCATTCGGGGTGTTCGGGGCATTCGGGGAGTTCGTGCCGTTCTCCGCGGCCCCGTGCTCCTCGCCCTCACGCCCCTCCCCGTACGCCACCAGGGTCAGCACCAGCAGCGCCAGCACCACCGTCATCGCGAGGAAGGCGACCCAGCCGACCAGGCCGACGGCGAAGGCGCCCAGTACGCCGTGCACCACCGCGCAGCCGATGAGGGCGATCCGGGTGAAACCGCCGGGGGCGCGGTCGCGTATCGCGGTGCGGAGCAGAACGGCGGCACAGAACAGCAGGTAGAGGCCGAAGACGATGCCGCCGACCCAGGAGCCGGCGGACATCGCACGGGGCTGCAGCCCGGCCAGGGACATCTGCTGCCTGTCCACGACGATGCTCAGAATCCAGTTGAGCAGCACGATCCCGAACGCTTCCAGGATCAGTACCACCGCCGCGGCCAAGGCCACCGGCCGTCGTGCCACCACCACGTCCACCCACTTCCGCCATGTGCCGAGCCGGGCGCCCCGGGGACGCCCGATGCCGCTGATGCTCCTGGTGCCCCTGTTACCGCGGGGTACGGGGCATCGCGCACGCTACATGGGGGTCCCCCCTCCGGGGGAAGAGTTCTGCGGAAGGTAAAAGCTCGGCAAGGGTGGCGGGCGGGCGCGGACGGCGGCGGCCGGAAGGGTGACGGCGCGCCGACCGACCGAGTCGCCCGCAAAGTTTCCTTCGCCCATTCGTAGGGACTCCACAAAGAATTGACGATCCGCTGGACGCCCGCGGCGCGAGACCTAAGCCACACCGGGACGCGACGCGAAGCCCAGGAATCCGGGCCTACCCTGGGATACCAGGGGACTTAGGTTCCTCACTGGCGCCCCGAGCACACTCCGTGTGGGCAAGCTCACCCCAGGGAACGGGTCGGCACGCGGTGTCGCCAGTCCCTAAAATCGCCGCATCCATTTGTTACGGCGAAGCGCCAAGGAAGGACCCATCGTGCGCAAGGTGCTCATCGCCAACCGTGGCGAAATCGCTGTTCGCGTTGCCCGTGCATGCCGGGACGCGGGGATCGCAAGCGTGGCTGTCTACGCCGACCCCGACCGGGACGCACTGCACGTACGCGCGGCAGACGAGGCGTACGCCTTGGGCGGTGACACTCCTGCCACCAGTTACCTGGACATCGCCAAGGTCCTGGCTGCCGCCGCCGATTCGGGTGCGGACGCCATCCACCCGGGATACGGCTTCCTGTCGGAGAACGCCGAGTTCGCGCAGGCCGTCCTGGACGCGGGGCTGACCTGGATCGGGCCGCCCCCGCAGGCCATCCGCGACCTCGGTGACAAGGTCGCCGCGAGGCACATCGCCCAGCGGGCCGGTGCCCCCCTGGTCGCCGGCACCCCCGACCCGGTCTCCGGTGCGGAGGAGGTCGTGACCTTCGCCAAGGAGCACGGTCTGCCGATCGCGATCAAGGCGGCCTTCGGTGGCGGCGGCCGTGGCCTGAAGGTCGCCCGCACCCTCGAAGAGGTCCCGGAGCTGTATGACTCCGCGGTGCGCGAGGCGGTCGCCGCGTTCGGCCGCGGCGAGTGCTTCGTCGAGCGGTACCTCGACCGTCCGCGGCACGTCGAGACGCAGTGCCTGGCCGACAAGCACGGCAACGTCGTCGTGGTCTCGACCCGTGACTGCTCGCTGCAGCGCCGCCACCAGAAGCTGGTGGAGGAGGCCCCGGCCCCGTTCCTGACCAAGGAGCAGAACGCCGAGCTGTACCGCGCCTCCAAGGCCATCCTCAAGGAGGCCGGCTACGAGGGCGCCGGCACCTGTGAATTCCTCGTCGGCCAGGACGGCACCATCTCCTTCCTGGAGGTCAACACCCGCCTCCAGGTCGAGCACCCGGTCACCGAAGAGGTCACCGGCCTCGACCTGGTCCGCGAGATGTTCCGGATCGCCGACGGTGAGGAGCTCGGCTACGACGACCCGGCCGTCCGCGGTCATTCGTTCGAGTTCCGCATCAACGGCGAGGACCCGGGCCGCAACTTCCTCCCGGCCCCCGGCACGGTCACCGCCTTCGCCGCCCCGGCCGGTCCGGGCGTGCGCCTGGACGCGGGCGTGGAGTCCGGTTCCGTCATCGGTCCGGCCTGGGACTCCCTCCTCGCCAAGCTGATCGTCACCGGCGCCAGCCGTGAGCAGGCCCTGCAGCGCGCCGCCCGTGCGCTGGCGGAGTTCACCGTCGAGGGCATGGCCACCGCCATCCCCTTCCACCGCACGGTCGTCACGGACCCGGCGTTCGCTCCCGAACTCACCGGCTCCAAGGAACCGTTCACGGTCCACACCCGCTGGATCGAGACCGAGTTCGTCAACGAGATCCCCCCGTTCGTCGCACCGGGCGCGGACGAGGCCGAGGCCGACTCCCGCGAGACGGTCGTCGTCGAGGTCGGCGGCAAGCGCCTGGAGGTCTCGCTGCCGTCCTCGCTGGGCATGCCGCTGGCCCGGGCCGCGGTCGCCGGCGGTGCCAAGCCCAAGCGCAAGGCCGCCAAGAAGTCCGGCTCCGCCGCCTCCGGCGACGCGCTCGCCTCCCCGATGCAGGGCACCATCGTCAAGGTGGCCGTCGAGGAGGGCCAGCAGGTCGCCGAGGGCGAGCTGGTCGTCGTCCTGGAAGCCATGAAGATGGAGCAGCCGCTCAACGCGCACCGCTCCGGCACCATCAAGGGCCTGACCGCCGAGGTCGGCGCCGCCCTCACGTCCGGCGCCGTGATCTGCGAGATCAAGGACTGACGCGACGGCATCCCGCCAGCGCGCGAGGGGCCCCCGGCTGCCGGCCGGGGGCCCCTCGCGTTCGTTCCGCCCGGCTACGAGTTGCCCACCACGTCCTCCGGGAAGCTCAGCGACCGGCTCATCCACTCCAGCGCGGCGGGCAGTTCACGCCGCCAGGTGGCGAAGTTGTGGCTGCCGTGGGCGAGGACGATCGAGTCCGCCTTCATCGGCGGCCGGACCGCGGCCAGGAAGGCCCGGGCCGCCGGGTAGTTCTTCTCGCCGGTGCGGCTCGTGCCCACCAGGACGTCCACCCGGGGAGCGGGCAGGTGCCGCAGCCGCCACATCAGGTCGTGCTCCTGGCGGTGGCGGACCCGGCCTTGCCCCTCGCCGAAGAGGTTGCCCGTCGTGGGGTCGTTGCTGACCTTGTAGTCGGGCGAGAGGGCGGCCGCCGAGGTGTACGTACGGTCGTGCCGCATGGCGAGCTGCAGGGCACAGCTGCCGCCCGAGGAGTAGCCCATGACGCCCCAGCCGCCGGGGTCGTGGCCGACGCGGTAGCGGGACTTGAGCGCGTCCGGCACATCGCGGGCGAAGAAGGTCTCGGCCTGCGGGCCGCCCGGCACGTCGACGCACTGGGTGTCGCGCGGCGGCGCGATGGTGGGCCGCAGCATCACGATGACGGTCGGCTGCATCCGGCCTTCCCGGATCAGCCGGCCGGCGGTCTGCGGCAGCCGCAGGTGCTGGCCGAGCAGGAAGGTGCCCCCCGGATAGCCGCTGAGCGCGACGACGACGGGGAACCGCTGGCGGGCGTACTGGGGCTGGAAGTACTGCGGCGGCAGGTAGACGTACGCCGGGTCCACCGCCCGGGTCCGCTTTCCCACGATCCGTACGGACTCGACCTTGCCCACCAGGGACGGCTCCCCCCTCGGCAGACCGTGCACCTTGTCCAGACCGTCCGCCCCCGAGGCCTGCACCAGGCCCTTCGACGGATCACCGGCGGGCCCGGCCGTCCCCCCGTCGCCCCATTTGCCGACGGCGGCCGGCGCATCGTCGTACAGCCCGAGCAGTTCGTGCCAGGAGCCGTAGAACTGGAAGTTGGCGTTCACCGCCAGCCCCAGCGCCGCCACGACGGCCAGCTGCGTCGCGGCGATCACCCCCAGCCGCCCCAGCACCGCCCGCACCCCGCGCCCGGCGAACCGCGGCCACAGCCAGAGCGTGAGCCCCACACAGACCACGGCGACCGCGGCCACGGCACAAAACAGCGATCGACTGGTCAGTCCCATGACTCTTCCCCAGGTGTTCCGCGCCGCGCGCCGCTCCCCCGGCGGCCCGTCACGGCGTATCCCAGACCCCCCGGAACCCCCCGGAAGACCTCGTTGCGCCTGGTTTGATGACCCCTCGCGGCGACACGTTGCGACCCCGGCACGGTGTTCGGCCGCGCGACCACCGGGGGATGCCGGGGCTTCATGCCCGGTCCGCCGGACGGTCACCTGGCGGGCGGGCAGGCCGCTTCAAGGGAGCACTCCGCCGGCTCCGCCACCTTGCGTGCACACGGCACCGGGGCACCCCTCAAGCGCGCAATGGCATCCTGGACCCACCGGGCCGCGACCGGCCCGGTCGAGGGAGGACGGCGATGGGGACCGAGACGGCAGGGCAGCGGGGGTCGGCGCGGGGTCCGGTGGTGAGCGGGACGGCGCGGACGCCGGATGTGCGTCCGATGCGGGCCGATGCGCGGCGCAATTACGAGCGGCTGCTGAGCGAGGCCCGTACGGCCTTCACCGAGCACGGCACGGACACTTCGCTGGAGGACATCGCGCGTCGTGCCGGCGTCGGCATCGGCACCCTCTACCGCCACTTCCCGAACCGGACGGCCCTGATGGGCGCGGTCTTCCAGGGCGAGGTGGACGCCCTGCTGGCGCACGCCAGAGAGCTCGCGGACGCGCCGCAGCCGTGCGCCGCGCTGGTCGAATGGCTGCGCGCGATCATCACCCACGCCAGTACCTACCGCGGGCTGTCGCGCGCGCTGATGACGGCATCGGCGGACGACAGTTCGGGGATGGCGCGGTGCAGCGTGCCGATGCGGGAGGCCGGGGACGCGCTGCTGACCCGCGCCCAGCAGGCCGGAGCCGTACGCCCCGATGTGAGCATCAGCGATCTGATGCAGCTGACCAACGGCATCTCACTGGCCGTGGAGGAATCCCCGGACGACCCTCAGCTCGCCGACCGGCTGCTGACCCTCACCCTGAGCGGGCTGAAGGGCGGCGCGCGGAAGCCGTAGGGGGGCGGCGACGGCCCCGAGCCGGGGCGGCGCGCCCGGGCGGCGCGCCTCCGGCTCCTGGGGTCAGCGCCGTCGCGGGGCGAGGTCGGCGACCCGGCCGCCCGAAGCCTCGGACAGGGGTGCGGCCGAGCGGAGCTGCGGTCCGCCGCCCCCGCCGCCCGGCGCATGGCTGCGCCGCTGGCCCGGCAGCGGGACGTCCCGCCGGGGGCCTCTGCGGTCCCCGGCACCCCCCTCCATCCCGGGCTGCCCCGGCCCGCGGCCGGTGGCCGGACCGCCGGCGACGGCGATCTGCACGCCCTGATCGGCCAGCGCCTGCAGCTCCGTGGCGGCGCGGTCGTCGTGGCCCGGCGGCTCGTCCGTGACGAGTCGCGTGATCACATCCGTCGGCACGGTCTGGAACATCGTGTCGGACCCCAGCTTGGTGTGGTCGGCGAGCACCACCACCTCCCCCGCCGCCTGCACCAGCGCCCGGTCGACGCTGGCGGAGAGCATGTTCGAGGTGGACAGCCCGCGCTCGGCGGTCAGGCCACTGCCCGACAGGAAGGCGCGGGACACCCGCAGACCCTGGAGGGACTGCTCGGCACCGCTGCCGACCAGCGCGTAGTTGGAGCCGCGCAGGGTGCCGCCGGTCATCACGACCTCGACGCGGTTGGCATGGGCCAACGCCTGGGCGACCAGCAGCGAGTTGGTGACGACGGTCAGACCGGGGACCCGGGCGAGCCGGCGGGCCAGCTCCTGGGTGGTCGTTCCGGCGCCGACGACGATGGCCTCGCCCTCTTCGACGAAGCCGGCCGCGAGATCGGCGATGGCCGTCTTCTCCGCGGTCGCTAGATGGGACTTCTGTGGGAATCCGGATTCGCGAGTAAAGCCTCCCGGCAGGACCGCACCGCCGTGGCGGCGGTCGAGCAGCCCTTCTGCCTCCAGCGCCCGCACGTCCCGCCGTACGGTTACTTCGGAGGTCTGGACGACGCGGGCGAGCTCCCGGAGCGATACGGCTCCATTGGCGCGCACCATTTCAAGGATCAATTGGCGACGTTCTGCAGCGAACACGAAACTGACAGTAACGCCAACGACCGTCTGTTTTCAGCAGGTTGCACCAATTAACGGAAGTTCTGCGCACCGCGGAGCGTGACGTGGTATGCGGTGTGCATATGTCGTGCGAATGCCGAACGGCCGCGCGGCGCGACCCGCTTGGCGCCTGGTCAGCCGCCGTGCGGTGCCCCCGTGACGACGGTGCGGCGGGCCGGACCGGCCCCCGGCCGACGCAGGGACGTTTCATCCGCAGTGCTCAGCGATGGCACAAACATTCCCATCACCCGACCGTCGCCGTCCGATTATCGCCCCGATCGCCCGCTTGCCGGTCTACTCGCCGGCCGCCTTGCGGATGTGCAGCTGGCGGGCGACCTCGGCGAGCGAACCGGACAGCGAGGGGTAGACCGTGAACGTGTTGGCGATCTGCTCGACGGTCAGATTGTTGTCGACCGCGATCGAGATGGGGTGGATCAGCTCACTGGCGCGCGGGGAGACGACCACACCCCCGACGACGATGCCGGTGCCGGGGCGGCAGAACAGCTTCACGAAGCCGTCGCGGATGCCCTGCATCTTGGCGCGCGGGTTGCGCAGCAGCGGGAGCTTCACGACCCGGGCGTCGATCTTGCCGCTGTCGACGTCGGCCTGGGAGTAGCCGACGGTGGCGATCTCCGGGTCGGTGAAGACGTTCGCGGAGACGGTCTTGAGGTTCAGCGGCGTGACCGCGTCGCCGAGGAAGTGGTACATCGCGATCCGGCCCTGCATCGCGGCGACCGACGCCAGCGCGAAGATGCCGGTGCAGTCACCCGCCGCGTACACCCCCGGGGCGGTGGTGCGGGAGACCTTGTCGGTCCAGACGTGGCCGGACTCCTTGAGCTTGACGCCGGCCGCTTCCAGCCCGATGCCCTCGGTGTTGGGGATGGAGCCCACGGCCATCAGGCAGTGCGTACCGGAGATCGTGCGGCCGTCCGACAGGGTGACCTCGACGCGGTCGCCGACCCGTTTGGCGGACTGGGCGCGGGAGCGCGACATGACGTTCATGCCGCGGCGGCGGAAGACGTCCTCCAGTACGGCGGCCGCGTCCGGGTCCTCGCCCGGCAGCACGCGGTCACGGGAGGAGACGAGGGTGACGCGGGAGCCGAGCGCCTGGTAGGCGCCGGCGAACTCGGCACCGGTGACACCGGAGCCGACCACGATCAGCTCTTCGGGCAGCTCGTCGAGGTCGTAGACCTGCGTCCAGTTCAGGATCCGCTCGCCGTCGGGGAGCGCGTCGGGGATCTCGCGGGGGTGCGCGCCGGTGGCGATCAGCACCGCGTCCGCGATCAGGCCCTCGGTCGTGCCGTCGGCGGCGGTGACCGTCACCTTGCGGGAGCCGTCCGGCGCCTGGCCCGGCTCCAGCCGGCCGCGGCCGCGCATGACCCGGCCGCCGGCGCGGGTGACGGACGCGGTGATGTCGTGCGACTGGGCGAGCGCGAGGCGCTTGACCCGTCGGTTGACCTTGCCGAGGTCGACGCCGACGACCCGGGCGGGCCGGTCGTTGTACGGGGTGTCGTCCTCGACGATGATGCCGAGCTCTTCGTACGACGAATCGAAGGTGGTCATCACCTCGGCCGTGGCGATAAGAGTCTTCGACGGCACGCAGTCGGTCAGCACCGACGCCCCGCCCAGACCGTCGCAGTCGACGACGGTCACCTCCGCGCCGAGAGAGGCGGCCACCAGGGCCGCTTCGTATCCGCCGGGTCCGCCACCGATGATCACGATCCGAGTCACGTACTCCATTGTCCCGCACACCCTTGCGCCGCTCTCCCCCGGGGGCGGGCTGCCGTCCCCGGGGGCGGCCGGGGCGCGCCCGGCCAGGCCTCTTGTGCGAACCTCCGGTACCACGGGCCCGGCGGTCAACCTCCCGTACCCTCGGAACCATGTCGCTCTACGCCGCGTACGCCGGCAACCTCGACGCGCGGCTGATGTCCCGCCGCGCACCGCACTCGCCGCTGCGCGGCACCGGCTGGCTGGACGGCTGGCGGCTCACCTTCGGGGGCGAGCAGATGGGCTGGGAGGGCGCGCTGGCGACGGTCGTCGAATCCCCCGGCTCCCAGCTCTTCGTCGCGCTCTACGACATCGCGCCCATGGACGAGGAGTCCATGGACCGCTGGGAGGGCGTGGGCATGGACATCTACCGCCGGATGCGGGTGCGGGTGCACACCCTCGACGGCGAGGAGACGGCGTGGATCTACGTCCTCAACGGCTATGAGGGCGGTCTGCCCTCCGCCCGCTATCTGGGCGAGATCGCGGACGCCGCGGAGTCGGCGGGCGCGCCGCACGACTATGTGATGGAGCTGCGCAAGCGGCCCTGCTGACGGGCGGCCGCGCCGGGCACACCGCCGGGCGCATCCCTGACGCGCGCCGGGCGCACCCCGGCACGCACCGCCGTACGGGTGCCGCGACGCGCCCGGGACGACATGTTCGGCAAAACCCACAAGACGACGATCTCAGGACCGTGAGCAGCCACATCTACGCGCGTAGGGGAATACCGGCTACCCTCGTCCGCGTGAACGCATCTGTTACCCCGGACATCGCCCGTGACCCGCAGGGCGCCGCCTCCGACGCCGCCGCCCGCCTGCGCCAGCTGACCGGCGCCGAGACCCATGACGTCGCCCTGGTGATGGGCTCCGGCTGGGCGCCGGCCGCCGAGGCCCTGGGCGCGCCCGAGCACGAATTCCCCGTCACCGAGCTGCCCGGCTTCCCGGCGCCGGCCGTCGCCGGACACGGCGGCACGATCCGCTCGTACCGGGTCGGCGACAAGCGGGCGCTGGTCTTCCTGGGCCGTACGCACTACTACGAGGGCCGTGGCGTCGCCGCGGTCGCGCACGGCGTCCGTACCGCCGCCGCGGCCGGCTGCAAGACCATCGTGCTCACCAACGGGTGCGGCGGCCTGCGCGACGGCATGCGCCCCGGCCAGCCGGTCCTCATCAGCGACCACCTCAACCTGACCGCCACCTCCCCGATCGCCGGCGCGAACTTCGTCGACCTGACGGACCTGTACTCGCCGCGGCTGCGCGCGCTGTGCAAGGAGATCGACCCGAGCCTGGAGGAGGGCGTCTACGCCCAGTTCCCCGGCCCGCACTACGAGACCCCGGCCGAGATCAAGATGATCCGGACGCTGGGCGCCGACCTGGTCGGGATGTCCACCGTCCTGGAGGCCATCGCGGCGCGCGAGGCCGGCGCCGAGGTGCTCGGGCTGTCGCTGGTGACGAACCTGGCCGCCGGAATGACGGGCGAACCGCTCAACCACGAAGAGGTGCTGCAGGCCGGCCGCGACTCCGCGACCCGGATGGGCAGCCTGCTCGCCCAGGTGCTCGGCAAGCTCTGAGGCGCCCCGGCACCCAGGCACTCCGGCACTCCGGCGCCGGCCCCAGGGAGATGACGGGCGGCGGCCACGGCGGGTGGGCGACACCCGCCGGGCTGCCCCGCCGCCGTCAGCACCGCACCGGCGCCCGGCCGCCGGCCGGCCCGCCCTCCGCGCGGCGCCGCCGTCCCCCGTACGCCGCCGCCCTCACCCGCCGCCGTCCCCCGCACGCTGCCATCCAGCGGCATTGGCCGGTTCTGCGGCTCCCCTCATGCGCTGGGCGGGTATGCGTGACGAGCCGGGCGGGGTCCTCCCCCGGCAGCGCCCCCAGCGCGCCCCTCACCCGTATTCACCGTCAGGAGCATCACGTGGCTACCGATCCCGCGGAGCTGATCAACCGGGCCCAGGCATGGCTGGCCGAGGACCCCGACCCGGAGACCCGCGAGGAGCTGTCCAAGCTCATCGAGGCCGCCGCCGGCGACGACCGGATCGCGGCCGAGCTGGCCGCGCGGTTCGCCGGCACCCTCCAGTTCGGCACCGCCGGGCTGCGCGGGGAGCTGGGCGCGGGCCCGATGCGGATGAACCGCTCCGTGGTCATCCGGGCGGCGGCCGGTCTCGCCGCGTACCTCAAGGCGCAGGGCGACGGCGCCGGGCTGGTCGTCATCGGCTACGACGCCCGCCACAAGAGCGCCGACTTCGCCCGCGACACGGCGGCCGTGATGGTCGGCGCGGGCCTGCGCGCCGCGGTGCTGCCGCGCCCGCTGCCCACTCCGGTCCTGGCCTTCGCGATAAGGCACCTGGGCGCGGTGGCCGGTGTCGAGGTCACCGCCAGCCACAACCCGCCGCGCGACAACGGCTACAAGGTCTACCTGGGCGACGGTTCGCAGATCGTGCCGCCCGCGGACGGCGAGATCGCCGACCGGATCGCCGCGGTCGGCCCGCTGGCCGGCGTGCCGCGCCCCGAGGCCGGCTGGGAAACCCTCGACGAGGCGGTCCTGAACGCCTATCTGGCGCGTACGGACGCGGTGCTGACGCCCGGCTCCCCCCGGGACACCAAGGTCGTCTACACCCCGATGCACGGCGTCGGCCGGGACACCCTCGTCGCCGCCTTCGCCCGCGCCGGGTTCCCGGCCCCGGTGGTCGTCGCGGAACAGGCCGAGCCGGACCCGGACTTCCCGACGGTCGCCTTCCCCAACCCGGAGGAGCCGGGCGCGATGGACCTCGCGTTCGCCACCGCCCGCGACCGGGCCGCGGACGCCGACATCGTGATCGCCAACGACCCCGACGCGGACCGCTGCGCTGTCGCCGTCCCCGACCCCGCCGCGCCGGACGGCTGGCGGATGCTGCGCGGCGACGAGGTCGGCGCGCTGCTCGCCGCCCACCTGGTGAGCAAGCGCGCGTCCGGCACCTTCGCGACGACCATCGTCTCCTCGCAGCTGATGTCCCGTATCGCGGCCGCCTCGTCGCTCCCGTACGAGGAGACGCTGACCGGCTTCAAGTGGCTGGCGCGGGTGGACGGCCTGCGGTACGCCTTCGAGGAGGCCCTTGGCTACTGCGTCGACCCGGAGGGCGTGCGCGACAAGGACGGCATCACCGCCGCGCTGCTGATCACCGAGCTGGCCGCGGAACTCAAGCAGGCCGGGCGCACCCTCACCGACCTGCTCGACGACCTGGCGCTGGAATTCGGGCTGCACGCCACCGACCAGCTCTCGGTACGCGTGGAGGACCTGTCGCTGATCGCCGGTGCCATGCGCACGCTGCGCGAGCAGCCGCCGGCCGCGCTCGCGGGCCTGGCCGTGACCCGGGCCGACGACCTCAACCGGGGTACGGAGACGCTGCCGCCGACCGATGGTCTGCGCTACTACCTGTCCGGCTCACCGGAGGCCGGTATCGAGGCCGCCCGTGTGGTGGTCCGTCCCAGCGGCACCGAGCCCAAGCTCAAGTGCTATCTGGAGGTCGTGGTGCCGGTGGCCTCCCCCGAGGCGCTGCCCGAGGCCCGGACGAAGGCCGCCGCGGCGCTGGCGTCCCTCAAGCGGGACATGGCGGCGGCGGCCGGAATCTAAGGGGTTTCCCGGGGGCCTCCCGGGATTCCGGGGGCCTCCCGGGATTCCGGTGGGCCCTCCTGGTTTTCCGGTGGGCCCTCCTGGTTTTCCGGTGGGCCCTCCTGGCCTTTCTCAGGGGTGTGCCGAGGGGCGGGGCGACGGCGCGCCGCCCCTACAGCGCCGCCATCACGGTGAGCCCGGCCGCGCCCACCACGATCGGCGCGATGACCGCGTACGCCCAGCGCACCACCGGCTCGCCCTGGGCGCTCTCGCGGCCCGCGGCCCGCTCCTGGACCTCGCGCAGCTCCGCGAGCGCCTGGTCGGCCATGGCGAGCGGCACCGGGCCGTCGTCGCCGGCCCGCGGTCCGAACCGGGGGCCGGGCGTGGCGCCCCGCCGCGCCTGCCGGCCGGCCTTCTTCCGCTGCCGCAGCGAGACCGGGATCGCCCACAGCTGGTACGTCGTGCCGGAGGTGCTGACCGCCTCGGTCGAGAACGCCGCGCGCAGCGTCTCCACCGAGCCCCACGGCAGCGTGACCGTACGGAACGGATTGCGCACCGTCAGCCGGTCATCGCCCGCCCGCACCAGCGGCCGCAGGGTGTAGGCGACCACCAGCGGCACCCCGAGGAGCAGCGCGAAGACCGCCATGAGCTTGGTGTGCGCGGCGCCCCGCAGCAGCGCGTCCCCGCCGAGCCAGCCGCCGAGCAGGAGGAGGAATACGCCGCCCGCGAGGGCCGCGGGCGAGCGGTAGCTGCGCTCCGCGTACTGCTGCTGGGGCGGGGAGGACCGGTCCTGGCTCGTCATGCCGCCGATTCTGCCCGACCGTCCGGATGCCGGACATTGCGTTACGGCATCATTCGCGCGCGTGCCGGGGAGCGCCCCGGGCCCCGGGTACGGTCGCGTCCGGCACCGGTGACCTGGCATGCGGGGCCGCCGGCCGCCGCTCTCCCCCGGCCCCACCCGGCCGGATTCGGACAGCCGAAGGGGATGACATGGCGCTACGCGCGTAGATATGCTCACCTCGTGACCATGCCCATCACTGTTCCCGCATACGGCAAGGAAGCCGCGGGGCGTCTGGCGTCAATGGCGGACGTGACCGCCGACGACGGTGCGCTGCGCCGCTTCCTCCACGGCCTCCCCGGCGTCGACGCGGTCGGCCTCGAAGCCCGCGCCGCCGGCCTCGGCACCCGCTCGATCAAGACGACGGCGAAGGCGTACGCCATCGATCTCGCCATCTCGATGATCGACCTGACGACCCTCGAAGGCGCGGACACCCCGGGCAAGGTCCGGGCGCTGTGCGCCAAGGGCGTCCACCCGGACCCCACCGACCGCACCAGCCCCAAGGTCGCGGCGATCTGCGTCTACCCGGACATGGTCGCCACCGCCAAGGAAGCCCTCGGCGACTCCGGCATCCACGTAGCGTCCGTCGCCACCGCTTTCCCGGCCGGCCGCGCCGCGCTGCCGGTCAAGCTCGCCGACACCCGGGACGCGGTCGCGGCCGGCGCCGACGAGATCGACATGGTGATCGACCGGGGTGCCTTCCTCTCCGGCCGCTACATGGCCGTCTTCGAGGAGATCAAGGCCGTCAAGGAGGCGTGCGCCCGGCCTGGGGGCACCTCCCAGTCGGAGACTGGGGGAGGCAGCGCCGCGCACCTCAAGGTGATCTTCGAGACCGGCGAACTCCAGACGTACGACAACGTCCGCCGGGTCTCCTGGCTGGCGATGCTCGCGGGCGCCGACTTCATCAAGACCTCCACCGGCAAGGTCGCCGTCAACGCCACCCCGCCGGTCACCCTCCTGATGCTGGAGGCGGTCCGCGACTTCCACGCCGCGACCGGCGTCCAGGTCGGGGTGAAGCCGGCCGGCGGCATCCGGACGACCAAGGACGCGATCAAGTACCTGGTCATGGTCAACGAAACCCTCGGCGAGCCCTGGCTGACCGCCGACTGGTTCCGCTTCGGCGCCTCCAGCCTCCTCAACGACCTGCTGATGCAGCGCCAGAAGCTCAGCACCGGCCGCTACTCCGGCCCCGACTACGTCACGGTGGACTGAGGCTCCCATGACCTTCGATTACGCACCCGCACCCGAGTCCCGCGCGGTCGTCGACATCGCGCCGTCCTACGGCCTGTTCATCGACGGCGAGTTCGCCCCGGCCTGTGACGGCAAGGTCTTCAAGACCGTCTCCCCGTCGTCCGAGGAAGTCCTCTCCGAGGTCGCCCAGGCGAGCGCCGAGGACGTCGACCGCGCCGTGAAGGCCGCCCGCAAGGCCTTCGAGAAGTGGTCCGCGCTGCCCGGCGCCGAGCGGGCCAAGTACCTGTTCCGGATCGCCCGGCTCCTCCAGGAGCGCTCGCGCGAGCTGGCCGTGCTGGAGTCGCTGGACAACGGCAAGCCGATCCGCGAGTCCCGGGACGCCGACCTGCCGCTGGTCGCCGCGCACTTCTTCTACTACGCGGGCTGGGCCGACAAGCTCGACCACGCGGGGTACGGCCCGAACCCGCGCCCCCTGGGCGTCGCGGGCCAGGTCATCCCCTGGAACTTCCCCCTGCTCATGCTCGCGTGGAAGATCGCCCCGGCGCTGGCGACCGGCAACACGGTCGTCCTCAAGCCCGCCGAGACGACCCCGCTGTCCGCCCTGTTCTTCGCGGACATCTGCCGCCAGGCGGGCCTGCCCAAGGGCGTCGTCAACATCCTCACCGGCGACGGGTCCACGGGCGCCTCGCTGGTCGGGCACCCCGGCATCGACAAGGTGGCCTTCACCGGCTCCACCGAGGTCGGCAAGGCGATCGCCCGTACGGTGGCCGGCACCGACAAGAAGGTCACCCTCGAACTGGGCGGCAAGGCGGCGAACATCGTCTTCGACGACGCGCCGCTCGACCAGGCCGTCGAGGGCATCGTCAACGGCATCTTCTTCAACCAGGGCCACGTCTGCTGCGCGGGCTCGCGCCTGCTGGTCCAGGAGTCGGTGGCCGACGAGCTGCTGGACGCGCTCAAGCGCCGGATGCGGACCCTGCGCGTGGGCGACCCGCTCGACAAGAACACCGACATCGGCGCCATCAACTCCGCCGAGCAGCTGGCCCGGATCACCGCGCTGGCCGACGCGGGCGAGGCCGAGGGCGCCGAGCGCTGGTCGCCGTCCTGCGAACTCCCCTCCTCCGGCTACTGGTTCGCCCCGACGCTGTTCACCGGCGTCACCCAGGCGCACCGCATCGCCCGCGAGGAGATCTTCGGCCCGGTGCTGTCCGTGCTGACCTTCCGCACCCCCGCGGAGGCCGTGGAGAAGGCCAACAACACCCCGTACGGGCTCTCCGCCGGCATCTGGACGGAGAAGGGCTCGCGGATGCTGTGGATGGCGAACAAGCTGCGTGCGGGCATCGTCTGGTCCAACACGTTCAACAAGTTCGACCCGGCCTCGCCCTTCGGCGGCTACAAGGAGTCGGGCTACGGCCGCGAGGGCGGCCGGCACGGTCTGGAGGCGTACCTCGCCCCGTCGAGCCCGGAGGGCGCGCGCTGATGAACACTGTTGACCGCTTGAGTGTGCTCAAGACCTACAAGCTGTACGTCGGGGGCAAGTTCCCCCGGTCCGAGAGCGGGCGGGTGTACGAGGTGACCGACTCCAAGGGCGCATGGCTCGCCAACGCGCCGCTGGCCTCCCGCAAGGACGCCCGGGACGCGGTGGTCGCCGCCCGTAAGGCGTTCGGCGGCTGGTCGGGCGCCACGGCCTACAACCGCGGGCAGATCCTCTACCGCGTCGCCGAGATGCTGGAGGGCCGCCGCGACCAGTTCACCGCCGAGGTGGCCGCCGCCGAGGGCCTGTCCAAGGCGAAGGCGACGGCGCAGGTGGACGCGGCCATCGACCGCTGGGTGTGGTACGCGGGCTGGTCCGACAAGGTCGCCCAGATCGCCGGCGCCGCCAACCCCGTGGCCGGCCCGTACTTCAACCTCTCCGCCCCCGAGCCGACCGGTGTGGTCGCGGTCCTGGCCCCCCAGGACTCGTCGTTCCTCGGCCTGGTCTCGGTGATCGCCCCGGCGATCGTCACCGGCAACACGGTGGTCGTGGCGGCCGCCGAGGGCGCCCCGCTGCCCGCGCTCTCGCTGGCCGAGGTGCTCGCCACGTCCGATCTCCCGGGCGGTGTGGTCAACATCCTCTCGGGCCGTACGGCGGAGCTGGGCGCTCCGCTCGCCGCGCACCAGGACGTCAACGCCCTCGATCTCGCGGGCGCGGGCGACGAGCTGGCGACGGAGCTGGAAAAGGCCGCGGCCGACAACCTCAAGCGGGTGCTCCGCCCGGGGACGGTGAACTGGACCGCCGACCCCGGCACCGGCCGCCTGCTGAGCTTCCTGGAGACGAAGACGGTGTGGCACCCGATGGGCGTTTAGCCTGCTCGGGCGCTGCCCCGGGCCGTTCCGGCGGTCTTACGGCGCGCCGTCACCCATGCCCTTGTGGGGCCCCGCTTTTGAGCGGGGCCCCACACTGCTGTCCGCATCTTTCACTACTATTGGCCCGCCGTACGACGACGGCATCCCGGCCGGCATCCCGGCCGCCCGCCCGCCCGGCCGTCACCCGGCAACCCCGCGATCCCGCCGACCCGTTCGGCTGACCGCCCCTGCCCCCATGAGAGGAACCGCGCCGGATGCGACCGGACTACCGCGACTGTTTCCAGCCCTTTCTCCAGCCGGGGGAACGGCTGATCGTCGCCCTGGACCACTACGAGAACTCGGCGCTGCCCGCCGTCCCCGCCCAGTTGCGGACGCCGCGTACCCCGCCCCCTCCGTCCGCGCTCGAACAGCGGGTACGGGGCGCGCTGGGGAGCGTGCTGGGCAAGGTGGCGGAACCCCGCCCCGCAGTGGGGCTTCGGCGCCTCGGTGCCGCGTACGAACATCGCCCGGTTCACGGCACATTCGAAGGTCATCAGCCGGGGGCGGTTCGATGTCACGTTCGTCGACGGGTCGTGGATCGCCCTGGGCAGCCTGTCGCGGGAGCGCATGGAGCGGTTCGTCGCGGTCTTCAACCAGGGTGTCTGAGCCCGTGAGCCAAGGAAGCTGACCACGTGCCGAAGACCGACCACGCCACGCCCTGCCGCCGGTTCCTCCACCCCGGCGAGATCCTGTGGGAGGCCCGCGGGTACCAGGAGTACCCGAATCTCCCGCTCCTCCCCGCCCACCTGCGCGCCCCGCGGAAGCGGCCGACGCCGCGCGGGAAGGGACTCCTCGGGGCGCTGGGCGCCGTCCTCGACAGAGCGACGCAGCCCTCCGGCGGGACGCCCGCCCCCAGCCGTCCGGCCGGCGGCCGGCTGCTCGACAACGGGCTGGTCAACAACCGGCTGACGCGCGCGGCCGGAAACCTCGCGGAGAACCTGAGCGAGGCCCAGGAGAACATCGAGGACGCCCTCGACGACGCCGCCGAGCGGATGATGTACGGCAAGCCCATGGAGGGCAGCTGGACCAGCATGGCCGGCCGGTTCCTCGTCCAGGTCACCAACGCGGGTGGCTCGCCGCAGCACCAGGCGCTCACCGACCGGCGGCTGTTCGTCCTGACGGACCAGGCCACCGGGTGGCGGGAGCGCGAGCCCAAGCTGGAAGTCGCCGCACAGGTACAGCTCTCGAACATCGCGGAGCTGCGGCCCAGGCCGCGCACGACGTTCCCCCGCGGCCGCTTCGATCTGGTCTTCGTCGACGGCTCGTGGCTCGCGCTGTGCTGTTCGTTCCAGGAGGACATGCAGTCGATGGTCACGGCCTTCCACGGGCGCTGACCGGGACCGGCACGACGGCGGGCCGGACCGGCACGGCAGCGGGCGCAACCGGCCCCGCGGCGAACGCGGCCGGCACGGGCGGCGAACGCGACCGTCAGCGCCCGCCGCCCGTGCCGTCCCTCAGCCCGGCAGCACCTTCGTCAACGGCCCCACCAGCGGCAGGTCCTTGAGCGCGCCGCCGTTCGCGAGCGCGCCGGTCAGCAGCGACGTGCTCAGCGGCTTGAAGTCGGCGACCTGGGTGCTGACGGTGTTGGCCAGTGGGTTGACGGGGGTGTTGGCCAGCGGGTTCACCGGGAGGTTCTTGACCGTGGTGAGGCCGGCCGCGGAGTTCAGCAGTGCGCCGGTCAGTGCCGGGGCGGTGGCGCCGGTGGCGGCGCTGCGTTCCGCGGCAGCGGGCGCGGCGGACACCGTTGCCGCACCGCCCGCCGCGATCGCGGCACCGGCCGCGGAGATCACCAGCCCCGTCCTCAGCAACGTGCGCAGAGTGCGGCTGGACTTGAGACGTGCATGGGAGGGCATGGGCACCTGCCTGGGGTTTCGGAGGAGTCGAAGCGCTGTACGAACGAGAGCCGTCGGGTAATCGATTGACTCCGTAGCGTAGTTGAGCGGGAGGGGTCGATCCACCTCGCGCGCCAGGGGTAGCCCACACGGCCCCATACGCGACAATGGGTGCCCGTGAGCTCCCACTCCCGCACCCAGCCGCCGCCCTCCCCCGCGCTCTCGGCCCCTCCCCCGCGCCCGGCTTCGCCCGAGCGGGGAGGCCCCCAACAGGGAGGCACCCGCGCCCGGGTCATTTTGCTGACCGGCCCCTCGGGCTCCGGCAAGACGTCCCTGGCCGCCCGCAGCGGACTGCCCGTCCTCCGCCTCGACGACTTCTACAAGGAGGGGACGGACCCGACGCTGCCGCAACTGCCCGACGGCGGCGGCGCCGACTGGGACGCGCCGCTGTCCTGGGACGCCACCGCCGCGGTCGCGGCCATCGACGCGCTGTGCCGTTCGGGGCGCACCGACGTTCCGGTCTACGACATCGCGACCAGCGCCCGGGTCGGCGTGTCGGGGCTCGACCTCGGCGGCGCCCCGCTGTTCATCGCGGAGGGCATCTTCGCCGCCGATGTCATCGCGGACTGCCGTGCGGCGGGGCTGCTGGCCGACGCGCTGTGTCTGCGCGGCCGCCCCACCACCACCTTCCGCCGCCGGCTGGCGCGGGATCTGCGCGAAGGCCGCAAGTCGGCCCCGTACCTCGTACGCCGGGGACTGCGCCTGCTGCGCGACGAGCGGTCCGTCGTCACCCGGCACATCGCGCTGGGCGCACACCCCTGCGCCAAGCCGGAGGCCCTGGCCCGTATATCGGCGGCGCGGGCGGCGGACCCCGTCGACGCGTAGCGGGCGAGGCGGGTCGCCGCCGGGCGAGGCCGGTCGCCGCCGGGCCCGCACCGGACCGGGGCCGCACCTGGCCGGGGCCGCACACACGAAGAAGCGGGTTCGGACAGACCCCCCGGCCGTCCGAACCCGCTCCCTCTTCCCCCGTGCCCCCGTACTTCCCCCGTCTCCCCGTTATCCCCTTTTACCCCCTCGGGCGTTTCCCCCGGTTCCCCCGGTTCGCCCGATCCCCCTCGGGCTCCCCCGATCCTCAGGCCACCAGCTCGCCGAAGGACTCTTCCTCGTCACGGCCGAAGCTGAGGACCTCGTCCTCGCGCAGCCGGCGCAGGGCGCGCCAGATGCTCGACTTCACCGTGCCGACACTGATGTCGAGAATGTCCGCGATCTCCGGGTCCGTACGGCCCTCGTAGTAGCGCAGCACCAGCATCGTGCGCTGCGTCTCGGGCAGCCGGGCCAGCGCCTGCCACAGCACGGCGCGCAGCTCGGTGCCGCGCATCGCGTCCACGTCGGCCGCCGTCTCCGGCAGCTCCTCGGTCGGGTACTCGTTGAGCTTGCGCCGGCGCCAGGCACTGATGTGCAGGTTCGTCATGGTGCGGCGCAGATAGCCGCCGAGCGCCGCCTTGTCGCTGATCCGGTCCCACGCCCGGTAGGTCGAGAACAGCGCACTCTGCAGCAGGTCCTCGGCCTCGTAGCGGTCGCCGGTCAGGTGGTAGGCGGTGGCGTACAGGGAGGCGCGGCGCTCCTGGACGTAGGCGGTGAAGGCCGCTTCGGCCTCGGCCGTCTCCGACGCGGAACGCCGTTCCCCCGTGTCCTCCCCGTACTCCGCTCCCCCGTTGTTTCCCCCGTGGGCGGCGTTGCCCCCGTGCCCCCGGTTTCCCCCGTCGGCCACGGCCGGCGTGACCGTCGTGGCGTCGATGGCCACCATGTACGGCGGCCGCTGGCGCCCGATGCTGCGGGTGCAGACCCGCCCGGCACCGGACTTCTCGCCGGTCCTGACGACGTCATGGAGCCGCGTGATAACTGCGCTGGTAGTGGTGCCGTGCAGTGTGTTCATCTCGCGCCCCCCGTCGTAGAGCCAGCTCGTTCGGTCCGTGCTGTTCGTTCGTGCTGTCCGGGTGTTGATCTCTCCCGACGCCCCAAAGACTGCCAACCCAGTTTCATCGCGTTGTCCGCCGACTGTCACAGGCCTGTCACAGGGGCCGGTGCGGCGCGTCGCGGACGCCGCACGGGTGCGGGCCTTGTGTACGAGAGCGCCACTGGTCGATCTCCCGGCGTCCCATGGGCCAGAATGGCTGACGTGCCTTTCCTGTTGCTGATCGAGGACGACGACGCCATCCGCACGGCCCTCGAACTCTCGCTGTCGCGCCAGGGTCACCGTGTGGTGACCGCGGCGACGGGCGAGGACGGCCTGAAGCTGCTGCGCGAGCAGCGCCCGGACCTGATCGTGCTGGATGTGATGCTGCCGGGCATCGACGGTTTCGAGGTGTGCCGGCGGATCAGGCGTACGGACCAGCTGCCCATCATCCTGCTCACCGCGCGTAACGACGATATCGATGTCGTGGTGGGCCTGGAGTCCGGCGCCGACGACTATGTCGTCAAACCGGTGCAGGGAAGGGTGCTGGACGCCCGGATCCGGGCCGTACTGCGCCGTGGCGAGCGTGAGTCCAGCGACTCCGCGACGTTCGGCTCGCTGATGATCGACCGGTCGGCGATGACGGTGACCAAGAACGGCGAGGACCTGCAACTGACGCCGACCGAGCTGCGGTTGCTGCTGGAGCTGAGCCGCCGGCCCGGCCAGGCGCTGTCCCGGCAGCAGTTGTTGCGGCTGGTGTGGGAGCACGACTACCTGGGCGACTCGCGTCTGGTGGACGCGTGTGTGCAGCGGCTGCGCGCGAAGGTGGAGGACGTACCGTCCTCCCCGACCCTGATCCGTACGGTCCGCGGCGTCGGCTACCGGCTGGACTCGCCGCAGTGAGCAGGCCTTCCACGGGTGGTGCGACGACGGAGGACGGCGGGGGCGACGGGGCCGGGGACGACGGTGCGCCCGCGGCCGGCCGGCGGGTGCTGCGGATGCTGGGCCGCCCCTCGGGGCTGTTGCGCTGGACCAGCCTGCGGCTGCGGCTGGTCGTGGTCTTCGCGCTGGTGGCGCTGACCGCCGCGGTCTCCGCTTCGGGCATCGCGTACTGGCTCAACCGCAACACCGTTCTGGACCGTACGCAGAACGCCGTCCTCAAGGACTTCCGCAAGGCGCTGGAGGACAACACCCGGTCGCTGCCGCTGCACCCGCGGTGCGCCGAACTCCAGGACGCCGCCCGGCAGATGGCGGCCGGTCCGCAGAACTACGCGGTGCTGCTGATAGGTGTCGACCGCGAGGGCAAGGACTGCGCGGCCACCACGGACAAGGACCTGCTGACGCTCGAGAACGTGCCCGCAGCGCTGCGCAGCGCGGTCAACGAGGTGCGTCCGGTCGACGAGTCCAACCGCTACGCGCACCATCTCTACTGGCAGCGCCGGCAGGTCGGGGACACGCCCTACCTCGTCGCCGGGGCACAGGTGATCGGCGGCGGACCCACCGGCTACATGATGAAGTCCCTGGCCGCCGAGCGGCAGGACCTCACCTCACTGGCCTGGTCGCTGGGGATCGCCACGGCGCTCGCGCTGGTCGGCTCGGCCCTGCTGGCGCAGGCCGCGGCGACGACGGTGCTGCGGCCCGTACAGCGGCTGGGACATGCCGCGCGGCAGCTGGGCGAGGGGCGGCTGGACACCCGGCTGCGGGTGACCGGCACCGATGAACTCGCCGACCTCTCCCGGACGTTCAACCGTACGGCGGAGCGCCTGGAGCACCGGGTCGCGGAGCTGAGCGGGCGTGAGGCGGCGTCCCGGCGGTTCGTCGCCGATATGTCGCACGAGCTGCGGACGCCGCTGACCGCGATCACCGCCGTCAGCGAGGTGCTGGAGGAGGAGGCCGACTCCCTTGACCCGATGATCGCGCCGGCCGTGCAGCTGGTGGTCAGCGAGACCCGGCGGCTCAACGACCTCGTGGAGAACCTGATGGAGGTCACCCGCTTCGACGCGGGCACGGCCCGTCTCGTGCTGGACGACGTCGATGTCGCGGACCAGGTGACCGCCTGTATCGACGCACGGGCCTGGCTGGACGCGGTCGAGCTGGACGCGGACCGCGGCACCGTGGCCCGGCTGGATCCGCGGCGGCTCGATGTGATCCTGGCGAACCTGATCGGCAACGCCCTCAAGCACGGCGGCTCGCCGGTGCGGGTCTCGGTCAGCACGGAGGGCCCGGCGGGCGACGCCGGGGGCCGGACGGGCAGCACCGCCGTCTCCGCCGGTGGCGGCCCGGGTGGTGCGGGCGGTTCGGGCGGTGCCGGCGGTACGGACGAGGCCGGTGCGCCCGGTGAGCCGGCGGCCGGTGTCGAGGGCGGCGGGCCGGAGCGGTCCGGAAAGGCGCCGGGCGAGGGGCGGCCCGGGAGCGGGAAGCTGGTGATCCGCGTACGGGATCACGGCCCCGGCATCCCGGAGGAAGTCCTCCCGCACGTCTTCGACCGCTTCTACAAGGCCAGCGCCTCCCGGCCGCGGTCGGAGGGCAGCGGTCTGGGCCTGTCGATCGCGCTGGAGAACGCCCATATTCACGGCGGAGAGATCACCGCGGCCAACCTCCCCGAGGGCGGCGCGGTCTTCACCCTGCGGCTGCCGATGGATGCCTCCCCTCTGGCGGACGGCGACCGGCAGGACGACGACACGGCCGACGACGAGGACACGGAGGACGGGCGATGAGGCCGGGCAGGCGGACCGGACGGCGCACCGCCGCCGTGGTGGTGCTCGCACTCGCGGCCGCGGGCTGCGGGATCCGGGGCACGTCCGTACCGGTCGACGCGGGCGGCGCGCCGTCACGGGTGAGCTGCAAGGCCCCGGCGAGCCCGGCGCCCTCGGCATCGGCATCGTCCGGCACGGGCTCGGGCTCGGGCACGGACGCGGATCCGGGCTCGCAGGCGCTCGTGTATCTGGTGTGCGGCTCGGCGCTGGCGCAGGTCGAGCGGGCGGTGCCCCCGTCCAAGGCCGACGACCCGCGGCTGCCGACCGCCCGTGCCCTGCTCCACGAGCTGCAGCGCGAGCCGTCCGCCGACGAGGAGAAGGCCGGCTTCAGCACCGCACTGCCCCGGGACGTCAAGGTCACGGGGCCGCGCGACGGCGACCCCGCGGATGCGCTGCGGCTGAGCATCCGGCCGGAGGATCTGCCGTCGTTCGCGCTGGCGCAGCTGGTGTGCACCTACGGCGCGAGCCCGGCGCTGGGCCGCACCCACGCCGCCGTGCTGGGCGGGCCGGGCGACGATACGGCGCACCGTTACGACTGCTCCGCGGACGTGCTGGCCAACCCGGACATCGCGGAGAACGCCGGGTGGGGCGACCCCTTGTCGGAGGAAGCGGAAGGCGGGGCGCCGCAACAGGGCTGACGCTGCCGGCAGGGCCGACGGGGCGGCTCAAGACGGGCGCAACGGGGCGGAACCGCAGCCCCCACTCCCGGCGTCCTGGCCTGTGTGCAGCCCCATGGCCCCGGCACCACCGCCGCTCCCCGTATGCGCGTCACCGGACTTCTCCTCCTCGTGGCGCATCTGCTGACCGTCGCCTGGCTGACATTGCGTCCCCGTACGGTGCCGTGGGTGCCTGCCGCGAACCTCGAACCGCTGGCCACGATCCGGGCCGAGCTGGCGCGCGGCTGGTCGTGGGAAGCCGTCCAGCATCTGGGCGGCTCGGTGCTGCTGCTGGCGCCCCTGGGGGTGCTGCTGCCGCTCTCCGCGGGCCGCCTGAACGTTTCGCCACTGGTCTCCCTGACCCGCACCGCCTTCGCCGGAGCGATGATCGCGCTGGCCATCGAGCTGCTGCAGTCAGGGGTGCCCGGACGGGTCCCGGACATCGACTCGGTGCTGCTGGGCGCCCTCGGCGTGGCCGTGGTGCACCTGGCGGTCGTCCCCGGGGCACGCCGCCGGCTCCGCCGCAGGTATGGGCCTCTCGGGGGTACAACCCCGACAATCCCCAGGGTCGGACTGGCCCCGAAGGCTGATGCTCTCTCCGGCGGCCGGACCTACCTTTGAGACATCGGGGCACACGCCCCGCCGAGTCGAAAAGGAGCCGTCCTCATGGCCGCCGCACTGGTCCGCCCCCGCAACAACCGAATGATCGCCGGAGTGTGCGCGGGCCTGGCCCGTCGCTTCGGTACGACCCCGGCAACGATGCGCGTGCTCTTCGTGGTGTCGTGTCTGCTCCCCGGCCCGCAGTTCCTGCTCTACCTGGCACTGTGGATACTCCTCCCCTCGGAGGAGAAGGCCACCGGCGCCGCCGCCTGGTGACCCGCGCGTCCGGCCCCCGCACATGACGATGCCCCGGCCGTACGCACCAGGGCGTACGGCCGGGGCACGGCGCGGTACCCGTCCCCCGGGGGACGGGCCGCGTCCGGCGTCAGCCGCCGAGGAGGCTGCCGGGCTGCAGGCCGCCCAGCAGCTTGTTGCCCTGGGAGTTCACCTTCGTCTTGACGTTCTTGATGTTCTTGCCGGCCGGCTTGGCCTTGGTGAGACCCGAGACGGTCTTGGCGGCGTCCTTCACCGGCAGGCTCTTCAGCACCCCGGTGGTGTCGGGGGTGCCGATCGCCGGGGCGGCGCTGGCGACGCCCGCGGCGGTGACGGCGAAGGCGGCACCGAGCGCGACGGTACCGAGAGTCTTGATGGTTCCCTGCTTCATCGAATTACGTCCTCGTGATGGGGGCTTGACCGGCCAATCAACCTAGTGATGCGGCAACCGGCGCCGCAAACAGCCACGAGGAAAGGAAAAACGGCCGGTGGACATTCCACCGGCCGTTGCGCTATAAGCTCGCGTTACCTACTCACGCAGAGCCAGAAGCACTGTTCACAGGGGCAGTTGAGTCCTGGGGACGGAACAGCCATTCGGCCCGCAATTCCGCATAACCGGGCTTGATGACGTCATTGATCATGCCCAGACGTTCATCGAAAGGAATGAACGCTGATTTCATCGCATTGACTGTAAACCACTGCATGTCATCGAGCGTGTACCGGAAGGTCTTGACCAGGTGCTCGAATTCGCGGGACATGTTCGTGCCGCTCATCAGCCGGTTGTCGGTGTTGACCGTGAGCCGGAACTGCAGTCGGCGCAGCAGGCCGATGGGGTGCTCCGCATAGGAGGGGGCGGCCCCGGTCTGCAGGTTGGAGCTCGGGCACATCTCCAGCGGGATGCGCTTGTCCCGTACGTACGAGGCGAGCCGGCCGAGCTTGACCGAGCCGTCGTCGGCGACCTCGATGTCGTCGATGATCCGGACACCGTGGCCGAGGCGGTCGGCGCCGCACCACTGCAGGGCCTGCCAGATGGACGGCAGACCGAAGGCTTCACCGGCGTGGATGGTGAAGTGGTTGTTCTCCCGCTTGAGGTACTCGAACGCGTCGAGGTGGCGGGTGGGCGGGTAGCCGGCCTCCGCGCCCGCGATGTCGAAGCCGACGACGCCGGTGTCCCGGTAGCGGTTGGCGAGTTCGGCGATCTCCAGGGCGCGGGCGGCGTGCCGCATCGCGGTGAGCAGGGCGCCGACGCGGATGCGGTGGCCGTTCTCGCGGGCCCGCCGCTCGCCCTCGCGGAAGCCCTCGTTGACCGCCTCGACGACCTCTTCGAGGGTCAGCCCCTGTTCGAGGTGCTGCTCGGGCGCATACCTGACCTCGGCATAGACCACACCGTCCGCGGCAAGGTCCTCGGCGCACTCGGCGGCCACCCGGGCCAGTGCGTCACGGGTCTGCATGACGGCGCAGGTGTGCGCGAAGGTCTCCAGGTAGCGCTCGAGCGAACCGGAGTCGGCGGCCTCACGGAACCAGACCCCGAGCTTTTCCGGGTCGGTCTCGGGCAGGCCCTCGTAGCCGTTCTCACGGGCCAGGTCGACGATCGTGGCCGGCCGGAGCCCGCCGTCGAGGTGGTCGTGGAGCAGCACCTTGGGGGCACGGCGGATCTGTTCACTGGTCGGGAGTGTGGTGGTCTCGCTCGTCATCTCGGCACTCTAGCCCCTACGCGCGTAGATCTCACCGAACGATACGTAACAGTGACCCGTCCACGGGGTGGCGGGCGCGCCACCTTCTGCCATCGTTCTGCACATGGCTCAGCAAGCACTGCCGGTGCGCGAGGCCCGGCTGGGAAAACCGCTGGGAACGGCCGGCAAGGAAGGGGCGCGCGAGGCGTTCCGGTGGCGGGGTGGCGGCGGTCGGGGCACCGGCCGGGAGGTGAGCGGGGTCGCTCTTTTACTGCCCGGAGGCGGACCGACCGGGGTGCGGCGCCCGTCGCCGGTGGCGGCGCTGGCGGTGCGGCCGCTGGCTGCCCGGCTGGCGAAGGCGGGGCGCCCCGAGGGCCTGACGGCCCATGTCGTGCGCTACCGCTGCAGCGGCTGGAACGGGCCCGACGCCCACCCGGCACGGGATGCCGCCTGGGCCCTGGACGAGGTGGTCCGCCGCTACGGCGACGTCCCGGTCTGCCTGGTCGGCACGGGCATGGGCGCCCGCGCCGCCCTGCACGCCGCGGGTCACCCTGCCGTCAACTCCGTACTGGCGCTGGCCCCTTGGCTGCCCGACCCCGGGGAGAGCGACGAGCGGCCCGACCCGGTGAAACAGCTCATCGGCCGGCAGGTCCTGCTGGTCCACGGCACCAACGACGAACGCACCGACCCCGATCTCTCCTACCGCTACGCCGAGCGCGCCAAGAAGGTCAACCGCGACACCTGCCGTTTCGAGGTGCACTCCGACGGCCACTCCCTGCACCAGCACCGCGCCGAAGTCCTCTCCCTGGCAGCCGATTTCCTGCTCGGCTCACTCTTCGCCCGCGACTACGCCCGCCCCGTGAAGGACGCCCTGGCCGCACCCCCGCCGCTGGGCCTGCGCATGCCCCTGGCCGCGGGCTTCGGGGTGTCGCTGCGGCACTGAGGCACCTAGGCACGGAGGAACGGCGCGCCCACGGCACCGGGAGGGCGGGACCGAGGCAAGGACGGAGGGAGGCAAGCCGGAAGTGAGGGAGCGAGGGAGCAAGGCACCGAAGGAGTGACGGAGTAAGGCCCCGAAGCACCGGGGCACTGCCGTACCGGCGCACCGAAGCACCGAAGCACCGAAGCACCGAAGCACCGGCTGAACGCAGGCCGCCCCCGAGCCGTTCGCCTCACCTGGGCAGCAGTTTCCCCCGCCGGCTCAGCAGGAACTTCTTGAATGCGGCGACCGGCGGGGTGTCGGGGTGGCCGTCCAGCCAGGCGACGCCGATCTCGCGGACCGCGCGCGGGGCCGTCACCGTGAGCTCGACGACCCCGGGGCGCGGTACGGCGGGCGGCGGCAGCAGCGCCACGCCGAGGCCGGCCGCGACCAGGCCGCGCAGCGTCTCGGCCTCCTCCCCCTCGAAGGCGATCCGGGGGGTGAAGCCCGCCTCGGCACACAGTGCGTCGGTGATCCGGCGCAGCCCGTAGCCGGGTTCGAGGGTGACGAACAGCTCGCCGGAGGCCTCGGCGAGCCGGACCCGCTTGCGGCGGGCCAGCGCATGGTCGTCGGGGACGACCAGGCGCAGCTTCTGCTCGTCGAGCCGGCGGGCGACCAGGTCCGGGTAGTCCGGGACCGGCGAGGTCAGGCACAGATCGAGGTCGCCGGCGCGCATCCGCTCGATCATGGCCTCGCCGTAGTTCTGGACGAGCTGGAAGCGGACGCGCGGGTGGTCGGCACGGAAGCTGCGGATCAGGCCGGGCACGGTCTCCGGGCCGAGGGTGTGGAGAAAGCCGAAGGCCACCTTCCCGGCGGCGGGGTCGACATCGGCCCGTACGGACTCCGTCGCCCGCTCCAGATCCGTCAGCGCGCGCTCGGTGGAGGCGAGGAAGGCCCGGCCGGCCGGGGTGAGGGAGAGGGTGCGGCCATGGCGGGCGAAGAGGGCGACGCCGAGGTCGTCCTCCAGGCGGACGAGGGCGCGGCTGAGCGTCGGCTGCGGCATGCCGAGTTCCAGCGCGGCGCGGGTGACGTGCTCGTGCCGGGCGACGGCGGTGAACTGGGCGAGCCGCGGGGCGAGGACCACGGCCCAGGAATCGCCCCCGAGCTCGGCCGCCTCCCCCGCCTCCGCGCCGGACCGCGGCGCTCCGGCAACATCTTTTCTGTTGCGACCTTGCAACAGCGGCCTTTGCGAGCTGGGATCATGTGTCACAGCATTGATTATGGCGTTTCCATGCATTGGACGCATGAAACGCGGCGGCCTACCTTCGAAGCATGCCTCCCGCTGATACCGGGGCGTCCGTCACCGACCGTGCGGCCGCCTCTCCCTCGTCGTCCACTGACACTTCTCTCTCCGCCGCCGCCCCCGACCCCGAGTCGGACAAGCTGCGGCCGGGCGGCCCCGGCTACCGCCGGATGAGTTTCGCCCTCTTCGCCGCCGGAGTGGCGACCTTCGCCCTCCTGTACTCCACGCAGGCGCTGCTGCCCGCGATCTCCACCGACCTCGGGGTCAGCCCGGACCAGGCGAGCTGGACCGTGTCCGCGGCCACCTTCGGGCTGGCGCTCGGCGTGATCCCGCTGAGCGCGGTCTCCGAGCGCTTCGGCCGGCGCACGCTGATGACGGTCTCCCTCTCGGTCGCCGCGCTGATCGCCATGCTGGTGCCGTTCGCCCCGTCGCTCGGTGCGCTGATCGCGCTGCGCGGCATCCAGGGTGTGGCGCTGGCCGGCCTGCCGGCGTCGGCGATGGCGTTCCTGGCCGAGGAGGTACGCGCCAAGGCGCTGGTGGCGGCCATCGGACTGTTCGTGGCGGGCAACAGCATCGGCGGGATGTCCGGCCGGATCGTGACCGGCTGGGTCGCCCAGGCGTGGGGCTGGCGGGCCGCGCTGGCGGCGGTGGGTGTGCTGGCCGTGGTGTGCGCGGTGACCTTCCGGCTGCTGGTCCCCAAGGCCCGGCATTTCGCGCCCCGTTCGGTCGGTCCGCGGGCGCTGGCCCGCACGCTCGGCGGCCACCTGGCCGACCCGCTGCTGCGCCGCCTCTACGCCATCGGCGGGCTGTTCATGACGGTCTTCGGCGCGGTCTACACGGTCATCGGCTACCGCCTGGTCGCCGAGCCGTTCAACCTCCCGCAGGGCATCGTCGGTTCGATCTTCGTGATCTACCTGGTCGGTACGGTCTCCTCGGCCGCGGCCGGCAAGCTGGTCGCCCGCACGGGCCGCCGCGGTGCCCTCTACCTGGCCGTCGGCACGACCTCCACGGGTCTGCTGCTCTCGCTCTCCGACTCCGTCTACGCGGTGCTGGCGGGCCTGGTCCTGATCACCGCCGGCTTCTTCGCGGGTCATGCGGTCGCCTCGTCCTCGGTCAGCCGCACCGCCAAGACGGCGCGCGCCCAGGCGTCGGCGCTATATCAGTGCGCGTACTACGTCGGCAGCAGCCTGGGCGGTGCCCTGGGCGCCGCCGCCTTCCACGCCGTCGGCTGGGAGGGCACCGTCCTCCTGGGCCTGGCCGCAATGGTCGGCGCCGCCTCGATCACCCTCTACGCCACCCGCAAGGCCGTGGCCGAACGCCGCCTCCTCCACCTGGAGAAGGCCGCGTAACACCCCGCAGACCGAAGGGCCCGTCCCACCACCTGTCCTGGTGGGGCGGGCCCTTCGTCGTTCTCCGTCAGTCGACGGGGAAGATACCGGTGTCCAGGGTGAGGCCGAAGGGCGCGGGAAGCTCCAGCTCGTCGCCGAACTTCACGGTGTGCAGTACCCGGTAGACATCGCCCGTCGGTCCTCCGTAGAGGGTGATGGCCGGTCCGGCGGGGGCCCATCGGTCAACAAGCAGATAGAGCGGTACGCCGGCCCGTGCGTACCCGGCCGCCTTCGCGATCCGGTCATTGGTCGCGTTGGACTTCGAGGTGACTTCGACGATGAGTTTGGCGGTGGCCGCCGGCACGAGCTCGCCGGTTTTGGCGAGGACGACATCATCCGGGACCACGGCGAGGTCCGGAATGTAGAGGCCCTTGCGCAGGGGGCCCCCGTGCCGAGGGTCTGGTAGACGTCCCAGTCCTCCGGGAGCACGGAGTACAGGTGGCGCTGGAGCTTCACAGCGATGAAGTTGTGGATGTTGTCCAGCGGCGGCGACATGGTGACGATCCCCTCAATGATCTCCACCTTCCAGCCCTCGGGTGCGTCCGCCTGCTCCCAGATGCGGACAAGGTCGTCCCACTCGGAGCCGCTACCCGAGGCGTGGTCGACGGTGAGTGCGCTCATGGCGGTCTCCTCTATCGGCACGTCACCGATCCCAGCATGCCGAACGGGACCGGTGAAGGCCCACCGATCCCGTTCACCCGTACGGGAAAGCCGCAGCTCAGGCGATGCGCTCCAGCACCACCGGAGTGGCGGCGAAGGCCTCGTCCTCCGGGCCCACGAGGACGCCACCGTCCAGTGCCTCCAGGGCGTACGGGAACTTCTCGGGGGTGTCGGTGTGCAGGGTGAGCAGGGGCTGGCCGGCGGTGACCGTGTCGCCCGGCTTGGCGTGCAGTTCGATGCCCGCGCCGGCCTGGACCGGGTCCTCCTTGCGGGCGCGGCCGGCGCCCAGGCGCCAGGCGGCGAGGCCGACGGCGTAGGCGTCGAGGGTGGTGAGGGTGCCGGAGGAGGAGGCGGTGACGACATGCTGTTCGCGGGCCACGGGGAGGGCCGCGTCGGGGTCGCCGCCCTGGGCGCTGATCATGCGGCGCCAGTGGTCCATGGCGGAGCCGTCGGCGAGCGCCTTGGCCGGGTCGGCGTCCTTGAGCCCGGCCGCGTCGAGCATTTCGCGGGCAAGGGCGAGGGTCAGCTCGACGACGTCCTGGGGGCCGCCGCCGGCCAGTACCTCGACGGACTCGCGGACTTCGAGGGCATTGCCGGCGGTCAGGCCGAGCGGGGTGGCCATGCCGGTCAGCAGCGCGACCGTCTTCACGCCGTGGTCGGTGCCCAACTCGACCATCGTGGAGGCCAGTTCGCGGGCGTTGTCGAGGTCCTTCATGAAGGCGCCGGAGCCGACCTTGACGTCCAGCACGAGGGAGCCGGTGCCCTCGGCAATCTTCTTGGACATGATCGAGGAGGCGATCAGGGGGATGGACTCGACGGTGCCGGTGACGTCGCGGAGCGCGTAGAGCTTCTTGTCGGCGGGGGCCAGGCCGTCGCCGGCGGCGCAGATGACGGAGCCGACGTCGCGCAGGACGTCCAGCATCTCGGCGTTGGAGAGCGTCGCGCGCCAGCCGGGGATGGCTTCGAGCTTGTCGAGGGTGCCGCCGGTGTGGCCCAGGCCCCGGCCGGAGAGCTGCGGGACGGCCGCGCCGCAGGCGGCGACGAGCGGGGCGAGCGGCAGCGTGATCTTGTCGCCCACGCCGCCGGTGGAGTGCTTGTCGGCGGTGGGGCGGGGCAGCGAGGAGAAGTCCATGCGCTCGCCCGACGCGATCATCGCGGCCGTCCAGCGGGCGATCTCCGTACGGTTCATTCCGTTGAGGAAGATGGCCATCGCGAGGGACGACATCTGCTCATGGGCGACCTCGCCGCGGGTGTAGGCGTCGATGACCCAGTCGATCTGATCGGGGGTCAGCTCACCGCGGTCGCGCTTGGCGCGGATGACGGAGATGACATCCATGGAGGGTTCCTTTCAAACGGTTAGGTCCGTTCTACACGCATAGACGTTGGAGTGGCCAGGGTCGGCCGGCGGCCGCCACCGGGGTGCGGTGCCGCGCCCTGGGCGCAGGCGCGCCGGCTCAGCCCTTGCCGGCGAACTGCCGGAAAGGGCCGAGGCACTGGAGCCGGCGCAGGCCCGAGGCCAGTCCGGCGCCGTGGTCATCCCCAGCCAGTACAGATGCACCTGCAGCCCCGCAACGATCAGAACCGGGGAGGCTTCCGGGTCCTGTCAGCGGTGTCGTGCTTGAGCAGATGCGCCTCGCCCCCGTCGTGCCGGTCGGCACGGAGAGCGGGCACCGGACGCCTTCGAGGGGCGCCCAAGGGGACACATTCATGCCCCACATACATGACGAAACCATCCCATTCGACGCCACCCCTCCCTCCCCAACACCCCCATTGAGTACTGATGAGCGAATTAGAGGTGATTTGCCGAGATGCAAATATATGCGAGTTCGAAACACGAATAGGTTAATTCATGGAGTGATGTGAGTCACTTGACACATTCACCCGATAGGTCTTCACTTTCCACGACAGTCGAAATGAATGCCGGGAATTCTGTCCGGTCTCGATGTCTCCTGTCGTCGGACAAGCATCCCGTTCACCATGCAAATGGAGGTGCTCATGAAACTCGTTCGCATCGTCAAGAAGTTCCGCCCGGAAAAGAGCCTCAAGGCATACGCCTGGTACGGCTGGATTTAATCAGGCAGTTCCCCGCCTGGCTTGCGTCGGCCAGGAGTTCTGGCCGACGCGGGCTGCCTACCCACGGAGTTCACCCATGCCCATGCACCGCGTCGGCGGGAGCGGTCGGGTCATCGAGTTCGCGCCGAGAATCGAAGAACTGTTAAGTCGCTATCGTGGTGCGTCACTTTTCCGTCTGGAGCCCGAGACGATCGGCATATCCGGCGCCGATCTGATGGACAGCCTGCTCCGTAGCAGGCCGGCCAATGCGGAGGAGAGGCCCACCTTCAAACCCGTCCAGGGGCGGCTCGTCGTCCGTACCGATGCGTCCACCTTTATGCAAGCCGTGGGCTCGGACGTGCGAAGCGCACTGCAGCGTCCCCTCGACGACGCGGTCGACCTGACCGGCCGGTGGCCGCATGTTTACCTGCGGAATCTCGTTTTCGGAAACGAACGTCTGCGATTCCGGGTGCTGGTCGACCGCCGACTGGAGTTGACACCGAAACTGACCTGGTCGGCCGTCGCCTCCGGCGCCGCCTTGTGGGGCAGGCCCGGGAAAAACGTACCGCTGTCAAAACTTGCCGCTCTCGTCCTCGATTCCCAGACCTACGGTGACCGGCGCTATGCCATGTACCTGTACCGGCGGGTGGCAGCACCGGTGTGCTTCACCGTATCCGCGCTTGTCACCAACGCCCTGTGGCTAGGGGCTCCATTCAGCGATGACGTATCGAACCGGAACATCATCCTTGAGGCACTTCGCCTGCTTCCCCCTTCATGGAACATCTTGCGAGTGGCTTCTCCGGAGTTCTCGGACGTGGACGCACGGATCGGCCCGAAAGACGATGTCCTGTTGCTTCCCCTGCTGAGCCATCGCGACCCCAGGCTCTGGGACGAGCCCGACGCGTTTCGTCCCGACCGCTGGGACGAGCTGGACGCAGACACCCACCCCGGATATCTCCCCTTCGGCCACATGAGCGAACGCTGCTGGGGCCGGCATATGGTCCTGCCCCTGGCCGAACGGCTCCTGGACATCGTGCGCCGGGACGGCCTGGTGGTGAGTCCGGACCAGACCAGGGGGAAGGTCGAACTCGACGGCTTGCTCGAAGTGTCCGAAGTGCAGATGACTCGACCGTGACGGTCCTGGAACCCAGCGCATACCCGCGGTGTGTCCGTACAGGTACCGAGCGGCGGAGCGGTTCGCGCGAGGTGAGGCGAGCTCGGTGATCGCGAGGCCTGCCCGTCAGTGTCCGGTCGGTGCATCGCCACGTGATGGGGGCTCACCTACGGTGCGGCCGGTACAGGTGATGCGGGCGATCCCGAGACGCTGGAGACCTTGGAGACCTACTGTGCCGCCGGTTCCCTGCGCCGGGCCGCCGAGCTTCTGCACCTGCACCACAGCAGCGTCGCCCGGCGCCTCGAACAGATCGGGAAGGCCCTGGACCTCGACCTCACCGAACCCACCGGACTGCTACGGGCCAGGATCGCCCTCACCGCGTGGCGGCTGCTCAACGACTGATCGTGGCGGCTGCCCGACGGCTGGCCGTGGGCGCACCGGGGGCCCGTCACCCCGTCAGATGCCCCGCCCCGAACGCATCCGGCAGCAGTTCCGACAGCGGGCGGATGCCGGCTGCCGTGTCGACCAGGAGGTCGGGGCCGCCGTGTTCCCACAGGAGTTGGCGGCAGCGGCCGCAGGGGACGAGCAGTTCGCCCGCCCCGTCGACGCAGGTGAAGGCGGTCAGCCGGGGTGCCGGTCCGTCGCTGGTGGCCCGGCCGGCGAACAGGGCGGAGATCAGGCCGCATTCGGCGCAGAGGGCGAGGCCGTAGGAGGCGTTCTCGACGTTGCAGGCGGCGATCGTGCGGCCGTCGTCCACGAGGGCGGCGGCGCCGACGGGGTAGCCGGAGTAAGGGGCGTAGGCCCGGGACATCGCGTCCCGGGCCTGCGCGCGCAGTGCGGTCCAGTCGACCGGCACCGGTGGTGTCATATTCCTTGTCCTCGGCGGTAGGGCCTGCCGTTCGCCTTCGGGGGCCGCAGTCGCTGGGCGGAGAGGGCGAGGACGAGCAGGGTGGCGATGTACGGGCTCGCCTCGACCAGTTCGAGCGGAACGGTGTCGGCCAGGAAGTACCAGCCTATGAGGACGACGGCGGCCACCGCCGACAACGCGGCCTGGGTGCGCTTGGCGGCGCGCAGCTTCAGCAGCGCGATCACCGCGAGCAGGGCCGCCAGGCCCAGCAGCAGGGCGTGGACGGTCGGGCCGCCGCTGCGCAGCTGCATGGCGTCCATGAAGCCGAACAGGCCCGCGCCCATCGCGACGCCGCCCGGCCGCCAGTTGCCGAAGATCATCGTGGCGAGACCGATGTAGCCGCGGCCGCCGGTCTGTCCGTCCTGGTAGAAGTGCACCCCGATGGAGAGGAAGGCACCGCCGAGACCGGCCAGGGCGCCGGAGACCAGGACCGCCGCGTACTTGTACGAGTAGACGTTGACGCCCAGGGACTCGGCCGAGATCGGGGCCTCGCCGCAGGAGCGCAGCCGCAGTCCGAAGGACGAGCGCCACAGCACGAAGAAGGTGCCGGCGAACAGCGCGATCGTCAGCAGCGTCAGCCAGGAGACGTTGGTGACCGCGGCGCCGAGGATGCCGGCGACGTCGGAGACCAGGAACCAGTGGTGCGCCTCCAGGGAGCTCAGCGCGTCCGACAGGCCGGGGACGGTGAAGCTCGGCATGTCGGGCATCGGCGGGGACTGCTTGTCGTTGCCGCCGGCCAGCATGGCCGCGCTGCCCTCCTGGCCGAACCACAGGGTGGCCAGGTACTGGGTGGTGCCGAGCGCCAGGATGTTGACCGCGACACCGGAGACGATGTGGTCGACGCCGAAGGTGACGGTGGCGACGGCGTGGATCAGGCCGCCGAGCGCACCGCCGGCGATGCCGGCCAGCGCCGCCGCCCAGGGGCCGTGCTCCCAGCCGATCCAGCCGGCCGCGAACGAGCCGAGCATCATCATGCCTTCGAGGCCGATGTTGACCACGCCGGCCCGCTCGGACCACAGGCCGCCCAGACCCGCCAGGCCGATCGGCACGGCGGCGCTCAGCGCGGCGCCGAACTGGCCGGTGGAGGTGAGGTCAGCGGTGCCGGTGACGGCCCGCAGGACGGAGAGCGCGACCAGCGCGCCGGCGATGATCAGCAGGATCCAGGGGTAGGTCAGCTTGCGCCGCCCGCTCTTCCCGGGGACCGCGAGCTTCGTCGCGGTCTTGAGGTCCGTACTCACGCCGACACCTCCGGCTTGTCGCTCTTGTCAGACTTGTCGGCGTTGGTGGTGCGGGACAGGGCGGCCAGCTCCTCACCGACCTTGCGCTGCTGCAGCCGCAGCCCGTAGCGGCGCACGACCTCGTAGGCGATGACCACGCAGAGCACGATGACGCCCTGGATGACGCCGACGATCTCCTGCGCGTAGCCCTCGAACTCCAGCCGGGAGCCGGTGCGGTCGAGGAAGGCCCACAGCAGGGCGCCGAAGGCCATCCCGACGGGGTGGTTGCGGCCGAGCAGGGCGATGGCGATACCGGTGAAGCCGATGCCGGCCGGGAAGTCCGTGCCGTACTGGAAGGACTCGCCGAGCAGGGTGGGCATGCCGACCAGGCCGGCCGCGGCACCCGACAGCAGCATGCTGCTGACGACCATGCGCTTGACGCTGACACCGCTGGCCTCGGCGGCCGGCTCGGAGGCGCCCACGGCACGCAGGTCGAAGCCGAAGCGGGTGCGGTTGATGCCGAACCAGTACAGCGCGCCGGCCAGCACCGCGATCACCACGAAGCCGTAGACCGGCTTGGGGTGGGTCGGGAAGGAGAAGAAGTGGCTGGATTCCGGGAGGAACTTGGTGTGCAGGAGGTTGCCGTCCTTGATGGCGAGGCGGCCGTCCTGCAGGAAGTAGCCGATGACCGAGGCGGCGATGGCGTTCAGCATGATCGTGGTGATCACTTCGCTGACGCCGCGGGTGGTCTTCAGCAGACCCGCGATGCCCGACCAGATCGCGCCCACGAGCATCGCGATGACGATGAGCAGGATGATCTGGATCGCGCCGGGCAGTGCGATGGCCCCGCCCACCGCGGCGGCCGCGAAGGCCGCCAGGCGGTACTGGCCGTCGACGCCGATGTTGAAGAGGTTCATGCGGAAGCCGATGGCGACCGCCAGCGCCGAAAGGTAGTACGGCACCGCCTTGTTGATGATCCAGACCTGGCTGTCGCTGTAGTGGCCGTAGTCGGCCATGATCCCGTAGGCCCGGAAGGGGTTCTCGCCGGACGCGAGGAAGACCAGGGACGAGATCACTATCGCGGCGACGATGGCCAGCACGGGCGCGGCGATCGCGAGGATCACCTTGTCGCGGGTGGCGCTCCTGGCGATGGCGTCCACGGCGGGGTTCTTGGCGGGGCCCTTGGCGGGGCTGTTCGTGGACGTACTCACTTCTGCTCACCGCCCTGCTCGCCGGCGCCGTTCGGCGCACCGTCCTGGGACGCGCCGTCTTCCGGCGCGCCGTCTTCCGAAGCGGTGAGGTGGCCGCTGGCGGCACCGGTCATGGCGGAGCCCAACTCCTCCGGGGTGATGACGGCGGGGTCCGCGTCCGCGACCAGCCGGCCCCGGTACATCACCCGCAGGGTGTCGGACAGCCCGATCAGCTCGTCCAGGTCGGCGGAGATCAGCAGCACCGCCAGGCCCTCGCGCCGCGCCTCGCGGATCTGTTCCCAGATCTGCGCCTGCGCGCCGACGTCGACGCCGCGGGTGGGGTGGGCGGCGATCAAGAGCTTGGGCCGGTGGCTCATCTCGCGGCCGACGATCAGCTTCTGCTGGTTGCCGCCGGAGAGCGAGGACGCGGTGACCTCGATGCCGGGGGTGCGCACGTCGTAGTCGGCGACGATGCGCGCGGTGTCCTTGCGGGCACCGGCCAGGTCGAGCAGCCTGCCCTTGCTGTTGGGCCGCTCGGTGACATGGCCCAGGATGCGGTTCTCCCACAGCGGGGCTTCCAGCAGCAGGCCGTGGCGGTGGCGGTCCTCGGGGATGTAGCCGACGCCGCCCTCACGCCGGGCGCGGGTGGAGGCCCCGGACAGGTCGTTGCCGTCCAGGACGACGGTGCCGTGGTCGGGGGTGCGGGTGCCCATGACGGCCTCGACGAGCTCGGCCTGGCCGTTGCCCTCGACACCGGCGACGCCCAGCACCTCGCCCTTGTGGATGGTGAAGGAGATGCCGTCCAGAACGGTGCGGACCACGCCGTCGGAGTCGGTCGCGGAGAGGTGGAGCTCGCTTACGCGCAGCATCTCCTCGTCCGTGACGGTCGACTCGCGGGTCTCCGGGGACGGCAGTTCGCTGCCGACCATCAGCTCGGCGAGCTGCTTGGGCGTGGTCGCGGACGGCTCGACCGACGCCACGGTCGTGCCGCGGCGGATGACGGTGATGTCGTCGGCGACCGACAGCACCTCGCCCAGCTTGTGCGAGATGAAGATGACGGTCAGGCCCTCGGACTTGAGCTCGCGCAGGTTGTCGAAGAGCGCGTCGACCTCCTGCGGGACCAGGACGGCGGTCGGCTCGTCGAGGATGAGGGTGCGGGCGCCGCGGTAGAGGACCTTGAGGATCTCCACCCGCTGGCGGTCGGCGACACCCAGGTCCTCGACCAGCACGTCCGGCCGGATGTGGAGCCCGTAGGCCTCGGAGAGCTCCGCTATCTTCGCGCGGGCGCCGGCGCCGATGCCGTGCAGCTTCTCCGCGCCGAGGACGGTGTTCTCCAGGACGGTGAGGTTGTCGGCCAGCATGAAGTGCTGGTGGACCATGCCGATGCCGCGGGCGATGGCGTCGCCCGGGGTGTGCAGGGTGACCTGTTCGCCGTCCAGCGCGATGGTGCCCTCGTCCGGCTTCTGCATGCCGTAGAGGATCTTCATCAGGGTGGACTTGCCGGCCCCGTTCTCGCCGCAGAGGGCGTGGACGGTACCGCGGCGCACGGTGAGGTGGATGTCGTGGTTGGCCACGACGCCGGGGAACCTTTTGGTGATTCCGCGGAGTTCTACAGCGGGGGCGTCCGGGACGGCCCGGCCACTGCTCGTGGATGCTGCGTTGATGGCGCACTCCCCTCGGGGATGACGGTGCGGAAAGGACGAGGAACGAGAAAGCGGGACCGGAAGGTCACCGGGGGACGCGGGGACCGGCCCCCGGGCCGGCGCTGCGGGCGCCCCGGGGTGGACCGTCGTCCCTGGCTGCGACGCCTGGCTGCAGCGCCCGGCTACGGCGTCTGACTACGGCGTCTCCTTGACCTTCACCTTGCCCTCGATGATCTTCTTCCGGGCCGCGTCGATCTGCGGCTGGATGTCCTTGATGAAGCCGCCCGAGGTGGCGAGCGAAACGCCCTTGTGCTTGAGGTCGTAGGCGTGGATGCCGGTCAGCGGCTTGTGGTCCTCGTAGCTCTTGATCAGGTCGAAGACGGCCACATCGACGTTCTTCACGACCGAGGTCAGGATGTGGTTCTTGTACTTCGCCAGACCGGGCTGCTGGTACTGGTCGGAGTCCACGCCGATCCCCCAGACGCCCTTGTGCCTGCTGATCTCCTCGATCGATCCGGCGCCCGACTGCCCGGCCGCCGTGTAGATCACGTCGATCCCGCTGTCGGTCATGCCCGCGGCCTTGGCCTTGGCGGCGGCCGGGTCGTTGAAGCCCTTGTCGTTGTTCGGGTAGAGGTACTGCGAGACGACCTTGGCCTTCGGGTCGGTGTCGCGTACGCCCTGCTCGAAGCCGGCCTGGAACTTCTGGATCAGTGCGTTGTTCACGCCACCGATGAAGCCCACCTTGTGGGTCTTGCTCTTCAGCGCCGCGGCGACGCCGGCCAGGTAGGAGCCCTCGTGCTCGGCGAAGACCATGGCATCGACGTTCTTGCCCTGCGGCACGGCGTCCACGACACCGAAGCTGGTATCGGGGAAGTCCTTGGCGACGTTCTGCACGGACTGGCTGTACGCGAAGCCGACGCCGATGACCGGGTTGTAACCGGCCTCGGCGAAGGACGTCAGCCGCTGCTCGCGGTCCGCCTCGGTCTCGCCGTTCTTGGCGGTGAGCATTTTGACCTTGACGCCCAGCTGTTTCCGGGCGTTCTCGGTGCCGCGGGCGGCCGCCTCGTTGAACGAGTGGTCGTCCCGGCCGCCGATGTCGAAGGCCAGTCCGACGCCCGCGTGCTTGGCGCGATTGGCCTCGGCGAAGCTCTGTCCGCACGCGGTGGCGGTGAACGCGAGACAGGTGGTGGCGGTAGCCGCGGCGGCAATCCTGATGACCCGACGCACGGGGCCTTCCCTTCGCTCTAAGCGCCCCCTTTGGCGCTGGCTTGTGGGAGATTAACGCGCGTAGACCTGGCGCAAAACCCTCCACTGCGCGGACGTTATCGATTCGAGGCGTAGGGCACGTCGACGAAACATGGGCGGGTGAATTGCGAAGCCCGTCCCGGCTGGCTGCCGAAACGGGCTGATATGCACTCTTAACGGTCAGTGGCCGGTTATGCGGCCCGGTCATAGGGGGCGGAGCCGGGCAGGGCTGCCCCGGGCCGTCCCCGGCGGCATCGCCTCAGTCCGGCAGATCCCCGTCCAGCAGCGCGCACGCCGTGAAGAGTTCGACGCCTGCCTTGATGGCCTGTTCGTCGACGTCGAAGTCGCCGCGGTGCAGGTCGCGGCGGGTGGTGTCGGCGGGTGGGTGGACGCCGAGGCGGGCCATGGCGCCGGGGACGTGTTCGAGGTACCAGGAGAAGTCCTCGCCGCCGAGGGACTGCTCGGTGTCCTCGATGGCGCCCTCGCCGCGGCGGGCGGCCATCGCGGAGTGCAGCAGCTGGACGGTGACCGGCTCGTTGACCACCGGCGGGACTCCGCGGACGTAGGTGATCTGGGACTTCGCGCCGTGCAGGGTGGCGACCTCGTCGATCGCGGCGTGGACCAGGTCGGGGGCCTGCCGCCAGGCTTCGAGGTCGAGGCAGCGGACGGTGCCGGAGAGCTCGGCGTGCTGCGGGATCACGTTGCAGGCGTGGCCGGAGGCCAGGCGGCCCCAGGTGACCGCGAGTCCGGCGCGGGCGTCGACCCGGCGGGAGAGCAGCGCCGGGACGTCCAGGGCGACCCGGGAGGCGGCGGTGACCATATCGGTGGTCAGGTGCGGGCGGGCGGTGTGGCCGCCGGGGCCGTCGAGCCCGACCTCCAGGCGGTCGCAGGCGGAGGTGATCGCGCCCACCCGCAGCCCGATCCGGCCGGCGTCGACGCGCGGGTCGCAGTGGACGGCGAGGATCCGGCCGACGCCCTCCAGCGCGCCGGACTCGATCGCGTCGGGGGCACCGCCGGGCAGCACCTCCTCGGCGGGCTGGAAGATCAGGCGGACCGGGCGCGGCAGGGCGCCGGTGCGGGCCAGGTCGGCGAGGACCAGGCCGGCGCCGAGGACGACGGTGGTGTGGACGTCGTGGCCGCAGGCGTGGGCGCGGCCGGGGACCGTCGAGGCGTAGTCGACGGTCTTGGTGTCCGGGATGGGCAGGGCGTCGATGTCCGCGCGCAGGGCCAGCAGGGGGCGGGCGGGGTCGGCGGCGAGCGCGCGCCCGTCGGCCGTCGCGGCCGGTGTGCCGATGTCACAGATCAGGCCGGTGCCGGTGGCCAGTACCCGGGGCCGCAGACCGGCCCGCTCCAGCCGTTCCCCGATCGCGGCGGTGGTCCGGAACTCCTGGTTGCCGAGCTCGGGGTGCATGTGCAAGTCGCGCCGGAACGAGCTGAGTTCGGCGCGCAGCGCGTCGGGGAGCGCGCCGGGGAGCTGGTCCCCGGCGGGAGTACGGGCGGTGCCGGCATCGCGGGAGATCGAGTGGTTCACCCGTGGAAGGTTACGGCCCCGGACGGGGCAACTGTCCCTCGATCAACAAAAGTTCAGCCCGTTAGGGGAAGAAAATCTAGGCCGCTCGGCGCATGGACGGTTTATGCGAAGGGTATGCAGTAGGGCTTCCTGCGCGGCGGCGCCGGTCCTCAGCCGGCCGCCGCCCGCTGGGTGAACGGCAGTCGCTGCACGTCGCGGGCGGTGCCGGTGACCCCGTCGAGAAAGCCCTGGGCACGCGGTGAGGCATGGGCCGTCAGCCACTCCGGATCGATGTCGCAGACCGCGACCTTGACCTCGGTGCCCAGCAGGGCGAGCGGCAGGGTGTGCACGACGGTGGAGGGGAAGCTGACGATCAGCCGTCCGATGGGGCCGCGCCGGGCGATCAGTTCCAGCGGCAGGTCGGGGCGGACGATCTCCAGCCCCGTTTCCGCCACCAGCCGGCGCAGCTTGTCGGCGCTCTCCTTGCGGTGGGCGAAGTAGCGGGTGGCGCCGTGCGTACGGGCCAGGGCGGCGACGGCGGCCAGGTAGCGGCCGTCGTCCACGACCCCGGTCTCCACCAGCGAGGTGCCGACGATGTCGGCGGCGCGGGTGAGCCGGGGCGGGCCGAAGCGGTCACGGGTCCAGGCGAACTCGTTGGTGGTGACCTCGACGCCCGGCGGTGCCTCGACGGGCATCGAGCTGAACAGGCCGACGGTGCGGCGGCCGCCCTCGGGCGCCGGCGTGAGCCGGCGCCGCGCGGTGGCCGAGAACGGCGCGAAGGCCAGGTCCCGCGCCCCCCGTCCGCTGCCGTTGCGGTGCCAGCGCACCAGCCGTTCGCCGCGGGCGAGTTGGGAGATGAACTCCATGGTGGCGGTGCCGTCGTCGACCACGACCAGATCGCGTGCCCGGGTGAGGGTGAGCAGCAGTTGGACGTAGCGGGAGAACGGGTCGCCGATGACGATGCGGCGGGCGCGGCGCAGCAGCGGGGTGAGCCCGCCGATGGTGCGCATCGGCGCGGTCGGGCCGCCGCGGGCCTCTTCCCAGCGCACCGTATGGCCTTCGTCGCGGGCGAGTTCGGCCATCCGGCGCAGCTGTCCGCGGGTCATCGGGTCCTGCGGGGAGAGCACGACGACGGTGAGCGCGGTGGCCTGTGCCGTGTACGCCCATTCCAGGACGTTCAGTAGCTGTACCGGGCTCTCGACGAAGGCGAGGGTGCCGGCGTCCCGGGCGGCGGCGTCCGGTCCCGCACCGGTGCGTGCGGGCCGGGGGCGCTGCCGCGGCACCCCCAGGAGACGACGGGCGGGAGAACCCGTCGTCTCCTGGGGCGGGACCCCGGCGCCGGGTGTGACGGACCCGGCGCGGGTCCCTTCAGGTGAGCTCACCATCGCTCCCGTCGGTTCGCCCGGTGGCCGTCAGACCGCCGCCGGCTCGGCGCCGGCCTCGGCCTCGGCCACCACGCCGGTGACGCGGCGCAGCTTCTTCATCGGGCCGAGCTCGCTCTCGTAGACCTTCTTGACGCCGTCGCCCAGGGACTCCTCGATGGTGCGGATGTCCCGGACCAGGCGGGACAGGCCGCCGGGCTCGACGGAGGCGGCCTGGTCGGAGCCCCACATCGCACGGTCGAGGGTGATGTGGCGCTCGACGAAGGTGGCGCCGAGGGCGACCGCGGCGAGGGTGGTCTGCAGACCGGTCTCGTGGCCGCTGTAGCCGATCGGGACGTTGGGGTACTCGTCCTGCAGGGTGTTGATCATGCGCAGGTTGAGCTCTTCGGCCTTGGCCGGGTAGGTGCTGGTGGCGTGGCAGAGGAGGATGTTCTCGCTGCCCAGGACCTCGACGGCGTGCCGGATCTGCTTGGGGGTGGACATGCCCGTCGAGAGGATGACGGTGCGGCCGGTGGCGCGCATGGCGCGCAGCAGGTCGTCGTCGGTGAGCGAGGCGGAGGCGACCTTGTAGCAGGGCACGTCGAACTTCTCCAGGAAGGCGACGGACTCGACGTCCCACGGGGAGGCGAACCAGGCGATGCCGCGCTTCTTGCAGTACTCGTCGATGGCGCGGTAGCCGTCCTCGTCGAACTCCACGCGGTGGCGGTAGTCGATGTAGGTCATCCGGCCCCAGGGGGTGTCGCGCTCGATGTCCCACTGGTCACGCGGGGTGCAGATCTCCGGGGTCCGCTTCTGGAACTTGACGGCGTCGCAGCCGGCGTCGGCGGCGGCGTCGATCAGCGCGAAGGCGTTCTCCAGGTCGCCGTTGTGGTTGATGCCGATCTCGCCGGTGACGTAGACGGGGCGGCCGGGGCCGGCCTCGCGGGAGCCGAGGGTGCGGAGGCGGGAGTTGTTGCTCATGGGGAGATTCCTTCGTGTTGATCAGGGGGTGTGCGGGTGGAACGGGTGAGCGGGTTGATCAGGGATGTGCAGGGGGTGTTCAGGGGTCTTCGGGTGGTTACAGGGACGGGCCCAGCAGCCAGGCGGCGATCTCGCGGATCGCGCCGCTGCCTCCGGGCGTCGCGGTGAGCGCGCGGGCCGCGCCGCGCACCACGTCGTGCGCCCCGGCGACCGCCACCGGCCAGCCGACGAGGTCGAAGCACGGCAGGTCGTTGACGTCGTTGCCGACGTAGAGCACGCGCGCGGGGTCGATGCCCGCTTCCTCGCACCACTGCTTGAGGGCGAGGTCCTTGCGGTCGATGCCGTGCAGGACGGGCACCTGCAGCTTGCGGGCCCGTGCGGCGACGACCGGGTTGGTCTCCGTGGACAGGATCAGCAGCTTCAGCTCCGCCCTGCGCAGGGCGGCGATGCCGAGGCCGTCGCCGCGGTGCACCGCGACGATCTCCCGTCCGTCGGCGTCGATCAGCACCCGGTCGTCGGTCTGGGTGCCGTCGAAGTCGAGGACGACGGCGTCGATGTCGTCGAGGGTCGGCAGGGCGCCGGGGCGCTCGGCGTCCAGCAGCGGCGCCAGGGCGCGGGCGCGGGCCAGGTCGTGCGGGTCGTCGACCTCCAGCACCCGGGCGGGGTCGGTGCGCACGAGCTCGGTGCGGCCGAAGAAGCGGTGGCCGCCGGCGCGGAAGCCGGCCGCTTCCATGGCGTAGGCGGCGCCGGTCTCCAGCAGGTCCTGGGGGCGGTCCTGGCGGCGGGGCCGGAAGGACTTGTCGTGGTTGACGCCGTGGCCGCCGTCGGCGGCCGTCGCGCCGCCCACCGCGGGTTCGGCATCCCGCCAGACGAAGCCGTGGAACGGGGCCACGGTCAGCGCGCTGTCGGCGCCGCCCTCGACGACCGCCGCGGCGACGCCGTCGATGTCCTCACGGGCGAGGAACGGGCTGGTGCACTGGACCAGCAGCACCGCGTCGACCCGGGCGCCGTGCTCGGCCTCGTAGGCGTCCATGGCGTGCAGGACGGCGGCCTCGCTGGTGGCGGTATCGCCCGCGATGTCGCCGGGGCGCCGTACGACGACCGCTCCGGCGCCGCGGGCCGCGGCCGCTATCCCGGCATCGTCGGTGGAGACCACGACATCGGTGACCAGGCGGGCGGCGCGGCACTCGTGGACCGCGCGGGCCACCAGGGGCACTCCCCCGACGGCGGCGAGGTTCTTGGCGGGCACGCCCTTGGAACCGCCGCGGGCGGGGATCACGGCCACCACGGTCGGCGGGCTGCTCTGCGGATTCGGCGGCATGTCGGGCTCCTTCGGGGGGCCGTGCGGGCTCCGGGGGCGGGCGGGCGGCGGGAGGGTCACAGCTGCCCCCAGCGGCGGATGGCGGGGGCGACGCGCTGGACGCCGTGGCGGTAGGCGCCGCGGGCGGCCTCGCGGACCGTCTCGCGGGCGACCCGGCGCAGTCCGCCGGTCTCCTCGGGGGCGTCCGCGTAGCCGGCGATCGGCTCGCCGTGCGCGTCCAGGCCGTGCCGGGCGAGGATGCCGGGGAGGTAGCCGGGGGCGGTGCGGGGTGTGTAGTACGGGGCGATCGGCGGCAGCCGGTCGGCGGTGCGCAGCGCGGTGACCCGGTCGCGGGCGGCGTCGAAGGCCCGCTCGTAGTCCCCTTCGGCGGCGACGCCCTGCCGGGCGAGCCAGTCGGCGTCGGGCTCCGGGCGGTGTCCGGCGTCCAGCTCGTCCCAGGAGGCGAGGCAGCCGGAGCCGAGGAAGTGGTGGTTGCCCAGGACCTCGCGGACGCCGAGGTCGGTCAGGACGGCGGTGGGGATGCCGCGGTGCAGCGACTCCAGGGCGGCGGTCGAGCTGACCGTCACCATCAGGTCGGTGCGGTCCAGGACCTCGCCCATGTTGCCGTACACCAGGCGGCAGTTGGCGGGCAGCGGGCCGGGGGCCTTGGCCGCGAGCTTCTGGTAGGGCAGTTCCTCGATGTGGGTGGTGTGCTCGCCCGGCTTGCTGCGGAGCTTGATCAGCACCTCGCGGTCCGAGTGCTTGCGGGCGTGCTCCACGGCGCGGCGCAGCAGGTAGGTCCGGTCGGCGCGGCTCTCCGGGACGGAGGGCTGGGCGGCGAACACGACGGTGTACGGGTGCGGTGTGCCGGTGGTGCCCTCGCCGCGGTAGCGGTCGCCGCCGAGGAACGGCAGGGCGCATTCGACGACGCTGCCGTCGTCGGCACCGACACCGCGGTAGACCTCGCGGAACCGGTCCGCGTCGTGCCGGGAGTTGGCGAGGACGACATCCGCGCCGTGCCGCAGCAGCAGCCCGTCGGCCAGCTTCTCGTAGACCACACCGACATAGCCGGTGACGACGACGGGGCGGGTCTGCGCTCCTCGCCAGGCGCGGGCGAGGCCGTGCAGCATCGCCTGCACCGCACCGCCGACACAGGCCAGCACGACGACGTCGTAACGCGTACGGTCGACGGACCGGACGAAGTCGACGCCCCGGATTTCGCGCAGCGCGTCCGCACGGGCGCCGACCTCATCGAGCTGTCGGACCGTGGGAGTGGCGCGGCCGCGGAGAAGGTAGCCGTCGAGCCGGATGTCCGATTGGATTCGGTACGCTGTCAAAGCGCCCCATTTCCATCGGGTATCCGAGTCGGCGAGTACGGCGACCCGCGGCGAAGAGTGGGTACGTGATGGCACGTCGAAGACGCTAGGAAGCCATTTGGTTTGGCGGGCCAACTGGGTCGCAACAAAGGGTTAACAGCGGGTCGACGAATGGCTAACCGGCCCGATTGTCGACCTGGTTAACCATCCCGCCATTCTTCGTTCACCTTGAGGTCCGCACCCGGTAAAGACGAATGCCGCCCGCGCCCCTAACGTCACCCGGGTGGTTAAGCTCTCCGTCATCGTGCCGTTCTACAACGTGCAGACATACGCGCCCGACACCCTGAAAAGCCTGGCGGCCAACGCCCGCGAAGATTTTGAATTCCTGCTCGTCGACGACTGTTCGCGCGACGAGACCCCGGAGATTCTTGCGCGCGCCGGGCGCGAGCTGCCGGGCGCCAGAGTGCTGCGGCACGAACGCAACGGCGGCCTGGCCACCGCCCGGAACACCGGCCTGGACGCGGCCCGCGGCGAATACCTCACCTTCCTGGACGGTGACGACTGGCTCGCACCCGGCTACTACCCCCAACTCCTCGGCACCATGGAGGAGTTGGGATGTGACTTCGTCCGTACCGACCACGTCCAGTGCACCGCGCGCGCCCGCAGCGTCCACCGCGTGCCGCACGGCCGGCGCGGGGTGGTGATGGACCCGCGCGAGGTGATTTTGCCCGCCGACCGCTCCACCTCCGTCGACTACGCCTTCGCCTGGGCCGGGATGTACCACCGCCGGCTGCTGGACGAGGGGGTACTGCATTTCCGGGACGGGCTGCGTACCGCGGAGGACCGCCCGTGGATCTGGCGGCTGCACCGTGAGGCGAAGTCCATGGCGGTGGTCGGGATGCTCGGTGTTTTCTACCGGCGCGGAGTGGCATCGTCACTGACGCAGATCGGAGATGTGCGGCAATTGGACTTCATTCGCGCCTTCGATCAGGTGATCGAAGAAACGGCGCAGGACCGCGATGCGGCTCTTCTGCTGCCGAAGGCGGTGCGCACCTATTGCGCGATCATTTCCCACCACCTGGGTTCGATCGAACGTTTCGAACCGCAGGTCGCCCGTAAATTGCGCGCGATGAGCGCCGCGGCCCTGAAACGCATGCCGCAGGACGTACTGAAGGAAGCCCTGGATTCGATGGATGTGCAGCGTGCGTCCCGGCTGCGGCGGCTGCGCCGTCGCCCCTCCCCCGCGGCGGAGGTGGCCGCCTGATGTCCACCCGACCGCGTACCCAGATCTTCCTGGCGTCCACGCTCTACGGTGCGGCGACGCTCGCCGCCGCGCTGGACGCCGACTGCTTCGCACCCGCCGACCGCCGTCTGCTGCTGCTCAGCAACAACGCCACGACCCCGGAGACCAGCGCGTCGCTGGACACCATGCCCGGCTTCGAGCGGCTGCGCGGCCGCTTCGGCCGGGTGCTGTCGTGGAACGAGACGATCAGCCCGTTCCACCCCGGCGGCTGGTCGCCGCGCGCGGACGACGTCCCGCTGTGGGAGCGGCATCTGCGGCTGCTCTGGGGCCTGGGCGACGACCACATCGAGCTGGTCGTGGAGTCCATCCAGGTCAACCCGGCACTGGCCCTCGCCCAGCTGTTCCCGGACGCGCCGATCGATGTCTACGCCGACGGCCTGATGAGCTACGGGCCCACCCGCAACAAGCTCGACCCGCTGATCGGCACCCGGATCAACCGGCTGCTGCACCTGGACCTGGTGCCGGGCCTGATGCCGCTGCTGCTCACCGAGTTCGACGTCACGGCGCAGACCGTGCCGGCCGACGCCTTCACCAAGGTGCTGGCCGAACTCAGTGACGCCAGTGGCGAAGTGGCGGTCCCGGAGGGCGGCGCGCTGCTGCTCGGCCAGTACCTCTCCGCGCTGGGCATCCTCACCCCCGAGGAGGAAGAGGAGCTGCATGTGCGGATGGTGCGCGGCGCCGCCGAGCGCGGCCACCGCGAGATCGTCTTCAAACCGCACCCGTCCGCGCCGGCCCGCTGGTCGCGGCTGCTGGAGCGGGAGGCCGAGAAGCTGGACATCGCGCTGACCGTGCTGGACACCCCGGTGCTGGCCGAAGTGCTCTACCAGCGGATGCGGCCCGCACTGGTCGTCGGCTGCTTCTCCACCGCGCTGCTGACGGCGGCCACGTTCTTCGGCCTGCCCACCGCCCGCACCGGCACCGGCCTGCTGCTGGAACGCCTCACCCCGTACCAGAACAGCAACCGCGTCCCGGTCACGATCGTGGACGCGCTGGTGCCCGACCTGGGCGACCGCAGCGAGCGCCCGCGCGCGTTCGCCACCCCCGAGAGCGTCGAGGGCCTGGTCACCGCGGTCGGCTATGCGATGCAGCACCAGATCTATCCGCAGCTGCGGCCGGCCGCCGAGCGCTACCTCGCGGCGCACCTCGACCAGGTCACCTGGCGCTACTTCAAGCGCCGCCGGCTGACCGCGCTGGCGCTGCCCGGCGCGATCCCCTCCCAGCTGTCGTTCCTGCCGCGCAATCCCACCGTCCGCAAGGTCGCGCGCCGGGCGCGTGCGGTGCAGCGGCGGCTGAAGAAGCGGACCGCTTTCGGATGACCACGACGCCCCCGCTGACGACCGGCGCGCCGCCGCCCCCTGTCGCGCCGGATCTCGTCACTACCGCCCCCCGGCCCGCAATACCGGGGCGCAGCCGCGGAGAACCACCGCGGCTGCGCGCCCTGGACGGGCTGCGGCTGCTCGCCGCGCTGATGGTCGCCGCGTACCACTTCGGGGGCCGCAACGGCGAGATATCCCAGGCCTGGGGCGGCTCGCCCGCCCATCAATTCCCCACCGCAGCCCCGCTGTTCGCCTACGGCTGCCTGGGCGTGCAGATCTTCTTCGTGATCAGCGGCTTCGTCATCTGCCTCAGCGGCTGGGTCCCACCCGTCGCCCACCACCACCCTTCAGTGGGCCGGGCTACGCCCGGACAGCAGCGATTGCGCGCGTTCACCGCCTCCCGCGTCGCCCGCCTCTATCCGGCGTACTGGGCCGCGATCCTGCTGGTCACCGCAGTCTTCGCGCTTCCCTGGGTCGCCTACAAGGCGCTGCCGCCCAGCGAGGTGCTGACCAACCTGACCATGCTGCAGCAGCCGTTGGGCGTGGACCGGGTGCTCGGGGTGTGCTGGACCCTCTGGGCGGAGATGCGCTTCTACGCCCTCTTCGCGCTCTGCGTCGTCCTGCCCGGCGCCACCCGCGGCCGGGTCGTGCTCTTCTGCGCGGGCTGGACCCTGGCGGCCGCGCTCGCGCAGGCCGCGCACCAGCCCTTCCTCGACACCGTGCTGATGCCCGAGTACGCCCCGTTCTTCATCGGCGGGGTGGGCCTGTACCTGCTGCACCGCTATGGCGCCCGCGATCCGATCGCCTGGGCGATCGTGCTGGTCAGCTGGCTGATCGGACAGCACTACGCGGTCGCCGGGCTGTGGCACGCGCCGTCGGCCGACGCGTTCTCCTACCGCTCGACGGCCGGCATCATCGCCGTCGTCACCCTGGGCTTCGCCCTGGTCGCGGCGGTCGCCCTGGGCAAGCTGCGGTGGGCGAACTGGCGCTGGCTGACCGTGGCCGGCGCGCTGACCTACCCGTTCTACCTCGTGCACGAGCATCTGGGCTGGGTCGTGGTGCGGGCGCTGCACCACGGCATCGGGCTGCCGTCATACGCGACGCTGCTGCTGACCGTCGCGCTGATGCTGCTGCTCGCGTGGGTGCTGCACCGCTTCGTCGAGCGTCCGCTGACGCCCGTCCTGAGGCGGTCGATCGACCCGCGGCGCTGACGCCGGGCGGGCGGACGGGGAGACGGCGAGACGGCTGATCGCACCTCGTACGCCCGTCCCCCGCCCCCGTCCGCACTCAGCCCCGCGCCTCCGGCCCCAAGCCGGCCTCAATACCCCCGACGATGATCCGCAGCCCGGCCTCGAAGCTCCGCTCCAGATCGCCGAACATCACCCGGCCGGCCTGCGCCGCGAGCGGAAACTCCCGCCCCATCTGCCGCTCGCGCTCGGACTGGTCATAGGCCGGGTCGCGGATCTCGCGCTGTCCGGGCACGGGGTGGACCGACTGCTCCTCGATCACCACACCCACGGTGAAGTTGTACGCGGTCCACCAGGCCCGCGCGGCCGCTTCCAGGGTGAAGCCCGCCTCCGTCAGGCAGGTCATCAGGACGTCGAGCGCCCCGGCGGCGGCGGTGCCGTCGGTCATCCGCGTACCGCTGAAGACCTTGCCGCCGTCGCGGTAGCCGAGCAGTTCGCGGCGCACCCTCCGGCAGCCTTCGAGCAGCATCTCCTGCCAGGTGCCGTCATCCGGGTCCGCTCCGGACCCACCGCCCTCCGGGCTCCCGGTCATCCGCCGGGTCATCTCGGTGGCCATCTCGTCCAGCAGTTCCTGCTTGTTCTTGAAGTGCCAGTACAGCGCGGGGGCCTGGACGTTCAGCTCCTTGGCGATGCCCCGCAGGGTGAGCCCGTCGAGGCCGACCTCGTTCAGCAGCCGCAGGGCGGTGTCCACGACCTGTTTCCGGTCGATGCGCGAAACCATGTTGACAACTTAACACCGTTAAATCCATCCTCGGAACATGGCACTTAACAACGTTAAGGAAACCTTTGGCGCCGCCCTGCCCGACAACGGCACGGCGTTCGACGTACTGATCGCCGGCGCGGGCCCGACCGGCCTCGCCCTGGCCATCGACCTCACCCGCCGCGGCGTGCGCACCCTGCTCGTCGAGCGGCAGGACCGCCTCTCGCCCGGCGCCCGCGGCACCGGCGTGCAGCCGCGCACCCAGGAGGTCTACGACGACCTCGGGCTACTGGACGCGGCCTTCGCGGCCGGCGGCCTCTACCCGGAGACCGCCCGCTGGGAGAACGGCGAAATCGTCGACGTCACCGAGATGATCGAGCGGGTCGACCCGGCGCCCGCCACGCCGTACTCCAACGCCCTGATGCTGCCGCAGTTCCGCAACCTGGAGCTGCTGTACGAGCGGCTGCAACAGCTCGGCGGAGACCTGCTCTTCCGCACCGAACTCACCGCGTTCGACCAGGACTTGTCCGGTGTGACGGCCCGTCTGCGCCACGCCGACGGGGCGGAGCGCACCGTCCACGGGGCCTATCTGGTCGCCACCGACGGCGGGCGCAGCACCGTACGCCGCGCGCTGGGCCTCAAGATGAGCGGTCCGGAGCTGGAACCGGTCGCCGTGCTGCTCGCGGACCTCCGGGTGGACGGCCTGGACCGCGACCACTGGCACCGCTGGGAGCTGCCGAACGGCGGGTTCGCGGGCCTTCTCCCGCTGGCCGGCACCGACTACTTCCAGACCATGATGGCGGGCTTCGACGGCACACCGGACACCTCTCCCGAGACGGTCCGTGCCGAGCTCGCTGCGCACACCCACCTCGACGCGGCACAGATCGGCGAGGTCCTGTGGTCCTCCCTCTTCCGCCCCCGGGCGGGCCTGGTCGAGCGCTACCGCACCGGCCGGGTCTTCCTGGCCGGCGATGCCGCGCACATCCACTCCCCGGCGGGCGGCCAGGGCCTGAACACCAGCGTCCAGGACGCCTACAACCTCGGCTGGAAGCTCGGCCAGGTGCTGCGGCACGGCGCCCCCGACAGCCTCCTCGACACCTACGAGACCGAGCGCCGCCCGATCGCCGAGAGCATCCTCGACACCAGCACCCGGCTGCACCGCTCCCGTACGCTGCGGCGCGGCCGCGACCTCCACCAGCTCGGCATCGGCTACCCCGACAGCCCGCTCACCCGGGAGCTGCGCACGGACCGCGCCGAGGGCACCCCCGCCGCGGGCGACCGGGCCCCCGACGCCCCGTGCACCACGCCCGACGGCACACCCACCCGGCTCTTCGACGCCTTCCGCGGCCCGCACTTCACCCTGCTCGACCTGGGCGGCACCGGCATCGACGCCAGCGCCCTGCCCGCCGATCCGGCCCTGCTCCGCCTCGTCCGCGTCGGCGGCCCGGCCCCCGACCTGATCGACACCCACGGCCACCTCCGCGACGCCTACGGCCCGGCCCCCGCCGTCCTCCTCATCCGCCCCGACGGCTACCTCGCCCTCGCCACCCCGCCCGAGGACGCGACGGCGCAGGTGACGGCGGCCCTGGAGACGTACCTCGGCGCGGGCGCGGTGGCGGCGGCCCGCTGAACGCCACCGGCCACCAGCCCTGTCCGGCAAGCCGCCGCACGCACACGAGGCCGTACCGGCGGACATCCGCTCGTACGGCCTCGTGCCGAGGCGGGCCCTGAGGGGGCGGGGCGCCCAGGACGGTGACCCGCCCGGAAGGAAACAGGGGACAGCGGTCCGGCGGGCCAGGGCCGCTGAAGGAGCGGACCAGGCGGCTAAAGGACCAGCGAGAGCAGCAGTACACACCCGATCCCGACGACCGAGATCAGCGTCTCCATCACCGACCAGGTCTTCAGCGTCTGGCCGACGCTCATCCCGAAGTACTCCTTGACCAGCCAGAATCCGGCGTCGTTGACATGGCTGAAGAACAGCGAGCCGCATCCGATGGCCAGCACCAGCAGCGCGGCATGGGTGGTGCTCAGGTCCGCGGCGAGCGGACCGACCAGGCCGGCGGCGGAGATGGTGGCCACCGTCGCGGAGCCGGTCGCCAGCCGGATGGCGACCGCGATCAGCCAGGCCAGCAGCAGCGCGGAGATGTTCCAGCCCTTGGAGACGTCCAGGATCATCTGGCCGACGCCGGCGTCCACCAGCGTCTGCTTGAAGCCGCCGCCCGCGCCCACGATCAGCACCACCCCGGCGATCGGGCCGAGCGACTTCTCGACGGTGCCGGCGATCCGGCCGCGGGTGAACCCGGCCGCCCGGCCCAGCGTGAACATCGCCACGAGGACGGCGGTGAGCAGCGCGATCAGCGGCGAGCCGACCACGTCGAAGATCCTCTGGAGGGTGTGCTCCGGATCGTCGACGACGATGTCCACCAGCGCCTTGGCCAGCATCATCACCACCGGCAGCAGCACGGTGGCCACGGTGATCCCGAAGCCCGGCCGCTTCTCCAGGTCGTCACCGGCGCGCTCGGGAACCATCGTCTCCGGCGGCTGGATGTCCACCCAGCGGGCCGCGTAACGGGAGAAGACCGGGCCCGCGATGATCGCCGTCGGAATGGCGACGACCACACCGAGCGCGAGGGTGATGCCGAGGTTCGCCTTGACGGCGTCGATCGCGGCGAGCGGGCCGGGGTGCGGCGGTATCAGCCCGTGCATGACGGACAGTCCGGCCAGCGCGGGGATGCCGATCCGCATCAGCGAGAAGTTGCCGCGCTTGGCGACCAGCAGCACCACCGGGATCAGCAGCACGATGCCGACCTCGAAGAAGATCGGCAGCCCCACGATCCCGGCGATCAGCACCATCGCCCAGGGCATCGCCGACCGGCTCGACTTCGCCAGGATCGTGTCGACGATCTGGTCCGCGCCGCCCGAATCGGCGAGCAGCCGCCCCAGGACGGCACCGAGCGCGATCAGCACTCCCGTGCCCGCGACCGTCGTGCCCAGCCCCGTCGAGAAGCTGGTGATCGCCTTGTCGAGGGGCGCACCGGCCACCGCGCCGAGCACCAGCGAACCGATGATCAGCGACAGGAAGGCGTGCAGCTTGAACTTGGTGATGAGCAGGACGATGACGGCTATGCCGGCCAGGACGGCGATGCCCAGCTGTGCGTGACCGGCCGAGGTGATCGGCTCGGTCGCATCCGCTGCGAGCATCTCGACGCTGAGATGTGTCACGGCGATTTCCCTTGGTTGGACGGGAGGGGGCAGGGGGTACTGCTGGTGGGGCGGGGGAAGCGAGTGGGGGAAGCGAGTGCTGCGGCCGGGACGGCCCTGAAAAGGGGTGCGGGTGGAAGCGGGGGCCGCCGGGCCTATCCGGCGGCCGGCGCGGTCATCGCACGCAGTGCGGCCACCGCGCGCCCGGCGATCCGCTCCGGACTGCCGGACACATCCACGGCGACGCCCGCCTCGTCGCGCCCGAGCGGTTCGAGCGTGGCGAACTGGGAGTCCAGCAGCGCGGCCGGCATGAAGTGGCCCTGGCGCCCGGCCATCCGCTCCTCGATCAGCGCGCGGTCCCCGGTGAGGTGCAGGAAGACGACTCCGGGGGCGGCGGCGCGCAGCCGGTCACGGTAGGCGCGCTTGAGCGCGGAGCTGCTGACGACGCCCCCGTGCCCGGCCCGCTCGTGCGCCCAGGCGCCGATGGCGTCCAGCCACGGGCCGCGGTCGGCGTCGTCCAGCGGGATACCGGCCGACATCTTGGCGATGTTGGCCGGCGGATGGAAGTCGTCACCCTCGGCATACGGGACGCCCAGCCCGGCGGCCACCAGCGGGCCGATGGTGGTCTTGCCGGTGCCGGCCACGCCCATCACGACGATCACGTCGGGGGTGTTCATCCCGTGGTACCTCGCTGTCTTCATCGACCTCGTGCGGGACCCACTGAAACCCATTAGGTACGACGTATTCAAGAGCCTGTGACGCAAACGTCATACTTAATTGGCCGGGGTCCGGGAACGTAGGCTTGCCCCATGGAAAACGAGGGGAAGGGACTGCACGCCCGTGTACTGGAGTCCCTGGGGCCCGCGATCACCGCGGGCGACTACCCTCCGGGCACGGTGCTGCGCACGGACGAGCTGGAGCAGCGCTTCGACGTCTCCCGCACGGTCATCCGCGAGGCGATCCGGGTACTGGAATCCATGCAGCTGGTCGCCTCCCGGCGCCGGGTCGGGGTGACCGTCCGGCCCACGGAGGAGTGGAACGTCTACGACCCGCGGGTGATCGGCTGGCGGCTGGCCGGCCGCGACCGCCCCCGGCAGCTGCGCTCGCTGACCGTGCTGCGCTCGGCGATCGAACCGGTCGCCGCGGGCCTCGCCGCCCGGCACGCCACCCCCGCGCAGTGCGCCGAACTCACCGAACACGCCATGGGCATGGTCGCCACCTCACGCGGCCAGCAGCTCGACGCCTACCTCGTCCACGACACGGCCTTCCACCGGGTCATCCTGACCGCCTCCGGCAACGAGATGTTCGCCCGGCTCGGCGATGTGGTCGCCGCCGTCCTGACCGGCCGCACCCAGCACCATGTGATGTTCACCGACCCCGACCCGGCCGCCGTCACCCTCCATGTCCAGGTAGCCGAGGCGGTACGCACCGGCGACGCGGCACGGGCGGAGTCCCTGACCCGCGAGATCACCACGGGCGCCATGGCCGAACTGGACGTCCTGGCCCCGTAGTTGCCCACCGGCCCGAAAACCCACCGCCCCACCACCGGCCGTACGCCAGGCGCCCTCCCGGCTCCGACGGCTGCTGCTGCTGCTCAGAACAACGGCTGCTGCCCCGGAAACGGCGGCTCCTCCGGGTCGAACAGCTTCTCCGCCGGCGCCATCATCGGCGCGATCCGGCGCGACCCCGGACAGGAGATCAGCTCCAGCACCGTCCGCCGCCCGGGCGGGTCATGACGGGCGAAGCGGCCGCCGACAACGGCGATCTCTCGGGTGCAAACGGGGCACGCGCGGCGGGGTGACAACATGCCCCCAGTCTGACGCACCCCGGCCCGACGCTCACCAGCTCCCGCACCCGCACCGCACGCACGCACGGGACTCCGGAAGCGACGCGAGCCGGGGCCGCTTCCGGAGTGCCGGGGGGACTGCCTGCCGGTGTCAGCGAAGAACCTGGGCGATCCGGCCTCGCAGGTGTACGTCGCTGATGCTGTCGAGGTCGCGCCAGGTGGCGGCGATGACCTCTTCGGTCTGGAGCCGGCCGACTCCGGCTCCCGGGCGGAAGAGGAACCGGAAGTCGACGTGCTGGTGGTCCGGCTCGGCCTTGGCGTCGTTGGCGTCGATCGGGTGGATGTCGATGTGGACGGGAATGTTGCTCGCTGGGGTGACGGCCTCGGCAAGGATGCCGGTCTCTTCCGCGAGCTCGCGCCTGGCGGCTTCCATGAGGGTGGTATCGGTGGATTCGAGGTGGCCGCCGGGGAGGAGCCACTTGCCGGTGGCGAGGTGGTGGATGTGCAGGATGCGTCCGTCCGGCCCGACGAGGATCGCGCCCGCGGTCGCGTGACCACGGAACTCCTTGCGGGAGGCAAGGTCGGCTCCGGTATCCAGGAGTTCGAGGGCGATGGCCAGGCCGGGCTTCTCCTCGGGGTGCTCCTCAAGGTAGGAGTGCAACGTGGTGCGGATGTGGTCTGCCGTGATGGCCATGGTGATCACCTGTTGAAGTAGGAGAGCCAGATTGCCGCGATCGCGGCGCGGTCGGCCGCGGGAACCTCGTGCATGCCGGGAGCGAGATCTCCGCGAGTGAGCATCCTGATCGCGGCCAGGATCTCGGCCTGGACCAGGAAGATGAACGGTCCAACGCTGGCGCCGTGCAGGAAGTTGACGGCGTTGCCACCATTCGCCAGATAGAAGTAGTGGCCGGTGGTCTGGTAGCGGGTGACGTGATCGCCGACCATCGTGCGGGTATAGACGTCCGGCAGTCCGCCCAACTCCAGTTCATCCTCGCTGGAGGTGACAGTGGCGACGTAGGCGCCGTTGCGGAGGTGGGGGAACTCCTCCCCGTGCAGCGAGACGGCTCCGGTCGCGCAGAGCACCAGGCCGGCGCCGGCCAGGGCGGCCTCGCGGTCGCGGGCGACGGCGAAGCCCTGGGACAGGGCCTGGGTGCGGCGGACGGGGTCGATGTCGAAGACGGTGACCTGGACGCCCTTGGCGTGTAAGAGGCGGGCGATGGATGAGCCGAGTTTGCCGAAGCCGATCACCAGGGCCGGGCGGCCGTGGAGGATATCCCCTCGTGCGCGCATAACGGCCTCGGTGGAAAAAACGACGGACTGGCCGACGAGGAAGTCCTCGGGGTCCTTGAGCGGGGACCGGGCGACGGAGATGACTGGGCAGGGAAGTTTGTCGAGTTCGCCGTAGCGGCGGTGTCCGTTCTCGGTGTCCTCGATCACCCCGGCGAGACGCCCGGAGTAGCGGCCCGAGATGGCAGTGAGGGTGGGCGCGAAATAGCCGCCGACATCCAGCAGGACGAGAGTCTCCCCGGCGGACCGGGATTCGATGTAGTCGAGCGCGGTGTCGGCGCCGGTGAACAGTTCGCGGGAGAGCGCGTCGACGGGGAGGGTCTGCTCGACCTCGCGTCGGGCGGCTGCGTCGACGGATTTAGGCTTGGGCAGCACGGCTTTGAGACGGCTCATCGCGGCGACTGCGCGGATGAAGCCCGGCCGCTCGGGCAGCAGGTGAGTGACGAGGAAGGAAGCAGCTTGCTCATCGGAGGCGAACCGGGCGGCGATCTTCGTGAAATAGGCGTCCAGCCGGGCGCGTTCGAAGGATTCCATGGCGGTGACCTCTCGTTCTTCCGATCGGAGCCGTGTACAGGGCGGTCGGATGGTGTGGGGGCAGCCGAACAGCAGCCGGTTTTTGACGACCGCGGCGGCGTCGTGGCCGGTGCGGCTGGCGAGGCCAGGAGTCGAGCCCGGACCTTTGCCTCAGGGGCAGCGCAGGTGGTCCCGGCGGGCGTGCCCGGCCTTGAAGCGTGACCAGACGACCTTGCCCAGCGGCTCTCGAACCTCGACGCCCCAGCCATCGGCGAGCATGTCGACGATCACGAGACCCCGCCCGGTGGTGTCGGTGTCCGCAGGATGCCGGACCGCCGGCTGCGGTGCGCGGCAGTCGTGACAGTTGCGACTGTCGTGTACTTCCAGGCGTACGAAGTCTTCGTCGGCCTCCAGCCGCACCAGGAAGCCGTGGCCACGCTTCGTGCCGTGGAGAAAGGCGTTGGAGGCCAGTTCGGAGACACACAGCCGGACATCGTCGGCTGGTGCGTCCTGCCCCCATGCCTTGAGAGTCATGACGGCGAAGTCGCGGGCCAGGCTGATCGATTCGGGCTTTGCTTCGAAGAACTTCTGTGTCACATCCATCGTGGCGGGCCTCACGTGGTCTCTCTGTCCAGGGCGGGGGCCGCCCCCGGGCTTCGGCGGCGAAGGGCTGCGGAGGGCGGGCTGGTCGGCCCGTGACCGGAAGGGCGGGGGCTGCGGGGTCCGCGGACCAGCAGCAGCCGTGACCCGGCCGCCTCAATCTGTTTCTGCCGTTCACCGGCTATCGCCTTCGTGCCCAAATGGGAGGCAGCCGGCGCCACGACGCCATAGGTGTCCGGCAGAGCAAGCACGTCCAGCAGACCCGTGAACGCCCCCGAACCGTTCGTGGCGGAGCGTTCGGTAAACAAACCGCACAGCACCAGCTCGTGGCTGCGGCAGTACTCGGCCAGCGACGCCATCAGAGCCTCCTGCCGGGCGGCAGAGACCTGCACCAGCCGCAGAAAGCCGAAAACGACCGGCCCGCTGGCCCGGCGATGCTCGGTGAGGGGTTCCATCGATGACCGTCCAAGTGCTCGGGGAAGTGACAGCACTTGAAGCCTGGCCCGGTCTGCTTCAGCGGCCAATGACCCTCTGTTGTACTTCCGTTGCACTTGTGTCCCCTGCTGGGATGCCTCGTGCTTCGATGGCGGACGGAAGGGAGCGACGCGTGGCAACCGTGCACCACTGGACCGGCCTGGAAGCGCGAGCATTACGTCTCGCGCTCCGGTTGAGCGTCCGAGCCTTCGCCCAGCACCTGGGCGTCGGCATCCGCACCATCTCCAAGTGGGAGAAATTGCTCGTCGCAACGGAACCTCGGCAGGACACCCAGGCCATCCTGGACACTGCCCTGGCCCGCTCGGACGCCGCCGTGCACCTGCGCTTCGAGACGTTCCTCTCGGAGACCGGCCGCTCCGGCCAGGGCAGCGGCCGGCGCGTCACCACCAGCGGCCCCCGGGCCTGGGAATACGAAACGTGGACCGAGGATCTGGACCGGACCGTCGTCGCCCTCTCCCGCCAGAACTTCACCTTCGCCGACAATCTGCTGAACCGGTGGCTGACACGCTTCGATCCGGCCGAGCTGGATGACAAAGGCAGGTACTTGGTCGCCCGCTCAACAGCGCTGATGGGTGATCTCCAACGAGACCAAGGAGCCGTCATCGGCCCGCTGTCGGCCCAGCGCTCCTATGCCGGTGCCCGCTCGCTGTTCACCCAGCTCGACATGCCTCGCCGCATCGCTCAGCTTGACCTGTCCCTCGCCGTGGTCGCCGAGATGTGCGGCAAGCTGGAGATGGCCGCCCGCCATTACGAGACCCTGGCCGTCGATGACAGGCTCTCCCGCCGCGACCGGGCCAGAGCCCGGCTGTGGGTGGGCACCGCGCTGAGCAAGGGCGGCAACAACGACTACGCCGCCCGGGTCATGCTCGCCGCGACGCGCGAGTTCGAAAACCTGGCCGAGCCCGACGACTGGTCCGTCGCCCACCAAAAGCTCGCCCTCGCCCACCGCGGCGTTGGTGACATCACCCAGGCCCTGCACTTCATCGACATCGCCCGTAGCACCGGAACGACCGACTCACCCATGCAGCAGGTCCGGCTCGACACCGCCCACGGTCACATCCTGCTGTCCGACCCTGCCACCCGGGATGATGGGCTGCATGTGCTCGACGACGCCGCGAAGCTGGCCGCCAAGTTTGGTCTGAGTCACCAGTTCCGCAGCATCGAGGGCATCCGGATGACGAGCGAGGGGGCCTTGGGCCCCCGGCGGTGACCAGGGAGAGACGCGAGTGACGGACAACGAGCGGGCCATCACCGAAGGCCAGCGACAGCAGGCCGAGCTGATCTGGGACTACCACCAGATGCACCACCAGGTGCGGCCCACCGACGCCGCCATCGGCCTGGGCAGTCATGACCTTGGTGTCCCGGCTTTCTGTGCCGAGCTGTACCGAGCCGGCCTGTTCCCCACTCTGGTGTTCTCCGGCGGCTCCAACCCCACCGCCCCCGAACGCTTCCCCCGCGGCGAAGCAGTGCACTTCCGCGAGCATGCGCTCGCCCTCGGAGTGCCTGCGGACGCGGTTCTGCTGGAGCCCGGCGCGAGGAACACCGGGCAGAACATCACCCTCTCCCGCGAGGTCCTGGTTGCTGCCGGGATCATGCCGAAGACCGTGTTGCTGGTCTCCATGCCTTATATGGAGCGACGCGCCTATGCCACTGCCCGCAAGGTGTGGCCCGAGGCCGAGGTGATCTGCGCCTCGGCTCCTCTGGAGTTCGATGACTATCTGAAGACGATCGGCGACGAAGAACTCGTCGTCCACCAGCTCGTCGGCGACCTGCAGCGGGTGATCGAGTATCCCCGTCTCGGGTTCGCCATCGAGCAGGCCGTCCCGGAGGACGTGCGGGTCGCATACGAATCGCTCGTCCACGACGGCTTCACCAGCCGCCTCCTCGCTCCCTGACCTGCCGCCTCCGCGCGGGCTGTGCGCGAGTCACCAACCCAACGTGTTCCCGAGGAAAAGCCGTGCCGCTGCCTCGGCACGGCTCTGTGGAGTGCAGTGCGCGCTGACTTGGCACCCCGTCGTGCCCGGCACCCTCTCAGAACGCATCCGTAGGCACATAAGTCCCCCACACCCCCCGCAGCGCATCGCACACCTCACCCACCGTCGCCCTCGCCCGCAGGGCCTCGCGCAGGGGGTAGAGGACGTTGTCGGTACCCTCGGCGGCCTTGCGGAGGTCGTCGAGGGCGGCTGAGACGGCACGGGCGTTGCGGCGGTCCCGGAGCACGGCGAGCCGTTCGACCTGCTGGGCCTCGATCGCCGGGTCGACGCGCAGCGGCTCGTACGGCTCCTCCTCGTCCAGCTGGAAGCGGTTGACGCCGACCACGACCCGTTCGCCGGCGTCCGTCTCCTGCGCGAGGCGGTAGGCGTTGCGCTCGATCTCCTCCTTCTGGAAGCCCCGCTCGATGGCGGCCACCGCACCGCCCATGTCCTCGACCCGCCGCATCAGCGCCACGGCCGCCTCCTCGACGTCGTCCGTCATCGACTCGACGGCGTAGGAACCGGCGAACGGGTCGACGGTGGCGGTCACATCGGTCTCGTAGGCGAGCACCTGCTGGGTGCGCAGTGCGAGGCGGGCGGACTTGTCGGTGGGCAGGGCGATGGCCTCGTCGAAGGAATTGGTGTGCAGCGACTGGGTGCCGCCGAGCACGGCGGCGAGGCCCTGGAGGGTGACCCGGGCGAGGTTCACCTCCGGCTGCTGGGCGGTGAGCTGCACCCCCGCCGTCTGGGTGTGGAACCGCAGCATCAGCGACTTGGGGTTCTTCGCGCCGAACTCCTCCCGCATCACCCGCGCCCAGATCCTGCGCGCGGCCCGGAACTTGGCGACCTCTTCGAGCAGCGTCGTACGGGCGACGAAGAAGAAGGAGAGCCGCGGCGCGAAGTCGTCGACGTCCATCCCGGCGGCCACGGCGGTCCGCACATAGGCGATGCCGTTGGCGAGGGTGAAGGCGATCTCCTGCGCGGGCGAGGCGCCCGCCTCGGCCATGTGGTAGCCGGAGATGGAGATGGTGTTCCACCGAGGGATCTCGGTGCGGCAGTAGCGGAAGATGTCCGCGGTCAGCCGCAGGGAGGGCTCCGGCGGGAAGATGTAGGTGCCCCGGGCGATGTACTCCTTGAGGACGTCGTTCTGCACGGTCCCGTTCAGCCGGTCCGCCGTCACCCCTTCCTCCTCACCCACCAGTTGGTAGAGGAGCAGCAGCAGCGCGGCGGGCGCGTTGATCGTCATCGACGTCGACACCTTGTCCAGCGGGATACCGCCGAACAGCACCCGCATGTCCTCGACGGAGTCGATGGCCACCCCGACCTTGCCCACCTCGCCCGAGGCGATCGGGGTGTCCGAGTCGTGGCCCATCTGCGTCGGCAGGTCGAAGGCGACCGACAGGCCCGTGGTGCCGTGGGCGATCAGCTGCCGGTAGCGGGCGTTGGACTCGCGCGCGGTGCCGAAGCCGGCGTACTGCCGCATCGTCCAGGGCCGCCCGGTGTACATCGACGGATACACGCCACGGGTGAAGGGGTAACTGCCGGGCGCGCCGAGGCTGCGCTCCGGGTCCCAGCCGTCCAGCGCCCCGGGCCCGTACACCGGCTCGATGGGCAGGCCGCTCTCGTTGTACCGCTCACTGCCCGACTCGTGCGCCATGGGTGTACGCCTCCCACTGGGTGACCGGCATCGGGGATACGCCGTGCTCACAGCATGCCCGCAGGTTCGCCGTCCCGCAGCGCTGGGAAGAGTCTCCGAGGGCCGGTCGGGCCGCCGAGATCCGGGGGTTGCGCATGCAGCGGAGCAGTGGAAGACGTACGGCGCCTGCGATGGCCGCGGTGCTGGTGGTGGCGGCCCTGGCGATGGGCTGCCGTCCGGTGACGGTCACCGGGGCCGGTTCGCCCCCCAGCGCGGGCGCCCGCTACGCCCCCACCTCCCCCGCTCCCCCGCCGCTCGGCCATCAGGCACCCCCCGCCCCGGACCGGCACGCCACCCCGCCGCGCCCCCACCGCACCGCCCACCACGCGCCGCCGGCCCACCGGCCGCTCATGGCAACCGGCTCCCGCGGCGCGCAGGTCCGCGAACTCCAGGCGAGGCTGGCCCAGCTGGGTCTCTTCGACCGATCCCCGACGGGCTACTACGCCTCGGTGACCGCGACCTCGGTCCGCGCCTTCCAGCAGCGGCAGGGCCTGCCCCGTACGGGCACCGTGCAGTCCACGGCCTGGAGGGCGCTGCGGTCCCGCACCCGCACGCCGTCGCACACCGAGCTCTACCCGCCGACCACGAGGCCGGCCGGCACCCCCGACCCACGCTGTATGACGGGCAGGGTGATCTGCATCAGCAAGCGGAGCAACACCCTCACCTGGATGGTCGACGGCCGGGTCGTCTCGGCGATGGATGTCCGCTTCGGCTCGCAGTACACCCCCACCCGCGAGGGCGTCTTCGCGCTCACCTTCAAGAGCCGCCATCACGTCTCGACGCTCTTCCACACGGCCATGCCGTACGCGATGTTCTTCAGCGGCGGCCAGGCCGTCCACTACTCCGCGGACTTCGCCGCCCGCGGCTACCGCGGCGCCTCACACGGCTGCGTCAACGTCCGCGACAAGACCAAGATCGCCGCCCTGTTCCACACAGCGAAGAGGGGCACCAAGGTGGTCGTCTTCCACTAGGGCCTTCAACTTCCCCACGGCCCAACCCAAATATCTCTGACCGAAGCGAAAATTGAGCAACCCCCACCCACGGATCCACCTCCGCGAGAGCGGCGCCGGTTTAGGCGCAAAGAGAGGGCGCGGGCAGGGCCGGGGGAACGTGCCCCGCCCGCGCCAGATGCGCTGAGCCGTAGGTACGGGGGGAACCCCGGCTCGTCGCGCAGCCGATGACCAGTCGGCTCACTCATTACTGCGCCACGGGTTCAAAAAACGTCACACCGGATCGTCGGCGGTTCCGCTGGGCGTGGCGTTGCCGGGGTCCGGGGCGGTTGCCGAGGGGTCGGGGGCCGGGGTGGACGTGCCGGAGCCGGGGGTGGCGGCGGGCGGCTGGGCGGGGTGCCCTTCGTCGTCCTCGTCGCCGCCCGTTCCGCCGCTGCTCTGGTCCGATCCGCCGGTGTCGCCGCCGACGCCGCCGACGAGCCCGTCGTCGCCCGAGCCACCGCCCGAGCCGCCGGTCTCGTACCGCGCCAGGTAGGCACGGCAGAAGGCATGCACCTTGTCCGGTCCGCCGGCCTTGCGTTCGAGGCTCCGCAGCGTGTCGCGGTCCATGGTGCCGCGCTTGCCGGACTCGTAGGTCCGGCAGAGGGTGAGCAGGAGATTCTTCGTGCCCCCACGGCCGGGGTCGGTCGCTGTGCCACCGGGCTTGCCGGGGCCGCGTCCCGTGCCGCCGCTCGGAGTGCCGCCGGGTCTCCCGCCGGCGCCGGGGCTGGCGCCGGGTGTGGGGGTGCCGGAGGACCGGGAGTCCGGCCGGCCCGGGGTGGCATCGGGGGTCTGCGCCGTGGTGCCGTCGGTCTGGGCGCCGGGTTCGCCGGTGCGGAACGGCCGGGGGGTTTCCGCGGCCGAGACGCTGGAGGCGGGTGCCGGGTCGCCGCCCCGGAAGGGGCTGGGCAGGACGCCGGTACCGGCCGCGACGGCGACGCCGCCGATGGCGCAGGCCGCGAGGGCCACGGCGAAGCCGCGCCGGAAGGGGCGGCCGAGCCGGGTGCGTTCGGTGAGGTCTGCGGTGTGGGCGGTGCGCACGCCGTCCGGGAACGGGTCGGCGGCGGTGCGTTGGCGGGCGCCGGAGCCGCGGTGGGCGGCCTGGCGGAAGGCGGCGACGGCCGCGTCCTCACCGGGCAGCTGCGCGGTTTCGGGTGTCCTGGCGGCGACCGCGGCGGCGGCCTCCAGGAGCTGTTCGAGTTCACGTGCACCGTCGCCGTGCCGGGCACTGACCGCTTCACCGCGCAGCAACTGCTCCGCGGTGTCCTTGTCGAGCCAGTTGTACCGGTCGTCGGCCATCACATGTCCTTCTGCGTTCGTGCGGCCGTTTCCGTCACACCCGGTACGTACGATTCCGCCACGCCGTCGCGGCGTCTTCTGCCCTGTACGGGCACTCCGTTCATTGTCCCGCCACCTCCGGGCGGGCCCGGCGCGGGTGGTCGCGAGGGGGATTCTTCCCCCTGGCCGGCGCCGTCTTCCCCGCCGCCCCGGCCACTGCCCTGACGTCCTTCCCGGGGTCCGCCACGGCGTCCGTCCCGTGGTCCGTCCTGGATCCGGTCCGGCTCGTCGCCGATCAGCTCGGCGAGCCGCCGCAGTCCGCGGTGGGCGGCGGTGCGCACCGCGCCGGGCCGCTTGCCGAGCACCTGCGCGGCGTTCTTGGCGTCGAGTCCGACCACCACCCGGAGCACCACCGCCTCGGCCTGGTCCTGCGGCAGCCCGGCTATCAGCCGCATGGCGCGGCCGGTGCCCAGCGCTTCAAGTGCCTCGCCCGCGGTGTCGGACGCGCCGGGGGTGTCGGCCAGCTCGCTCTCGTCGCCGCCGATCGCCGGGCGCCGGCCGCGCATCCTGATGTGGTCGAGGGCGCGGTTGCGGGCGATACGGGCGGCCCAGCCGCGGAACCGGTCGGCGTCGCCGCTGAAGCGGGAGAGGTCGCGGGTGATCTGGAGCCAGGCCTCGGACGTGACGTCCTCCACGTCCGGTTCGCCCACCAAGGTCCGTACATATCCCAGCAATCGGGGATGTACGGCGCGGTAGACGGTACGGAACGCCGCCTCGTCGCCACCCTGTGCCGCTTGCACGGCCGCCGTCAGCCGACGGTCGTCCGGCTGAATGTCGTCCCCTCGCACGGGTCCATCCTGTCGCACGCGGAATGTCCGCCGCCCGGTCCTTGCTGCATTACTGCTTCGCTCGCCGTACCACCGGCCTTGCTTCCCCGTTCCGGCGTCGTTCGAGCGGGCGGCGCCCGTCCGTACGGTGCCGGAGCCGGGGCGGGCCACCGCGGGCCGCCGGCCGCGGCAGGCCGGAAACCGCTGGTAACCCTGATGTTCCCGCAGACCGTATCCCGTATGGGCGAACGATCCGAACCCGGGACGGGCGCGCCGGCCCCCGCGGCGGAGCCGTTCAGCGCAGGACACCGAGCGTCCGGCACCCCGGAGACGCGCACGCGCGAACCCCTCGAAAGCGCCCGGAACGGACTCCCGGAAACTCCCGGAACCGGCCCCCCGGAAACTCCCGGGACGGAGCCCCCGGGACCCCTGGGAATTCCCCGGGACGCCCCCTCGGGACTCCCCGGAGGGGCGGCCTTTTCCAGCCACGCCCAACGGCTCGGCACTGTGCGCGACCGGCGCGGAACCGCACGTTACGGGCCTGTTCCACCCCGCGTCCAGACCACCGCCACCCCTGCGCCCGGACCACCACCGCCCCTGCGCCCGCCCCCTCGCCGACGCCTCGCCCGCCCGGATCCGGACCACGAGCCGTACCCCTCCCCGTACCCCGTGTGACGCTTTCGCGCCGTCTGGCGCTGTACCGGATAGAGGGCCGTCACAGGCTCTTCGCGAACGACGGCCGGGGCCTCTCCTGTGGGGGGTGGCGGCCCCGGCCGTCCTCGCTTTCTCTCACCCGTTTCTTACCGGGTCCGCTCCCGCGACCGGCCTCTCACACCCGGCCGGCCAGCGCCTTGAACTCCGCCCAGGACAGGGCCGGCGTCCGCGGGTCCCAGGTCTTCTGCGCCAGTGCCGCCAGCGGCAGCCGGATCCCGGCCGCCACCTGCTGCGCCGTCTGCGCCTGCGCCCGGTCGCACCAGATCGCGAAGCGCGCCCCGGGGATGCGGTCCGGGCCCGTCATGTTCGCGGACACCGCCACCGGCCGGCTGCCGCGGAGGACCATCGGCGTCCAGCTCTGGTAGATCCGCTGGCCGGTCGGATAGGTGAACTGGTTGGGCTCACCGAGCACGTAGTAGAGGAACGCGTCGTTGAAGTTCATGACGTTGCGGCCCTCGTGGAGGTATTCCGCGGGGTCGCGCTTGCCGGCCTCCGTGCCGGTCCAGTAGTCGACCATCCGGCTCTTGGGCGCGCTCACGACGCCGCCGGCGAAGAAACCGTCGTTCCAGGCCTCGATGCGGTTCTTGCCCTTGGCCTCCACGGTCTTCTGCCGGTCGTTGAGCCAGCCGGTCGTCAGGTCCTCGATGGTGCCGCGGGACCCGTACTTCTGCCGGGCCGCCTTCGCGAGCTGCGGGTACTTGGTGGCGGGGGAGGACGACATCAGCGCCTGGTACTCGTCGCCGCCCAGGTGCCAGTACGCCGGGGCGCCCTTGGGGTTGGTGAAGAGCTCGCTCATCTCCTTCAGCAGCGAGTCGATCAGCGGGGCGGACTTGGGGTTGGAGATGTCGATCGCCCCGGGAATCACCCGGCCCTGGACGTTGCGCAGTTGCAGGGCGGGATAGTGGGCCAGCACGGCGCCCAGGTGGCCCGGCGAGTCCAGCTCCGGGACCACGGAGATGTGCAGGGTGCGCGCGAGCGCGATGATCTGGCGGACCTGGGCCTTGGTGAGGTGGTCGGCGGAGACGATCTCGGGGTGGGTGTCGCTCTGGATGCGGAAGCCCTGGTCGTCGGAGAAGTGCAGCTGGAACTGGTTGAGCTTGAGGTCGGCGATCTCCCGCAGCCGGTCCTCGATCCAGTTCTGGCTGAACGGCTTGCGGGCGTTGTCCAGCGACATTCCGCGCTGCGGGCGGTCGGGACGGTCCTCGATGGTGCCCTCGGGAAGTCCGCCGGCGGCGTGTACGGCCTGTTTGACGGTGCGGGTGCCGTAGAAAATTCCGGCGTCGGTGGGGGCCGTGAGAGTGAGCTTGGTCCCGGCGGCCTTGAGGGTGTAGGCCTCGTCGGCGGCGCTCTCGACGGGGACGTTGTTGTCGGTGTTCTTGCCCGTCCGCTTCACCTCGACATCGCCGGGCCGTACCTCCTGGTCGCCGTAGACGAGGCCGAGGCCGAGGTCGTTGGCCATCCGCTGGGCCTCGTCGGCGACATTGCTCTTCTCGCCGGCCGGTACCACCACCCGGGCACCCTTGGACGGGCGCCAGCCGCGCCCTTCGGCCTGGTGGAATTCCCGGACGGCGGGGATGACCTGTGGTTTTCCGGTCACCGGTGCCCACGTCGGGGTGGCGGCGGGCGAGGGGTTCACCTTGGCGCTGGTGCTCCCGGGCGCCTCGGTGTCGGCGGTGCCGGAACAGCCGGAGAGCAGCAGCGCACCGGCGAGGGCCGCGGCCGACAGCGCGGGCCGGGCCGCCGGGCCCCTCCGCGCCCTGGACCTCGTCAGGGGGCGCAGCAAGGCCGAGGGCCGCGGGGCGCGCGGCGGCCGCATCGGATTCGACATCGTGCAATCCTCACTTTTCGGGGCGAAGGCATTGCCAGGTGCGTGGAGCCGGTCGTCCACCGAACGCGCGAAAGCTCTCTCATCCGGGTGAAATTCGCGCATCCTTCGGACAGCGAACGACAAGCGTCGTTAGCGTGGCGGTTCCAGTCGTCACCCCCTTCACAGGGCCCTCCCGGAACCACCGGATACCGCCGGGGTGTCGTGATCCACACGCAACCACCGTCACATCCACCGCCGCTTCGCGTCCCGGCTTCGGTCCGCTTCCCCCAGCTTCCTTCAGTCGCCCGTCCCGCACCCGTCGAAGAGATCCATTCGCATCCGTCCGAGGAGCCCACGCTGTCCGGTGACACCCCGGCCGCCCGGCCGGCGACGCTGCGTCCTGTGCAGCCCCCGCGGTGGGGCATATCGTCACGGGCCCCCGGCTCCGCCCTGCCCCGCCCCCGCCGGGAGGACATCGGGCTCGGCCGCTTCAACGCCCTCAGCCGTGCCGACACCCTGACCGCGCTCCTGCGCTGCTGCGGCAGCCGCCGCTGGGCCGAGCGGGTGGCCGCGCACCGCCCGTACCCGGATCCGGAGTCCCTGCTCGCCGCCTCCGACGAGGCCTGTTACGACCTGACGGCGGCGGAGCTGGACGAGGCGCTTGCCGAGGAGTCGCTTTCCCCGCAGCCGCTCGTCGGCGCCCGCGGGCCCGGCACCCTCGCCGCCCACACCGCGCTGCGCGCCGCCCACGCCGAGTACGAGCGGCGGTTCCGTCATGTCTTCGTCATCTGCCTGGACGGCTACCGCGACGAGGAACTGCTCGACCAGGTGCTGTCCGGCATCCGCACCCGGCTGGGCAACGAGCCGGACGAGGAGCGGACGATCGCCGCGGAGGAGCTGCGCCGGCTGGCCCGCGGCCGGCTGATCCGGCTGATGAGCTCCGAGCCGTGATGAATCGGGACGCTTGACCGGGAAAGTTCCGGTTCGTTCTGGTGTGATAGCCCGTTGGTGCCTGTTTGATCACACCTGAGGACCCCCGCGCGAGGAACCGACAGCTCGTCGATACGATGACGAGCGGCCGGTGGACCATACCCGGCCGGGCCCGACCGACAGAGAAGCCGGCGCGGCCCTAGTCCCCGCTCCCGGAGGGTTCTTCCGTGCCGGCTGGAACGCTGTACCGCGGCCGGGAAGGCATGTGGTCCTGGGTGGCTCACCGAGTCACCGGCGTCCTCATTTTCTTCTTCCTGTTCGTACACGTCCTCGACACCGCTCTCGTACGCGTCTCCCCTGAGGCGTACGACGACGTCGTTGCGACATACAAGACGCCGATCGTCAACGTGATGGAGTACGGCCTGGTGGCCGCCATCCTCTTCCACGCGCTCAACGGCCTGCGGGTCATCGCCGTGGACTTCTGGTCGAAGGGCCCGAAGTACCAGAAGCAGATGCTGTGGACGGTCGTCGGTGTCTGGGTCGTACTGATGGCCGGTGCCTTCTACCCCGTGCTGCAGCACACCCTGCGCACGCTGTTCGGGAGCTGACGCGAGATGTCTGCTGAAACCACCTCCGCAGAGGCGACCGACGGCGCCTCGCTCTACGACGTGGACCACCCGGCGCCGGTCATCGAGGCGCCGCGCAAGCGCACGAAGAAGACCGGGAGTGCCTCCCGCGGCAACTTCGAGATGCAGGCCTGGCTGTTCATGCGGCTGTCCGGCATCGTGCTGGTCGTCCTGGTGCTGGGCCACCTGCTGATCCAGCTGGTCCTCGACGGCGGCGTCTCCAAGATCGGCTTCGCGTTCGTGGCCGGCCGCTGGGCCTCGCCGTTCTGGCAGGTCTGGGACCTGCTGATGCTGTGGCTGGCCATGCTGCACGGCGCCAACGGCCTGCGCACGGTCATCAACGACTACGCGCAGCGGGACAACACCCGCTTCTGGCTGAAGATGCTGCTGTACACCGCGACGGTCTTCACCGTCCTTCTGGGCACGCTGGTGATCTTCACCTTCGACCCGAACATCTCCTGAAGCCGGGGCTGACTGGAACCATGCAGATCCACAAGTACGACACCGTCATCGTCGGCGCCGGTGGCGCGGGCATGCGCGCGGCCATCGAGTCGACCAAGCGCAGCCGCACCGCGGTCCTGACGAAGCTCTACCCGACCCGCTCCCACACCGGCGCCGCCCAGGGTGGTATGGCTGCCGCCCTCGCCAACGTCGAGGAAGACAACTGGGAGTGGCACACCTTCGACACGATCAAGGGCGGCGACTACCTGGTCGACCAGGACGCCGCCGAGATCCTGGCGAAGGAGGCCATCGACTCGGTCCTCGACCTGGAGAAGATGGGCCTGCCGTTCAACCGCACGCCGGACGGCACGATCGACCAGCGCCGCTTCGGCGGTCACTCCCGTAACCACGGTGAGGCCCCGGTCCGCCGGTCCTGCTACGCCTCGGACCGCACCGGCCACATGATCCTCCAGACGCTGTACCAGAACTGCGTCAAGGAGGGCGTGGAGTTCTTCAACGAGTTCTACGTGCTCGACCTGCTGCTCCAGGACGTCGACGGCGTCAAGAAGTCCGCGGGCGTCGTGGCGTACGAGCTGGCCACCGGCGAGGTGCACGTCTTCCAGGCGAAGTCGATCATCTTCGCTTCCGGCGGCACCGGCAAGTTCTTCAAGGTGACCTCCAACGCGCACACCCTGACCGGTGACGGCCAGGCCGCGGCCTACCGCCGCGGGCTGCCGCTGGAGGACATGGAGTTCTTCCAGTTCCACCCGACGGGCATCTGGCGCATGGGCATCCTGCTGACGGAGGGCGCCCGTGGTGAGGGCGGCATCCTCCGCAACAAGGACGGCGAGCGCTTCATGGAGAAGTACGCGCCCGTCATGAAGGACCTCGCCTCGCGTGACGTCGTCTCGCGCTCCATCTACACGGAGATCCGCGAGGGCCGCGGCTGCGGTCCGGACGGCGACCACGTCTACCTGGACCTGACCCACCTGCCGCCGGAGCAGCTGGACGCCAAGCTCCCGGACATCACCGAGTTCGCGCGGACCTACCTCGGTATCGAGCCCTACACGGACCCGATCCCGATCCAGCCGACCGCGCACTACGCCATGGGCGGCATCCCGACCAACGTCGAGGGTGAGGTGCTGGCCGACAACACCACCGTCGTGCCGGGCCTGTACGCCGCCGGCGAGGTCGCCTGTGTCTCCGTGCACGGCGCCAACCGCCTGGGCACCAACTCGCTCCTGGACATCAACGTCTTCGGGCGCCGGGCCGGCATCGCGGCGGCGGAGTACTCGGCCACGGCCGACTTCGTCGAGCTCCCCGAGGACCCGGCGAAGCAGGTCATCGACCAGGTCGAGCGGCTGCGCAACGCCAACGGCACCGAGCGGGTCACCGAGATCCGCAAGGAGCTGCAGGAGTGCATGGACGCCAATGTGATGGTGTTCCGCACCGAGCAGACGATCAAGACCGCGGTCGAGAAGATCGGCGAGCTGCGCAAGCGCTACCTGAACGTGTCCGTCCAGGACAAGGGCAAGCGGTTCAACACCGACCTGCTGGAGGCCATCGAGCTGGGCAACCTGCTCGACCTGGCCGAGGTCATGGCGGTGTCGGCGCTGGCCCGCAAGGAGTCCCGCGGCGGTCACTACCGCGAGGACTACCCCAACCGCGACGACGTCAACTTCATGCGGCACACCATGGCGTACCGCGAGGTGGGCGCAGACGGCGCAGAGTCGATCCGCCTCGACTACAAGCCGGTCGTGCAGACCCGCTACCAGCCGATGGAGCGTAAGTACTGATGAGCACCCCGACTCTCGACAAGAACTCCGCGGCCCTGGACGCGGCCGAGGACGGCGCTTCGCACCTGATCACGGTCACCTTCCGGATCCGCCGGTTCAACCCGGAGGTCTCGGAGGACGCCAACTGGGAAGACTTCCAGCTGGAGATCGACCCCAAGGAGCGCGTCCTGGACGCCCTCCACAAGATCAAGTGGGAGCTCGACGGGACGCTGACCTTCCGTCGTTCCTGCGCCCACGGCATCTGCGGCTCGGACGCCATGCGCATCAACGGCCGCAACCGTCTCGCCTGCAAGACGCTGATCAAGGACATCAACCCGGAGAAGCCGATCACGGTCGAGGCCATCAAGGGCCTCACGGTGATGAAGGACCTTGTCGTCGACATGGAGCCCTTCTTCCAGGCGTACCGGGACGTGATGCCCTTCCTCATCACGACCGGCAACGAGCCGACCCGTGAGCGGCGTCAGTCCGCCGAGGACCGCGAGCGCTTCGACGACACGACGAAGTGCATCCTCTGCGCCGCCTGCACCAGCTCCTGCCCGGTGTTCTGGAACGACGGCCAGTACTTCGGCCCGGCGGCGATCGTCAACGCGCACCGCTTCATCTTCGACTCGCGTGACGAGGGGGGCGAGCAGCGGCTCGAAATCCTCAACGACAAGGACGGCGTCTGGCGCTGCCGGACGACCTTCAACTGCACGGACGCCTGCCCGCGCGGTATCGAGGTCACCAAGGCCATCCAGGAAGTCAAGCGCGCGCTGATCACCCGTCGCTTCTGACGGCAGCGGGGAACCGCTCAGCGACTGGCGGGAGACCGCTCAGCGCTCAGCGCCTGGCGGCGGTCCGGGTTTTGGCCCGGCCGCCGAACAGCGCCGGCACGTCCCGAAGGGCCTCGCCTCCGTATCCCCGGAGGCGGGGCCCTTCGGCCTGTCCGCCCGCCGTCTCCCGCGCCGGCGCCGGGTACACGAGCACCGGCGGCAGCGCCTCGTCCACCAGCGCCAGCGGATGGTCACAGCAGAAGTACGAGGGGACGAAGACCAGGCCCCGTCCCCGCAGGTGCAGCTCCCGCTCCACCGGATAGCCGACCTCCAGCACCGGCGGCCGCCAGCGCATCGGTGCCCCGAACGTCCGCAGCATCGCCTCCACCCCGGACTGCGCCAGCACCTGCTTGCGCCACTCCCGGTCCGCGCCGACCCGCCCGGCGATCCGCGGCCAGGACGGCGCCACCGCCAGGTGGTGGTACGTCCGCAGGCTGCGCGCGAGCTGCCGCAGTGCGGCCGGCTCCCCCTCGCCGATGCCGCGCGCCCACCCCGGCAGGGCCCGGTGCCCCGACAGCCGGGTCAGCTCGGTCCGCAGCCGCCGGCGCGGGGTGCTCATCACGGCCTCCAGACCGGACTCGATCCCGTACTGGGACGCGGCCGGAGTGAGGAAGTCCGGAAAGTACCCATGGAGCGGGACCAGCGCGAACAGCGTCCGCAGCGGCCCCGGCCCGTGCCGTACGGCGTGCTGCCGCCAGGCCGCCAGCGCCGGATCGGTCCGGTCCTCCCGCAGGCTGTGCAGGCTCAGCACCGTCTCCCAGAGCGGGTCGGCACCGTCGGCCACTCGCGTACGCACCAGATCCTGCGCGGTGAAGTGCACTCGCAGCACATCGCCCCCCTGCCTTTGCGCCGCTGTGCTCACGGCGTGGACACGAGGATCTGTCCGAAGGGTGGATTGCCGCAACCGAAACCCACGGGTAGCATCCGGCGGCCGCCGGAACTCCGCAACTCGACTGCTGCCGTGGCGAGTTGGGCTGTTGAGCTGTTGGCTGTTGAGCTGTTGAGCTGTCCCCTACTGCTCGCCCTCCAGGACCTTGTCCAGGAAGGCGTCCAGGTTCCGTACGGTACGGGCGATCCGCTCCTCCAGCGGCAGCGTCTCCTCGTGCCGCCCGGCGAGCTGGGACCGCTTGCGCCCCCGGACGTAGAGGGAGCAGGCAAGGTCGGCGCACAGATACGTCCCGACGGTGTTGCCCTGCCGCCCCAGGGGACCGGCCCGGCGCGCGGCCAGCAGGCTGACCCCGGACCCCGGATGCCCGGTCACACAGACCGAGCACACCGTCGTCTTCGTAAAGCTCCGCCGTACGCCCTGCGGCACCCGCAGCGTCACCCCGACGATCCCCTCGCCCCGCGGCGCCACCAGATAACTCCGGTCCGGCGCCCCCGGATCGCGCCACCCCAGGAAGTCCAGCTCCCCCCAAGGAAGTTCGACCAGCCCCACCGGCAGATGGATCCTGCTCGCCTCCCCCTTCGAGCAGTTGACGAACGAGGCGCGTATTGCTTTTTCACTTACGGGGTCCATGGGGGCTGAAGTTAACAGCGGGCCATGGGGGGCGTCGCCCGATTTACCTCCGGGCGAGACGGAACGGGGCGGGACGGGACGGGAAATGCGCTGCCCGGGCGGCTGCCCCGGTCCGGCCTCGGGGCCGGCTTCAGTGCCGCCTCACGCTCCCCGCCTCATCATCCACGACCGGTTGGTCATCCGGTGCAGCCCGGCCTGATGGGCCCTTGCGATCCGCTGCGCGCCGGCCTCCTCCCGCCGCCGCGCGGTCTTGTCCCAGTCCGCCGGCTTCAGAAACAGCATCGCGTTGCTCCCCGGCACCACCAGAACACCCCCGAAGGGCAGGTCACCCGCCAACCACGCGCCTTCTTCCGCCGCTTCGGGCCAACGCCGACGCCCCGCCGCGTTGACCGCCAGCATCAGCGGCGCCCCGTGCTGCCCTCGCGTCGTCACACGGATGTGGTGGACATCGCCGTACTCGGTCCACTTCGCACGCTTCATGACCACCCGGGGACGGAACTCCAGCGGGTAGTGACGGAGCACTTTCTCGCACTGGGAGACACGGATCCCGTAAACGGCGCGCCACACCGTCATGATGAGTACGCCCACACCGACAGGAATGGGCAGAGCGAGCAAGAACGAATCAGCCCCCGTCACGCGTTGCAGCGCCACTGAGACTGCCACAAGACCCACACCGATCAGCAAACGCACGGTCATGAGCCGTGCCAGCGCAAGGCGGTTGGCTTTCAGCACCTGCGCGATGTCCGGAGCGTCCCGCAGCTCCGGACTGCGCGGCTCGTACGCCATGGGGTTCTCTTCCGGCAGGCGGCTCAGCCCCAGCTCTGGCTTCCGGCGCCCTTGCGGCGACGGACTGCCACGACGATGGCGACGACGGCACCGACGACCACCAGGACACCGAGGCCGATGCCGCCGTAGAGCAGGGCCCGCTGCATCGCCGCCTTGCCGCCCATCGGGGGGTTGGCGTCGGGCTTGCCCGCGTCCAGCTGCGAGGACGCCTTGCCCTTCGGCATCGGCAGCGGCCCCTCCTTGGAGCCCTCGGGGATGTCCTTCCGCAGGGCGGGGCCGGGCTGGATGAAGCCGTAGCCGTAGTGCGCGTCCGGGAGCTTGAGGCCCTTCTGGTCCTTGGGCAGACCGGCCGTCTTCACCAGCCGGTTGGCGATCTGGCCGGGAGTGAGGTCGGGGTACTTCTCCTTGAGGAGGGCGGCTGCGGCGGAGACGTAGGCGGCGGCCTGGGAGCTGCCTTTCGAGGTCCGGTAGCCCGCGTCGCTCTTGCCATCCGCAACCGGGGTATTCACCCCTGGTGCGAGGAGGTCGGTGTCGGAGTTGTAGTTGTTGAACTCGGCGGACTTGCCGTACTGATCAACCGCACCGACGCCGATCACTCCGGGGCAGGCCGCCGGAAATGTCCTGTCCGTCGCGGCCTCGTTGCCCACTGAGGCCACGACCACTACGCCCTTCGAGAGGGCGTAGTTGATGGAGCTGCACTGATCGCCGCCCTCCATCCCGTCGTAGGACATGTTCAGGACGCCGGCACCGTGGTCCACGGCCCAACGGGTAGCCTGACCGCTCTTACCGAACACCGGCACAGGGAGGATCTTGGCGCCAGGCGCCAGACCTTTGACGCCGTCGGAGCCACCCGGGCCATGGCCGTGCGCCGCGACGATCGACGCCATGGCGGTGCCATGCTCGCGAACGTCCGTTTCGCCTTCCCTGAGGTTTTTCGCGGCTTCAGCCTCAGCTTCCTTGCCGAAGTCCGGCTCCGGCAGAAACTGTCCCTTCAGGTCCTGATGGGTCTTGCGGAAACCGCTGTCCAGGATGGCCACCGTTACGCCCTTGCCGGTGGCTTCCTTCCACAGCTGCTCGGCCCCGAACGCCTCCAACGGCCACTGATCTTTGCGTGTTTGATCTGCGGAGGCGGTACCGCCCGCGGTGATGAGCAGCGCGCCGGTCAACGCGGCACCCACCGTCGCGCGCAGTGTTCGGGTGACCCTCATGCTTGCTCCTTCTCGCTGTGCTGTCCGGGCGGCAGTGTTCCATCAGAAGAGAAGCCCCGCACCCTCGGGCGCGGGGCCACTCCTTACCGGCCGCCGTACGACGGTGGCGGTGTCCTACTCGATGACGCGGGGCGCCACATTGCGTTGCGGCGTCCAGGTCTCTTCGTCCTCGATCAGGTAGTCGGGGCGCTGACCGGTGGTGCGCTCCTTGCCCTTCTTGTCCTTGGCTCCAGCGGCACCCATGCCCGCCTGCTGGCCACCACGGCTGCGGTGCAGACCCGCGCCGCCCTGCTTGGCGCCGCCGGCCGGGCTACCCGGCTTGCCCGCCATTCCGCCACGCGTACGCGCCTGCGCACCGCTGCGTCCGGCCATGCCGGCCTTGCCGCCCTTGGCGCCGCCTGCGCCACCCGCGCCCGGCATGCCTCCACGCATACCTCCGGCGCCAGACATCCCTCGTCCGCCACCGGACCGCATGGCGCCGCCCGGCATTCCGATGGGGCCCGGCGGCATCGCGCCGCCCGAACCGCCGCCCGGGCCGGGGACCGCGCCATGCCCGCCACCGGGCAGGCCACCGCTGTGGCCACCGGAAACCGGCGGCGGGGTCATGGTGCCGCCCTGCAGGCCGTCGAGCCCGGTGTGGACCGGGAGGTCCGGCCGGCTGACCTTGGGGCCGTCGAACCCGGGCGGCACCGCTCCACCACCCGCACCATGGGGGTGGTGCGGTGTCACCGACGACGGATCCGGGTGGTGCCTGTCGGCCGTGTCAGGCATCCGCACCGGGGGCGGGTGTGGGGTGTTCGACGGCTCCCTCGGCCAATCGCCATTGAGGTCATCGTCGTACTCTTCCCAGCCGTGGGAGCGGTAGGTGTAGTGATTCGCCAGCTCATCCATCACGACGACCGCCTCGACCTGGCGCTCCTTGCTCAGGGACAGCTTGTCCCGGTTGAGCTCCAGCGCCTGGCGGGCGTCCATCTTCGGGTTCGCCATGTCCCGGTGGAACTGGGCGTCGTCGCCACTGTCGTCCGTGAAGCTGTCCCAGTTGCCCGGGTCGTGGATCTTCGACATGGCTTCCATCGCCTGGCGAAGGTTGTGGGCAAGACCCACCTCCCGGCCCGATTCACGCGAGCCGATCAACGACGCCTCGGCCTTCCGGGCATGCCGGTACGTCCGGTCGATCTTGCCGAGCACCTTGACGGCTTCCGTGCGGAACGCGTCGGCCGCCGAGCCCTCCCAGTGCGCCGTCGCATGATCGACGGCATCCATGAACTTCTTACGGATGCCGCCGTGACCATCGTGGCCGCCGAGCAGATCGGCGGAGTTGCGCCAGTGATCACCGGCGGACTCAAGCGTCTCCGGCTTGGCGTTCTCGATCATCTTGCGGAGCGCGTCGATGCCGTGGTGGTGGAAGTCGGAAGGAGAGTGCGGGGTCAGTCGCTCACCCTGGAACGACTTCAGCTTGTTCGCCCGCTCCCCCTCCTCCCGCTGCCTCTCACTCGTCTCAGCGCTCTCGCGCTCCTCCATGGCGCTAACCACAGCGGCCCCCCTTCATCGTCATCCTCTCGTCCTCAACCCTGCACCACCGTGGAGGTCAGCCGTTCATCGAGGCCTTGGTCTCGTGCTCCTGGTCCTCGTAGGCACCGCGGCTCGCCTCTGTCTTCTCGCCGAAGTTGTGGGTGAGGTCGTGGAGTGCCTTGATGACGTCCTTCAGATACGTCTGCATGCGGTCATGGGCGCGGGAGACTTCCTCCGCCTCGCCGAAGTTGATACCGAACGCCGTCTTCGGGATGTTCGTGCCGTACTCGGCCTTCTGGCTGGTCTCCGCCATATCGCCCTGAAGGCTCCTGAGTTGGCGGACGACGCTGTCCAGCTCGTCGAGATCAACCTTGTAGTGCTTGCCCATGACCACTCTCCCCGTTATGCGCACGCCCGGCCGGCCCCGTCATCCCACTCGCGCCGTCCGTTCCGGCGCCGCCACGGCGAGGGCCGACGGGCAGCGTAAAGTCAATAAAGGTTAAGGAGTTGGCGACCGAAATAGCAAGATCGTAAGTCGTGATCTGTCCGATTCCGGGCGGAATGCGACCGCACTTTGTAGACGGTCCGTTATCCAATACCCGAACGGCGGCCCGCCCACCCCTTCCGGATCACCCCATGGGCACCCCGGTCCCGAACTATGCCTGTGTCGATGCGAGTTCGACGACCGTGACATCCGGTGGTGCCCCCACCCGGACCGGTGGGCCCCAGGCGCCCGCACCGCGGGTGACGTAGAGCTGGGTGTCGCCGTAGCGCTCCAGGCCGGCGACGGTGGGGTTGGTGGCGTCGGCGACGTAGGTGAAGGGCCACAGCTGGCCGCCGTGGGTGTGGCCGGAGAGCTGGAGGTCCACGCCGAACCGTACGGTGTCGTGGATGGTGACCGGCTGGTGGGCCATCAGGACGACGGCGCGGGAGGGGTCGCGTCCGCTCAGTGCCAGGTCGTAGTCCGGGCCGGCGTGTTCGGTCTGACCCGCGAGGTCGTTGACGCCCGCGAGATCGAAGCCGGGCAATTCCGTACGGGCATTTTCCAGGGGATGTACGCCCAATTCACGTACGTGGTCGACCCATTGGGCCGCGCCGGAGTAATACTCGTGATTTCCCGTGACGAAATATGACCCGAATCGAGAGCGCAGTCCGCGCAGCGGTTCCGCGGCCGGGGCGAGGTCCGCGACGCTCCCGTCGACCAGGTCGCCGACGATGGCCACCAGGTCGGGGTCGGTGCGGTTGATGACCTCGACGATCCGCCGGGTGTGGGCGCGGCCGAGGATCGGGCCCAGGTGGATATCGCTGACGACGGCGATCCGGAATCCATGGGCGGCGCGGGGCAGTTTGGTCAGGGGGATGGTGACGCGCTTCACGGCCGGGCCGCGGAGGGTGGTCACGGTGCCGTAGCCGACGGTGGCCGTGGCGGCGAGGGTGGCGCCGGCGGCGACCGCCCGGGCGAGGAAGAGCCGGCGCGGCGGCACGGCGAGCGGCGGCAGGGCGTGGGTGCCGGGCGGCAGGAGCGTCGGCGCCGAGGGCGGGGAGGGGGCGGGGGACGGAGGGAGGGGCGGGGAGACAGCCGATGGCGTTCCCGCGGGTGATGGTGTCCCGGCGTCTGGCGGGGCCGCCGCGCCCGGCTGAGCTCCCGCGCCCGACCGCGTCCCGGCGTTAGACGGCGCCCCCGCACCCGGCTGAACCCCGCCGCGCGACCCCGTCCCCGCGTCCGACGGCGCCCCGGCGTCCTCCCCCGTCCCCCCGCCCGCCCCCTCATCGCCGAGTACCCGGAGCCCCGCCGCGCGGACCGCCTCCCCGACCAGCAGGGCCAGTGTGAGATAGAGCACCAGTGCCAGCCAGAGGAAGCCGGGCCAGGCGAGTGCCTGCTGGAGGGGGAAGGGGGCGCCGGCGCGGGCGGCCAGCAGGGCGGCGAGGGCGGTCAGGGGGAGGGCGAAGGCGGCGGCGGTGCCTGCCCGGCGGGGGCGGGTGTGCGGTGTGGTGGTGTCGCGGACGAGCCGGCACCACAAGTAGCGGTGCACGCCGAAGAACAGTCCGAGGACCGGGACCACGATCAGGGCGAAGATCACGGCGGCTGCCCGTGCCCGTGGGTCAGGCGGCGGACGAGGTGGGGGCGGAGGGCTGGTCGGGCGTGCCCTGTGCGGCCTCGCGGCGCAGGGCCCGTACGCCGCGGAACCCGATCACTCCGATCGCCGTCCCCAAAAGAAAGGAAGCCACCGCGAGCAGCAGATGCACCCAGAAGTAGGCCGTCGGGTCACCCGCGGCGTCGAAGGCGAGACCGCTCCCGTCCTTCCAGAGGTTTTTGACGAAAGTGATCCAGATGAACCAGCTCCACACCCCGAAGGCGAGCAGGAACCAGGACACGGGGCGAGAGAGCTTCATACCTCCCAGTATGGGCAGCGGCTCCATCCGGCGGGCGGCAGGGGCACTCTTCCGTGGGGTGCTGTCGGCGCCCCGGGCAAAGGCGGGTACGTTCACCGACGTGCCGACGACCTTCTGCGCCTCCACGGCTTCCCCGGCTTCCCTGGCCTCCACCGATCCGACCGACCCGGCCACATCGGCTGCCCCGTCCTCATCGGCTGCCCCGGCCGCATCAGCTGTCCTGACCGCATCGGCCGCCCCTGCCCCTGCCGCTGCCGGCACCGCCGGTCGTGCGGCCCGCAACGGCTTCCCCCTGCGCACCGCCGCCGCGCTGGCCGCCTCCGGGCTGCTGGCCTCCCCGCTGCTGGCCGGCACCGCACACGCCGATCCCAAGGCCCCCGCGCCGCCGTCGACGATGTCGCAGATCGGCGGGGGCCGGCTGGGCACTCCCGGCGTCCAGGTGGCGCTGAAGCCCGGCGCGCCGAAGCTGCCGGGCCCGGACGCGCTGACCGCCCGCTCGTGGATCGTCTCCGACGCCGTGTCCGGCAAGGTGCTGGCCGCCAAGAACCCGCACTGGCGGCTCGCGCCCGCCAGCACGCTGAAGATGCTGTTCGCCGACACGGTGATGCCGAAGTTCCCCAAGAACCAGAAGCACACGGTCAAGCCCGCCGACCTGGCGGGGATGGGTGCCGGCAGCAGCCTCGTCGGGATAAAGGAGAACCTGAGCTATACGGTCCACGACCTGTGGCTGGGCGTCTTCCTGCGGTCCGGCAACGACGCGGTGCACACGCTCTCCGCCATGAACGGCGGGACGAAGGCCACCGTCGCGCAGATGCAGCAGCGGGCGAAGGAACTGAACGCCAACGACACGCATGTGGTGACCCCGGACGGCTATGACGCGCCGGGCCAGGTCTCCAGCGCGTACGACCTGAGCCTGTTCGCCCGGGAGGGGCTGCGGAACGCCGACTTCCGCGAGTACTGCTCGACGGCCAGTGCGCAGTTCCCCGGTGACGCGGGCAAGGGCGGCAAGCGGGCGACGTTCGGCATCCAGAACACCAACCGGCTGCTCAGCGGCGACTACGACATCAAGCCGTACCCCGGTATCGCGGGGGTGAAGAACGGCTCCACCACCCACGCGGGGTCGACCTTCACCGGCGTGGCCCACCGCGGCGACCGCAAGCTCCTCGTCACGATCATGAACCCGGAGAAGAAGGAGCACAACGAGGCCTACAAGGAGGCCGCCAAGCTGCTCGACTGGGGCTTCGCGGCGGCCGACAAGGTGGACCCGGTCGGGCGGCTCGTCGGCCCCAGGAGCGAGGACGACGGCACCGGCGCCGTGAAGGCCAAGGGCAAGGGCAAGGACGGGCACAAGAGCACCCAGGCCGCACTGAACAGCGCCGGTGGTGCGAACGGCGCGTGGACCGCGGTGGGTGTCGGCAGCGGTGTGCTGGCGCTGCTGGGCATCGTGGCGTTCGCCGTGCACCGGCGCCGGCCCCGTAGGTGACCCGCGCGGGCGCGGGTGCGGGAGGGCGGCTGACGCCGGTGACCGTCAGGCCGCCCGGTGGCGCTCGCGTCCCTCCGCCCGCTCCCGCCCCGCCGGCCCGTCCGGCGCCTCCCGTACCTCCTGGCCGTCAGTCCTGCCCGGTTCCTCCGGCTCCTCCGGCGCCTCCGGCCCGTCCGGCGTCTTGAGGTCTTCGTCCCCCGCGTGCTGCTCCTCCTCCGTGGCCGTCCAGGAAGCGCAGTACACCAGCAGCTTCGCGGTGAAGTTGATCCACAGCAGCAGCGCGACCGGGGTGCCGAAGGCGCCGTACATGCTCCGGGAGGCGACGCCCTGGAGGTAGCCGCTGAGCAGCAGCTTCAGCAGTTCGAAGCCGATCGCGCCGAGGAGGCCGGCGACCACGACGGCGCGGCGTGACGGATGGACGCCGGGGAGCCTGGTCAGTATGTAGGCCAGCAGCAGGAAGTCCGCGAGGACGGCGATGACGAAGCCGGCGGCCGAGAGCAGGACGCTGCCGATGCCGTTCTCCGGAAGGCCGATCGCCTCGGCCACCTTGCCCACCGCTGCGCCGGCGAAGGTCGAGCAGGCGAGGGAGAGCACGGCGACGCCGCCGACCCCGAGCAGCAGGACGCCGTCCCGGAGCTTGCCGAGGAAGAAGTTGGTCTTCTCGTTGTCCTTCTCCCATACGGCGCGCAGGCAGTCGCGCAGCGACTCGACCCAGCCGATGCCGGTGAGCAGCAGCGCGGCACCGGCGACCAGACCGATGGTGGTGGCGTTGTCGACGAGTGCGGCGATGTCGAGCTGTCCGGAGATGCCGGGCAGCTGCTCGGCGATCTTGCCTTCCAGGGTGTGCAGCCGGGCGTCGCTGAGCAGCGCGGCGCCGATCGCGGCGGCGACGGTGAGCAGCGGGAAGAGCGCGACGAAGCTGGTGAAGGTGATCGCGGCGCTGAGCCGGGTCCAGTGCACCCGGAGCATCCGCTCATAGGCACGCCAGAGGTGCGTGGTCATCAGCCAGGTGACGGCCGGTCCGATCACCGGCAGTTTGCTCAACCAGTCCATGGCGTTCCCCTCGTGCGGTCCCAGGCGGCCGTTGCCCTGGTGACCTTGTGCCCGCCGGTCCGTGCAGGATGTCAGGCGCGCGCCCGGCGCGACCGGAAAGGCGCGCCCGACCTCCGGGTATCCGGGCAGCGGGGCAGCCCGCAGGGGAACAGGAGCGGGGCAGCGGGACAGCCCGCAGGGAAGCAGGAGCGGGGCCGCGGCAGACACCGCGGGCGACCGGGGCGAGCCGTTCCCGCGACGGACGGCCGCGCTCAGCAGGAGGCGGCCGGCGGCCGGGAGAGATCGGCGGCCTGGCGCGGGACCGCGGCCGTCCGCGGCCCGAAGGGGTACTCCCGCTCCAGCCGCCACACCGCGTCCGGGCCCTGCTCGTAGAGCGCGAAGCCGCCGATCGTCCAGGTGGCGCAGAAGTCCCTGAGCCCGGCCTGGGCGCGGTCCATGGCCGCTTCGTCGATGCCGTGGGCGACGGTCACATGCGGGTGGTACGGGAACTGCAGCTCGCGTGCGCAAGGACCGGACGCGGCGCGGATCCGGGCCTGGAGGGCGGTGCAGCCCGTCACGCCCTCGGTGACCTTGACGTAGACGACCGGGGAGAGCGGACGGAAGGTCCCGGTGCCTTCCAGGCGCAGCGGGAAGGGGCGGCAGCCGGCCGCGACCTCGGCGAGGTGGCGTTCGATGCCGGGCAGCGCTTCGGCGCTGACCTCCGTCGGCGGGAGGAGGGTGATGTGCGTGGGGATGCCGGGTGCGGCCAGGTCCCCGAAGCCCGCGCGCTTCCTCTGGAGGAAGCTGCCGTACGGCTCCGGGACCGCGATCGAAACGCCCAGCGTTACGGTCCCCACTGCGTTCTCCCTCCTGACGTATGTGCGGCGCGCTCGCGCACCCTCTTAGTGTGCCGGGTGCGCGCCCTTCCCGGGGAGCGTCCTCGGCCGTCTTGTGCGCGGGCGCAGGAGCCCCCACGGGTGGGGGCCCCGGGTCCTGCGCGGTCCGCGCGGCCGGTTGCGGTCCGCCGTGCGGACGCTCCCGGCCGGGCGCGGACGGTGCCGTCAGTGCTTGGCCGGCAGCAATCCGAGCCGGTCATAGGTGGTGGCGAGGGTCTCGGCGGCCACCGCACGAGCCTTCTCCGCACCCTTGGCCAGGATCGAGTCCAGCGTCTCGGGGTCGTCCAGATATTCCTGCGTACGGTCCCGGAACGGTGTGACGAATTCGACCATCACCTCGGCGAGATCGGTCTTGAGAGCGCCGTACATCTTGCCCTCGTACTTCTGCTCCAGCTCCGGGATCGTGGTGCCGGTGAGGGTGGAGTAGATGGTGAGGAGGTTGGAGACACCGGGCTTGTTCTCCGTGTCGTAGCGGATCACGGTGTCGGTGTCGGTGACCGCGCTCTTGACCTTCTTCGCGGAGACCTTCGGCTCGTCGAGGAGGTTGATCAGGCCCTTGGCGCTGGCGGCCGACTTGCTCATCTTGGCCGACGGGTCCTGGAGGTCGTAGATCTTGGCCGTCTCCTTGAGGATGTACGGCGCCGGGATCGTGAACGTCTCGCCGTAGCGGCCGTTGAAGCGCTCGGCGAGGTCGCGGGTCAGCTCGATGTGCTGGCGCTGGTCCTCGCCGACCGGGACCTGGTGGGCCTGGTAGAGCAGGATGTCGGCGATCTGCAGGATCGGGTACGTGAACAGGCCGACGGAGGTGCGGTCGGCGCCCTGCTTGGCGGCCTTGTCCTTGAACTGCGTCATCCGCGAGGCCTCGCCGAAGCCGGTGAGGCAGTTCATCACCCAGCCGAGCTGGGCGTGTTCGGGCACATGGCTCTGGACGAAGAGCGTGCAGCGCTCCGGGTCGAGGCCGGCGGCCAGCAGCTGGGCCGCCGCGATCCGGGTGTTGCGGCGCAGCTCGGCCGGGTCCTGGGGGACGGTGATCGCATGCAGGTCGACCACCATGTAGAAGGCGTCGTGGGACTCCTGCAGCGCCACCCACTGGCGCACGGCACCGAGGTAGTTGCCGAGGTGGAAGGAGCCGGCGGTGGGCTGGATACCGGAGAGCACACGCGGACGTTGCTGCATGGCGGAGCCATTCCCCCGAGGGTGGTGGTGGGCGACGGGCGGGCGTTCGAGAGCCATGGGTCGATTGTCTCAGGTCGGCAAGGGGCACGGGCCTGTGGTGCCGCCTGCGGCGCCGGTTCCGGGCAGGCGGCGGCGCGGCGGCGGGGCGTCGGGGCGGGCGCTGCGGGGCTCCGGGCGGGCGCTGCGGGCAGCGCCGCGGCGCCCTGTTCGGGGCGGGCGGGAGCTGGAATCGTGGGTCTGTCGTGGCCTCGCGGCAGCGCCGTACGCGGCCCCCGGCACCGTGGTCCGCGCTCATGGGCCCGTGCACCGCCCCGGATCACCGCCCCCGATCTGTGAGGACTGCTGATGACCGACGGACAGCCGATCTCCGGCAACGCCCGCCTCTTTGCCCCCGCGCCCCTCCCGCCGCCCGACGCCACCTGTCCCGCGCGCTCCGGGGGCGGCGCGCCGCGTCCGCTCGCCCCCGGTGGCGCCGGCCGGGCCGCGGCCGATGCGCTGCTGCGGGCGGCCGGAGCGGTGGTCCCCGTCCTGCTGCCCGGGGAGGTGCCCGCCGTCGCCGTCACCCGTTACGAGGTGCTGCGCGAGGTCCTTGCGCACCCCGAAGTCGCCAAGGACGCCTGCCACTTCACCGCCCTGCACGACGGCACCTTGCCGCCCGGCTGGCCGCTGACCACCTTCGCCACCGTCGACGGGATGATCACGGCCGACGGGGCCGATCACCGGCGGCTGCGCGGTCCGGTGACCAAGGTGTTCACCGGGCGGCGGGTGGCGGCGCTGCGGCCCCGGGTGGTGGAGCTGACGGCCGGGCTGCTGGACGGGCTGCCGGGGGCCGCCGCGGCCGATGGCACGGTGGATCTGCGCCGGCACTTCGCCTATCCGCTGCCGATGAGCGTGATCTGTGAACTGCTGGGCGTGGACGCCTCGTTGCGCGACCGGCTGCACGAGCTGTCGAACCTGATCGTGCGCACGGCGGACGGGACGCAGGCCGCCCACCGCGAGATCATCGCCATCCTCACCCGGGTCGCCGAGGCCCGGCGGGCGGACCCGGGCGACGATCTGACCAGCGCGCTGCTCGCCGCCCAGGAGGAGGACGGCGACCGGCTGAGCGCCCGGGAACTGGTCGGCACCCTGCTGCTGATGATCATTGCCGGGCACGAGACCACGCTCAATCTGATCACCAACGCGGTGCGGGCCCTGTGCACCGACCGCGGACAGCTGGAGCTGGTGCGCGACGGGCGGGCCACCTGGGACGACGTGGTCGAGGAGACGCTGCGCTACGACAGTCCGGTCGCCCACTTCCCGTTCCGCTACCCGGTCCGGGACCTGGAAATCGGCGGCACGGTCGTTCCCCGCGGCACACCGATGCTGGCCTCCTACTCCGCGGCCGGCCGGGATCCGGACGCCTACGGCCCCGACGCGGACCGGTTCGACGTCACCCGGCGGCCCGCTGCCCGGCACCTCTCCTTCGGCCACGGTCCGCACTACTGTCCGGGCGCGCCGCTGGCCCGGCTGGAGGCGACCGTCGCCCTGGAAGCGCTGTTCACCCGCTATCCGGCGCTGGACCTCGCCGTCCCGGACGCGGAGCTGCCGCCGCACCCGAGCTTCGTCGGCAACAGCACCCACGTCCTGCCGGTCCGGCTCACCGGCTGACCGGCCGACCAAGATCAGCCGGCCGGTGAGCCGCCGCACCGCGGGCCTGAGGCCGTCGCGCGTCCCGGGCCGTCACGAGCCCCCGCCCTCAGGCCGTGGCGAGCCCCGGCGCCGGGTAGGCCGCCATGAGCTCCGCGACCTCCGTACGGATCACCGCCAGTGCCTCCTCGTCACCCTTCGCCGCGGCCTGGACGCTGCGGTCGATCCACTCCGCGACCAGCGGCATCCGGTCCGGCCCCAGCCCGCGGGAGGTGAGGGACGGAGTGCCGATGCGGATACCGGAGGGGTCGAAGGGCTTGCGGGGGTCGAAGGGGACGGTGTTGTAGTTGACGACGATGCCGGCCCGGTCGAGCGCCTTCGCGGCGACCTTGCCCGGCACCTCCTTCGACGTGAGGTCGATCAGCACCAGGTGGTTGTCGGTGCCGCCGGAGACCAGGTCGTAGCCGCGGGCCAGCAGCGCCTCGGCGAGCGCCTTGGCGTTGGCGACGACGGCATGGGCGTAGTCGCGGAAGGACGGAGCGGCCGCCTCGCGCAGGGCGACCGCGATCGCGGCGGTGGTGTGGTTGTGCGGACCGCCCTGCAGACCGGGGAAGACGGCCTTGTCGACCGCCTTGGCATGGCTCGCCCGGGACATCAGCATGGCGCCGCGCGGCCCGCGCAGGGTCTTGTGGGTGGTGGTGGAGATGACGTCCGCGTGCGGTACGGGCGAGGGGTGGGCGCCGCCCGCGATCAGACCGGCGATATGGGCGATATCGGCGACGAGGACGGCGTCGACCTCCCGGGCGATCTCGCCGAACGCGGCGAAGTCGATGGTGCGCGGGACGGCGGTACCGCCACAGAAGATGATCTTCGGGCGTTCCTTGCGGGCGAGGTCGCGCACCTCGTCGAAGTCGATCAGCGCGGTGTCGGGGCGTACGCCGTACTGGACGCCGCGGAACCAGCTGCCGGTGGCCGACACCCCCCAGCCGTGCGTGAGGTGACCGCCCATCGGCAGCGCCATGCCCAGCACGGTGTCGCCGGGCTCGGCGAAGGCGAGGTAGGCGGCGAGGTTGGCGGGCGAGCCGGAGTACGGCTGGACGTTGGCGTGCTCCACGCCGAAGACGGCCTTGGCCCGCTCGACGGCCAGCGTCTCGACCCGGTCGATGTTCTGCTGGCCTTCGTAGTAGCGACGGCCCGCGTACCCCTCGCTGTACTTGTTCTGCAGGACGGTGCCGGTGGCTTCCAGGACGGCGGCGGAGACGTAGTTCTCGCTGGGGATCAGCCGCAGGGTGTCGGACTGCAGCTGCTCCTCGGCGCCGACCAGCGCGGCCAGTTCGGGGTCGGCGGCGCTCAGCGCGGGATGCGGAAGGGACTGCGGAGTGCGGGAGTGCGGGGTGGGCTGTGACACGGGGGCCTGCGACATGGCGTCCTCCGGGGCGGTCGATCGGTGATCCGGTCGTGGTCCCGGGGTGCCCAGGCGGGGCGGCACCTCGTGATGGTGGCCGCACACCGCTTCCTCGAGGTTGTTTCCCCGTACGCCAGTCGCGGTGCGCACCCAGAGTCTAGGACACCCCCGGGTGCCCCTCAGGACGTCCCCAGGAGCCGGAAGGGTACTCCTCAGGGAGTTCCCCACGGCGTCCCCGGGGTGCGTCCCCCGGAGCGTCGCCCAGGGCACCCCCCGACACGTTCCTCAAGGCCCTGCCCGGCGGATCTTCGCAGGCCGGTCGCTCCTGGCCGGCGCAACAATGGAGGGGGACGCGGCAGTGTCCGCGCCCCGCACGGTTCTACCGAACGGAGTCACCGGTGACGTCCACGGAACGCGGCATCGCCGCCGCCGAGGCCCACAGCGCACACAACTACCACCCGCTGCCCGTCGTCGTGGCCACCGCCGAGGGTGCCTGGGTGACGGACGTGGCGGGCCGTCGCTACCTGGACATGCTCGCCGGGTACTCCGCGCTGAACTTCGGGCACGGCAACCGCCGCCTGCTCGACGCGGCCAGGGCCCAGCTGGAACGCGTCACCCTCACCTCCCGCGCCTTCCATCACGACCGGTTCGGCGACTTCTGCGCGCAGCTGGCCGCGCTGTGCGGGATGGAGCTGGTGCTCCCGATGAACACCGGCGCCGAGGCGGTCGAGACGGCGGTGAAGACGGCCCGCAAGTGGGGCTACCAGGTCAAGGGCGTCCCGGACGGCCACGCGAAGATCATCGTCGCGGACCACAACTTCCACGGCCGGACGACCACCATCGTCTCCTTCTCCACCGACCCCGAGGCCCGCGCCGGCTTCGGCCCGTACACCCCCGGCTTCGAGATCGTCCCGTACGGCGATCTGTCCGCGCTGGCGGCCGCCTTCGACGACCACACGGTCGCGGTGCTGCTGGAGCCGATCCAGGGCGAGGCGGGGGTGCTGGTGCCGCCGCCGGGCTATCTGGCGGGTGTACGGGAGCTGACCCGCAGCCGGAACGTGCTGTTCATCGCCGATGAGATCCAGTCGGGGCTGGGCCGCACCGGCCGGACCTTCGCCTGTGACCACGAGGGCGTGGTCCCCGACATGTATGTGCTGGGCAAGGCGCTGGGCGGCGGCGTGGTGCCGGTGTCGGCGGTGGTGTCCTCCCGTGAGGTGCTGGGCGTCTTCGCGCCCGGCGAGCACGGCTCGACGTTCGGCGGGAACCCGCTCGCCTGCGCGGTGGCACTGGAGGTGCTGGCGATGCTGCGGACCGGCGAGTTCCAGCAGCGGGCAACGGAGTTGGGCGAGCATCTGCACGGCGAGCTGGGGCTGCTGGTGGGCGGCGGCGCGGTGGACGCGGTGCGCGGCCGCGGGCTGTGGGCCGGAGTGGACATCAACCCGTCACGCGGCACCGGCCGGGAGATCTCCGAACGGCTGATGGCGCGCGGGGTGCTGGCCAAGGACACCCATGGCGCCACCATCCGGCTCGCCCCGCCGCTGGTGATCAGCAAGGAGGACCTGGACTGGGGGCTGGACCAGCTGCGGGGGGTGCTGGAGGAATGAGACGGGGCCGGCGTGCAACGGGCGGCCGGCGGGCGAAGGTGCCCCGACCGCTCGTTGCGCCATGTCATGGACGCACGACATCAGCCCAGGCCGGCCGGGCCACGCAGGACCGCGCAGCCGAACGCCACGGCGGTCAGGGCTCGTCGTACCAGGCGACAGCCGCGATGCGCCAGCCCTCTGGGGTGCGGACGAACTGGATGGTCTTGGTCCCCCCGCCCTCGAACGGGTCACCGTCCAAGATCCCGGACTTGCGGTACGCACAGAACCGCGACGCGATATCGCCTGCGATCTCGGTTCGTCCGGACGTCTCCCACTCGGAGAACTCGACCAGCCGGCCGTCGCTCAGCAGCCGTTGGCGAGGCTCGATGAACTCGTCCACGGTGTAGACGGTGAACTCCGGGCCGGTCACGATGATCACGCCCGCGGGAAGGACCAGCCGACGGATGCGTGCCACGTCGGCACTCTTGCCGCCCCGGTTGTCAAAGGCGCCGAAGAACTCAGCGGTTACCAAGTCGATCTCGGTCCTGGACATCGTGCGACGGTAACACCCTCCCGCATGCCCTGGGGCGGCCTCGCCCTGGTACTCCCACCAGAGTCACGGAGGCCGGCAGTCGCGGCCTGGCGGCCCCGGCAGTGGTCGAGGCCGGCCTCGTGCTCGCAGTACTAGGCCATGAGCGACGCTGGAACCACGAGCCGGGCACGTTCGTGAAGTTCCCGGGCGGCGTGGTTCTTGAGGTGGGGGCGGATGAGCTTGAACATCTTCCCCATGCGCCGGTCGACCCTCCCGCTTTGCACCAGAGGATATTCGTCCAGCGCTTCATTCCATGTCGCACAAGCCGCTTCCAGGTGCCCCACCTCAAGTTGGAACTCGGCGAGTGTGGCCCGTTCCTTCACCCGGGACCGGCGGTAGATGTCGTAGCACAACCTGTCCGATTCCCGCATCGCCGCAACGGCTCCGGGAAGGTCTCCCAGCTCGTGGCGAACATGGCTGATGTGGTAATGCAGAGCTGAGGGATCATAGGACCCGAAGGCTTTCGCTCGCGCCTCGGCCTTTTCCATGGAGATTTCAGCCTCTTTGAGATGTGCCAGAGCCTTGTGACTGTCTCCGGTTTGCGCAGCGGCATGTGCCTGCTGGCCCGCAAGGAAGGCGAGCATACGTGGGCCCGCTTGCGGAGAGGCGGCGGCCGCGGCATCGGCCAGTCGCATGGCTTCACGGCCGTGCCCCAGGTCAACTGCCTGCACACTCATACCCCGCAGTGTCGTGCAGTACGTGAGGTGGTCCTCAGAGGCTCCGGCCAGCTCCAATGCCTTCAGGTAATACTTCTGCCCCAGCCCCTCCACCCCCTCATCCACCGCCATGTATCCGGTGAGATAGCAGAGGTCGGAGGCTGCCGACAGCATTGCCTTGCGCACCGATTCCGGCGCCTCGGCCCGCAGGTACGGAGCCACCGTATTGACGAGGAAAGCCGCAGCCATGGGGCGGGCGTGACGTCCGCCGAATTGGTCGTCGAGTTCCGAGATCCGTTCGGTCATGGCGGTGACCGTTTCCACTTCCGGCATGCCGATGCGCGGATTTCGGCCGCCTTGAATGGCTTCCATCCGTCCCACCACATCCGGCCAATTGGGCACGGTCAGCGCAACGGAAAAGAGCCCTATACCGAGAACGCTGCGGCGTGAGGGGTCCATGTCTCCCCTCCCGAGATCGATCAGCCCTTCCACCGCGCTCGGGGTGGCGTGCGAGCCGCTGACAGGGGCAGGGGCGGGGAATCCGGCCTCCGCATGCGTGACCGGACGTCCCAGCTTCCGCGCCAGGGCCTCCACGATCAGCGGTCTGACCTGCTCCTTCGGCACGTGCCCCTGACACCACTGATGGGCCGACGGCTCGCGGTACTTGAGCGGGGTTCCCCGCTCGGTGCCGATGCGGTTCACGGCCTGGACGAACTGCCGCAGCGTCCAGCCGGTCTGCCGGTCTGCCGGTAGAGCCGTTCAAGGTGCCGGTTCGGTTCCCGAGTGCCCACAGCCCTCAACTCCCCGATGCGCGCGAGCGCTTAAAGCTCTTAAAAGCCGCTTCCACTGCCACCGTACCGCTGGGCGTAGCGGACCGGTTGCCCAGCGCGAGGAAGGCCCTCCTCGAGAGACGGAGAGGACCCCGGCAACCGTGGTGGAACGAACCGGGGGCGTGGCCTTCAACTACAAGGGAGTTGACGCCATGCCCGACGCTTCAGCAAGGGACTTCGTCCGGCTGCTGCCGTGGACCGGCTCGGACGGGAAACCGTGCTTCCTCGCACGCGACGGGACCGGATATGTCTCCCGTGTCGCCGACCGGATCGAGAAAGAGCAACTCAGCTCGGCCGACGATCTCCTCGACGAAGCCCGCCGCATGCTTGCCGGACGGGCCTGGACGCCCGGGGAATTGCACCTCCTGGCCGTTGAATTGACTGCGTCCCTCGCCGATGTGCGCCGGGTGGCCGAAAGCTGGGGCGGGCGTTTGGCCGCCCTCGGCCACGACGTCCCCGACGATGCCGACGGCGAAGGGGCCGACTTTCGGCGGAGGCGTTCGGATGAGGGGGGCGCGACCGGGCCGGCACCGGTCAATGCGTAGAAGTTCGTGCAAGTCGCTGGCGCGCCGCTGAGGCTCAGGCACAAGCTCGGACATGTTGATCGTCACCCGAGGCGACGGAGGACACCATGGCTTTGCACCGCCTGGGCAAGGACCCCGAAAGTCCGAACAACGGTTCCCCGACTGTGTACCTGGACGAGGAGAGCGGAAACTACATCCTGCAAGGGTGGCGGGTCACGGACCCCGAGCGTCTGGCGCAGATGGACGTTCCCAGCCATGAGACCGTGATCGAGTTCCCGAAGCGCATGATGCAGTTCTTCCCGGAGGTGAACGGTGGCGACGGCGGAGCCGACGTTTGAGGAGCTGTTCCGGACGGCCCGGCACAGCGCGTGGCACTTCGAGGCCAGGGACGCGTACGCACTGGACGAGGCGTACCAAGAGTGGGCCGCCGGCAACCGCTTCGACCCCGCTGAGCGTTGGCCGTGGTGGATCGATCTTGTCTCGGCCTCGGTGGCTCGTGGCGTGGAGGTACGCCGGGCGCGGGTCGTCTCGGAACCCGTATCCGCCTACATCCGGTACGAGCACGCGCTCACCGGCGGACACAACGTCAAGGCCGGAGAGTCGGTGCGCTGGCTCCCCCGTCGGAACGCCTCATCGTTGCTGTTGCCGGGCAACGACTGCTGGGTCTTCGACCGTTCGTCGGTGCTGTTCAACCACTTCAACGGTGACGGGGAGATGACCGGTGAAGAGCTGGTGACCGAACCCGGTGTGGTCCACGCCTGTGTATCCGCGTTTGAAGCGATCTGGGAACGGGCGACGCCCCACGAGGAGTACCGGCCGACCTGACGGTACGCACTCGGAAGACTCGATCGTGACGTCCTCGTCCAGCATCCGGCAGGCCCGAGAGGCCCTGGGCAAGCGCCTGCGCGAAATGCGCAAGGATTCGGGCCTGACAGCACGGGAGCTGGCCGCCCGGGCCGGCTGGCACGAAAGCAAGTGCAGCCGCATCGAGAACGGCCGCACCGGGCCGTCCGACGATGACCTGCGGGTGTGGGCGCTGCACTGCGGAGCGGAGGGACAGACGGCCGACCTGATCGCCACCGCACGCAATATCGATGGTGCGTATGTCGAGTGGCGACGCATGGAACGCTCCGGACTGCGTCGAGCACAGGAATCGGTTCTCCCGCTGTGGGAAGGAACGCGGCATTTCCGCGCCTACTCGTCGTGGCTGATCCCGGGCCCCTTCCAGACGCCTGCGTACATTGAGGCAATCCTCAGGGCGATTCGTGACCGGCGGGCGCTCCCCGACGACCTGGAGGAAGCTGTCCAGGTCCGCGTGGACAAGCAACGCATCCTGCACGAAGGGCCACGCCGCTTCGCTGTGATCTTGGAAGAGAGCGCACTTCGCCATCGGATCGGTGGCACTGCGACGATGGCAGGCCAGCTTGGGCACCTGTTGTCTCTGGCTGCGCTGCCCCACGTCAGCCTCGGGGTGATCCCACTGCACGCGGACCGTACCGCGCTGTGGCCCGTGGAGGACTTCTGGATCTTCGATGAAACCCAAGTCAGCGTAGAGCTGGTGTCTGCCTTTCTCACCGTCACGCAGCCGCACGAGATCAGCATGTACGCCCACACCTTCGCGGGCCTCGCCGAATTGGCCGTCTACGGGGCTCCGGCACGAACTCTGATCACAGCAGCGATCGATTCCCTCGGGTGAGCGCGCGCAAGTTCGCGCACGTTCGTCGAGGCCCACTCTTCAGCCTCCCTGGCTTGCCATCATGCGGACGGCGCCAGCTGCGCCGTGTCGCATGGCAACTCGTCCGCTGAATGCACCACGCCCCTGCTCCGGCCATGTTCCGGAGCAGGGGCGCTTTGTCTTCACCAGCGTGGGCTACTTACCGTTCCCGCCCTGCGGCGACGGTTCACGCGGAGCCTCCGGGGGCATAGGGCCGCCATCGTGTTTGCCGCCGTCCTCTTGCATCTCCGCCTCGTGGCGGAAGGGCACACCGCGCCAGCCTTCGGCGTCGGGTACGCGCGTCTCGTACGTATCGACGCTCACCACGTTCATTCACCAACCTCCTCTTTCGCGAGGAGCCATGCCGCCGTACGGTCGAGGGCATGGCCCCTGGGCCGCAAAGGGGTTTCCTTTGCGGTTGGTCACCCGCCCCGGCTGCTCGACTGTCCAGGTTTCCGCAGCCGGGGCGGGAGTCTTCAGGCTCCGACTGCCGCCGGTCAGTCCTGCCCGGGGCGGTCATGACGCCTTCGCGTGCCCACGGCCGTGGTCTCGGATCTCCCGGGCGGCAGAACATGCCTCAGCCTTGTCGTTTCGCTTCAACGCCGCACTCCGCTGGAGTCCCAAGGCGTTACACACTTTGCATCCGGGGACTGGTTCGCCCTCCAACGGCAACTCGTCCAGCGGCAGTTCAACGGGCGGTTGGCTGTACCGAATGGGGTTCGTCATGACGTCTCCGCGGGGTGAACGGCTTGTTTTCCCGACGGTATGGAGAGCCAGAGACTCAGCTCAATGAACTTCTACGAACTTGTACGCCGTCACCCGAGGGTGTCGATTGCCGAGGTAATGAGATTCCTGGCAGCGGCCCCGTAAACAGCGATGCCTGCGAGTTCGGTGAACGTCTTGGCGTGTGTAGTCCTCGGTCTGGAGCAGCCCTGGGATGACCCACGACTGATAGAAGCGGAACCAATGGGTTCGCTCGAAGAGTGGCAGCACAGCCTCCTGGGCACGCTTCAGGCCGGCGCTTTCCAGGCGCCGCCACTCCACGTACATGCCGTCAATGCCACGGGCGGTCGCGATGAGGTCCGCGGCTTGGCCCTCGGCGTCACAGATCCGGGTCCAGGTACGAATGTCCGCATCCGAGGGAGGAGTCCGGCCGTTCTCAAGCCGGGAGCTCTTCGACTCATGCCACCCTGCCGCCGCCGCCACAGCTCGGGCGGTCAGACCGGAGTCCTTGCGGATCTCGCGGAGGCGCTTTCCAAGCGCTTCCCTGGCCTGCTGGATGCTGGACGACGGCGACGATGGGGACACGGAGAGTTCAGCCCTGTTCGTGGATCAGACCGGCCTGTAAACCTCGTGCGGGATCGCGCGTTCCCAGACCGCCTCGAATGACGTTGAGCAGAGCTGCACGATGGCGGGATCCGTCGTCCGCTCCTCATCTCCCTTGGGTGACAGCTCGCCGTCCCCGGTGAAGTGCAGGAACACGACAAGGCTGTCATCGAACAGCCAGAAGTCATTGCCCGGGAGCGCCACGTCCGACACCTTGCGACGCGGCAGCCAGCGCACCTGCTCGCCGGCCGCCACATTGCTGGGCGTGAGGTGGTGCTCAAAGCGGAGGTAGTCACTCATGGGCTCGGAGAAGATCCGAGCACGACGGACTTCCACACCGCGCGTGGTGATCTCTTGCATCAGGGCGAGCCAGGGGCGGGAGGCTGGGTCGCTTTTGGCAGGAACACTTTGCGGGTCCTGCCGCCATGAGACGAATCGCGGGTCGGATCGCATGTACCCGTCCCTCATCTCCAGGTGAACGGCTGAACGCTTGGCCTGCTTGAACAGCTCGCTAAACGTCAGCTCGGCCACCACCGCGTACCTCCGTAAAGAACTGTGTCATGTACTTGGGGATCTCCACGACCGTCTCATGGTCCGGGAGATCCAACTTGCATGAACTTGCGCGGGTTCAGGGGTTCCTGCGATCGCCGCCGCCGAGGCCCACAGCGCGCACAATTACCACTCCCTGCCCGCCGCCCGTCAGGTGTTGTCGCGGGCAGCGGCGACGATGCGGTCGAGTTCTTCGCGGTTCCAGGTGAACGAACCGTCGGCCAGCGCGGCGAGGATGCCGTCCACCCATGACAGTTCGGCCTGGGTGACCGCGCGCAGGTATTCGCTCTCGATCAGGGCGACCCGCGGGAGGCCGTGGCCCTCGGCCTCGCTCGCGAGTTCGGCGTCGAGTTCGGTGAGGCGCCGGGCGAGACGGTCGCGCCGCTGGTGCAGCAGGTCCTGGGTGGCCCGGGGGGTGAGCACCGGCAGGAAGGACAGTGCGGCGGGGAACTCCGGGTACTCGTTGCGGGGCGTCGACAGGATCTCGGCCATCCACTGGCGGGCGGCCGCCCGTCCCGTGTCGGTGAGGCGGTAGGTGGTGCGTTCGGGGTAGCGCTCGTCGCGCTCGGTGCTGCCGACGGCGATCAGCCCGGCGTCTTCCAGGCGGGCGATCGTGCGGTACAGGCCGGCGCGCTGGCCGACGTTGACGACCTGGTCCTTGCCCCACTGCTTGATCAGGCGCTGGATGCCGTAGGGGTGCAGCGGGCCGGCCTCCAGCAGGCCCAGGACCGCCAGGGCCAGGGGGGAACGGCGGAATGTCGAGGTCACGGGGCGACGGTACACCGACCACCGGCATCACAACTAGTCGCAGCACATCTAGCCATGGAGATATTAGTTGCACTGCACCTAGATGCCGTGCCACTATCCCGGTCCTCAGCCGTTCCCCTTGAGGAAGGAACCGGAAAATCCATGCACGTGATCATCATTGGCGCCGGCACCGGCGGGCTGGCCCTGGCTCACGGCCTGAAGCGGGCCGGTATCAGCTGCGCCGTATACGAGCGCGACCGCACGCGTGGCGGCGGACTCCAGGGCTACCGGGTGGGCATCGACCCCGACGGCAGCCGGGCGCTCAGCCGTCTGTTGCCCCCCGGGCTCTTCGACACCTTCGTGGCGACCTGCGCGCGCAGCGGTGACCGCTTCAACGTGTTCACCGAGAAGTACAAGGAAGTCCTCTCGCTGACCGGTTTCGCCACGTCCGGTGCGGACGGGGCGGGTGCGGAGCGTTCCGTTTCCCGGATGACCCTGCGCCAGGTCCTGCTGACCGGGCTGGAGGAGCTGGTCCACTTCGACCAGGTCTTCACCCGCTACGAGCACAACCCCGACGGCACGGTCACCGCGCACTTCGAGGACGGCACCTCGGCCACCGGAGACGTGCTGGTGGCCGCCGACGGATCCCACTCCCGGGTCCGCCGCCAGTACTTACCGCACGCCCCCTTGGAGGACAGCGGCCTGATCGGGATCACCGGCAAGGTGCCCCTCACCGAGGAGACCCGCACGCTGCTGACCCCGCAGGTCATCGACGGCGTCAACATGTTCCTCGCGCCCGGCGGATACTCGCTGGTCATCCACGTCATGCAGTTCCCGTGGGACGAGCGGGGCCGGCCCCGCCAGGGCATCGGCGCGAGTGACACCGAACTGCTCGACGCCTGGCCCGGCCTGCAGTTCGACAACACCCGCGACTACATCATGCTGGCGTTCGGCGGCGCGGCTCGTAACCTGCCCGCCGACGTCCTCCGGATGAACGGCCGGCAGCTGCACGACCTCACGGTCGAGCTCACCCGCACCTGGGACGTCCGGCTGCGCACACTGGCCGAGCTGGCCGACCCGTCCACCTGCTTCCCCCTCAACATCCGCACCTCGGCCCCGGTCGCGCAGTGGCCCACCAGCAACATCACGCTGATCGGCGATGCCATCCACACCATGACGCCGGGCCGCGGGGTGGGCGCGAACACCGCGTTGCGCGACGCCGAGCTGCTGTGCGCCAAGCTGGTCTCGGCCCGCGACCGCGAAGTGCCGCTGATACCGGCGATCCGCGACTACGAGACGCAGATGATCGACTACGGCTTCGAGGCGGTCCGGAAGTCCCTGGCGCAGATGCGGGGAAGCGATCCGGTCCACAAGCCGGTCCTCGGCCGCGCGGTGCTGGCCGGGATGCGTACCGGTATGCGGGTGGTCAACCACCTGCCCCCGCTCAAGCGCAGGATGGCCGCCGCCGCACAGCAGTACCGCGGCCATGACCGCGACGCGTAGCGGCACGCGTCGATCACCGACCGCCGTCGGCTCGCCCGTCCGGTGCCTCCGCGCCGCGCCGGATCGCCCGTCCGGTGTCCGGGCGGCGACGGGACGTCGATCCGGCGGCCCGCCGCGCCGGGCCGCCGCCTCAGCGGATCACATGTGGCAGAAACCGCGCGTACTCATCGGTGACCGGCCCCGCCGATTCCCGGATGCCGAGCCCCGCCGACTCGTCCTCGACGACCCAGGCGCCGAGGACGACCCGGTTGCCGTCGAAGTCCGGCAGTGGTGCCAACTCCTGGTAGCAGCAGGGGTCCTCGGGCCCCCGCAGTACCGGCTCGGCGCCCGGTTCGTGCAGGGTGACACCGGCGCCCTCCCGGCCGAGCAGCGGCTTGGCGGCGTAACCACGGGTGTGCGCCAGCTCGCGCGGCCCGTCGAGGTAGGCGGGGAGCAGATTCGGATGCCCCGGGTACAGCTCCCACAGGATCGCCAGCAGCGCCTTGTTGGAGAGCAGCATCTTCCAGGCGGGCTCGATCCAGAGGGTGGAGCCCGTACCGCCGCCGTTGTCGAGGGTGTCCAGGACGAACGGGCCGAAGTCGTCGGTGGCCAGCCACTCCCACGGGTAGAGCTTGAAGCAGGACCGCATGAAGCGCAGCCGCTGATCGACGAAGCGGCCCGACAGCCGGTCCCAGCCGATGTCCTCCATCGAGACGGCGACCGTCTCCAGGCCCGCCTGCCGCGCCGTCTCCTCCAGATAGGCGACGGTCATCAGATCCTCGCCCAGCTCGTCACCCGCCGAGTGCGCGAAGTGCACCGGCGCACCGGGCGGCAGCAGCGGGGCCTGCCGCTTCCAGGCCGCCACCAGCCGCTCGTGCAGCGAATTCCACTGGTCGGCGCCGGGGAAGCGTTCCTCCATCCAGAACCACTGCGGGCCGGCCGCCTCGACCAGCGAGGTCGGCGTATCGGCGTTGTACTCCAGCATCTTGGCCGGGCCGCTGCCGTCGTAGTGCAGATCGAACCGCCCGTAGAGGGAGGGCAGTTCATCCCGCCGCCGCCAGGACTCGGCGACCAGGCGGGCCAGCCGCGGGTCCTCGATGCCGAGGTCGGCGAGGCGGTCGTGCGCGACGAGGTGGCCGGCCGCGGCCAGGCACATGCCGTGCAGCTCCTCGACGACGTCCTCCAGGGCCTCGACCTCGGGGAGGGTGAAGGAGTAGTAGGCGCTCTCGTCCCAGTACGGGCGCAGCGAGTCGTCCGGGTAGCGGGTCAGCGGGTAGATCAGGCCCTGCGCCTCGACGGTCTGCTGCCAGCCGGGGCGGGGCTCGATGGTGTGGCGTTCCATGCCGTCCGGGCCCGCTCAGCCGCCGAAGGAACCGTGCCGGCCGCCGCCCGATCCGGAGCAGCCGAAGCCGCCCCGGTTGACGGCCGTGGTCCTGCTGAAGGTGCCCTCGTCGGCGTACTTGCCGCCGGCGTTGTCGGGGTCGTAGTACCACTGGCCGTCGACGGGCGTCTTGGCCGCGCCGCCGCCTCGGCCGGTCTTGCCGTATTTGCCGCTTCCGGTGCTTGTGCTGCCGCTGTTTCCGGACGACGAACTGCCGCCTGCCGAGCAGTTCTTGGAGTCGACGATGCGGTAGCCCTTGAGGGTGTCGTAGCTGTTGCGGTCCACACAGCGCTTGTCGGGCTCGGAGCCGCAGGACGTCAGCGCGGCGGCCAGGGCCCCCATCCCGCCCAGTATCACCGTGCTCGACCGCAGCCGCCGACGTGCCTTCTCTGCCATGTTCTGCCTTCCCCCGTGAACACGTGGAACGTCCGGAACCCCCGCATGACCTGCAGCTGGATCTCCGGAATATCTGTTGGAGCGGAGCCAGCGTAGACGGCACCCGTGGGACCGCCGCAAGGCGGGAGGCCGGGGTGCGGCGGCGGACACGTACACAGGCGGCCGGGCCGCCCTCGTGGAGGACGGCCCGGCAGTGTTGATCAGGCAGTTCGTGCGGTGGGGTTGGAGGGTCAGGGGCCCGCGAGGACGGTCTGGGTGTCGGTGTCGCTGGAGCCGGTGAAGTTGGTGTCACCGGCGTAGACCGCCGTGATGGTGTAGACGCCGGTGGTCAGCGGGGTGCTGACCGCGGCGACACCGGAGCCGTCGAGCGTGCCGGTGAGGCTGATGGTGGTCACACCGTCGGTGACGGTGAAGTTGACCGTCCCGGTCGGGACGCCGCTGCCCGGCGCCACCGCGGAGACGAACGCGAGGATCGCGACCGTGTCACCGGAGTTGGAGGGGTCGGGGAACGAGGTGGCCGTGGTGGTCGTGGATGCCTGGCTGACGGTCTGGGTGTCCGTACCGCTGGAGCCGGTGAAGTTGACGTCGCCGCTGTAGGTCGCGGTGACGTTGTGGACACCGGCGTCGAGCGTGCTGGTGGTGACGGTCGCGACGCCGCCGGAGACGGTGCCGGTCAGCGTGCCGCCCCCACCACCGTCGATGACGAAGACGACCGAGCCGGTCACCGTGCCGGCACCGGGCGGGACCGGCGCCACCGTGGCGGTGAAGGTCACCGTCTGCCCGAAGACCGACGGGTCGGGCGCGGACGTGACCGTGGTGGTCGTCGGCGCCTGGGCGACCGTCTGGGTGTCGGTGCCGCTCGACGCCGCGAAGTTGGCGTCACCGCTGTACGTCGCGGTGACCGGGAACGTACCCGCGTTCAGCGCGCTGGTCGTGACGCCGGCGGTCCCTCCGACGAGGGTGCCGGTCAGCGTCGGGCCGCCGGTGATGACGAAGGTGACCGTGCCCGTCGGCGTCCCCGCGCCCGGCGCGACCGGTGCCACGGTGGCCGTGAAGGTCACGGACTCACCGACCACCGACGGGTCGGGCGACGAGGTCACCGTGGTGGTCGTCGACGCCTGGCCGACCGTCTGGGTGTCGGTGCCGCTGGAGCTGGTGAAGTTGGCGTCGCCGCTGTAGGTCGCGGTCACCGTGTACGCGCCCGCGGTCACCAGGCCGGTGGTGCTGACGCCGGCCGTGCCGCCGCTCAGGGTCCCGGTCAGCGTCACCGTGGTGACCCCGTCCGTCGCCACGAACACCACCGTGCCCGTCGGCGTACCCGCACCCGGCGCGACCGGAGCCACCGTCGCCGTGAAGGTCACCGACTCACCCACTACGGACGGGTCCGGCAACGAGGTCACCGTGGTGGTGGTCGACGCCTGGCCGACCGTCTGCGTGTCCGTACCGGTCGAGCCGTTGAAGTTGGCGTCACCGCTGTAGGTCGCCGTGACGGAGTACACGCCCGCGGTCACCAGCCCATTGGTGCTGACGCTGGTGGTGCCACCGCTGAGCGTGCCGGTGAGCGTCACCGTGGTGACCCCGTCCGTCGCCACGAACACCACCGTGCCCGTCGGCGTACCCGCACCCGGCGCGACCGGAGCCACCGTCGCCGTGAAGG
>NZ_JBEYVM010000003.1:0-129616 GCF_040643995.1 Streptomyces sp. NPDC047049 | reverse complement strand
AAGGTCACCGACTCACCCACTACGGACGGGTCCGGCGACGAGGTCACCGTGGTGGTGGTCGACGCCTGACCGACCGTCTGCGTGTCCGTACCGGTCGAGCCGTTGAAGTTGGCGTCACCGCTGTACGTCGCCGTGACCGTGTAAACGCCCGCGGTCACCAGCCCAGTGGTGCTGACGCTGGTGGTGCCACCACTGAGCGTGCCGGTCAGCGTCACCGTGGTGACCCCGTCCGTCGCCACGAACACCACCGTGCCCGTCGGCGTACCCGCACCCGGCGCGACCGGAGCCACGGTGGCCGTGAAGGTCACCAACTGACCCACTACGGACGGGTCCGGAGTCGACGAGACCGTAGTGGTCGTCGCCGCCTGACCGACCGTCTGGGTGTCCGTGCCGCTGGAGGAGGTGAAATTGGCGTCACCGCTGTACGTCGCCGTGACCGTGTAAACGCCCGCGGTCACCAGCCCATTGGTGCTGACGCCGGCCGTGCCACCGCTGAGCGTGCCGGTCAGCGTCACCGTGGTGACCCCGTCGGTGGCCACGAAGGTCACCGTGCCGGTCGGCGTACCCGCACCCGGCGCGACCGGGGCCACCGTCGCCGTAAAGGTCACCGACTCGCCCACTACGGACGGGTCCGGCGCCGAGGTCACCGTGGTGGTGGTCGCCGCCTGGCCGACCGTCTGGGTGTCCGTACCGACCGAGCCCGTGAAGCCGGCGTCACCGCTGTAGGTGGCCGTGACCACGTACGTGCCCGCGGTCACCAGGCCGTTGGTGGTCACGCTGGTGGTGCCACCGCTGAGCGTGCCGGTGAGCGTCACCGTGGTGACCCCGTCCGTCGCGACGAACACCACCGTGCCCGTCGGCGTACCCGCACCCGGCGCCACCGGCGCCACGGTGGCCGTGAAAGTCACCGATTCGCCCACCACCGACGGATCGGGCGCGGACGTGACCGTGGTCGTCGTCGCCGCCTGGATCACCGTCTGGGTGTCGGTGCCGCTGGAGGTGGTGAAGTTGGCGTCACCGCTGTAGGTCGCCGTGACCGTGTGCGTCCCGGCGCTCAGGGCGCTGGTGGTGACGCTCGCCGTGCCCCCGGAGAGCGTGCCGGTCAGCGTCGGGCCACCGCTGATCACGAAGGTGACCGTGCCGGTCGGCGTACCCGCACCGGGCGCGACCGGAGCCACCGTCGCCGTGAACGTCACCGGCGCGCCGAAGACCGACGGGTCCGGCGACGACGTGACCGTGGTGGTGGTCGACGCCTGGCCGACCGTCTGCGTGTCCGTGCCCACCGAACCCGTGAAGCCGGCGTCACCGCTGTACGTCGCCGTGACCGTGTAAACGCCCGCCGTCACCAGCCCACTTGTGGTCACACTGGTCGTGCCGCCGCTCAGCGTGCCGGTCAGCGTCACCGTGGTCACGCCGTCCGTCGCCACGAACGTCACCGTGCCGGTCGGCGTCCCCGCACCCGGCGCGACCGGCACCACCGTCGCCGTGAACGTCACCGGCGCGCCGACCACGGACGGATCGGGCGCGGACGTGACCGTGGTCGTCGTCGAGGCCTGGTTGACCGTCTGGGTGTCCGTACCGACCGAGCCCGTGAAGTTGGCGTCGCCGCTGTACGTCGCGGTGACCGTGTGCGAGCCCACGCTCAGCGCGCTCGTCGTGACGCTCGCCGTGCCGCCGGACAACGTGCCGGTCAGCGTCGGACCGCCGGAGATCACGAAGGTCACCGTGCCGGTCGGCGTACCCGCACCCGGCGCGACCGGGGCCACCGTCGCCGTAAAGGTCACCGGCTGGCCGACGACCGACGGGTCCGGCGACGAGGTCACCGTGGTGGTCGTGGACGCCTGGTTGACGGTCTGGGTGTCCGTACCGACCGAGCCGGCGAAGTTGGCGTCGCCGCTGTAGGCCGCGGTGACCGTGTGGCTGCCGGCGCTCAGGGCGCTGGTGGTGACGCTCGCCGTGCCCCCGGAGAGCGTGCCGGTCAGGGTCGGACCACCACTGATCACGAAGGTCACCGTGCCGGTCGGCGTACCCGCGCCGGGCGAGACCGGAGCCACTGTCGCCGTGAACGTCACCGCCTGGCCGACGACCGACGGGTCCGGCGAGGACGTGACCGTGGTGGTGGTCGCCGCCTGGTTGACGGTCTGGGTGTCGGTGTCGCTGGAGCCGGTGTAGTTCGCGTCGCCGCTGTAGGTCGCGGTGACGGTGTAAACGCCTGCCGTGACCAGGCCGTTGGTGCTGACCGTGGCGACGCCGGCGCCGTCGAGGGTGCCGCTGAGGCTCACGGTCGTGACGCCGTTGGTGATGACGAAGCTGACCGTCCCGGTCGGCACCCCGCCGCCGGGGAAGACCGGCCCGACGAAGGCGGTGAAGTTGACCGTCTGCCCCGTCACGGAGGGGTCGGGGAAGGAGGTGACCGTGGTGGTCGTGGACGCCTGGTTGACCGTCTGGGTGTCCGTACCGACCGAGCCCGTGAAGTTGGCGTCACCGCCGTATGTCGCCGTGACCGTGTGCGTACCGGCGGACAGCGCGCTGGTGGTCACGCTCGCCGTACCCCCGGACAGAGTGCCGGTCAGGGTCGGACCACCACTGATCACGAACGTGACCGTGCCCGTCGGCGTACCCGCACCCGGCGCGACCGGGGCCACCGTCGCCGTAAAGGTCACCGGCTGGCCGACGACCGACGGATCGGGCGAGGACGTGACCGTGGTGGTCGTCGAGGCCTGGTTGACCGTCTGGGTGTCCGTACCGACCGAGCCCGTGAAGTTGGCGTCGCCGCTGTACGTCGCCGTGACCGTGTGCGTACCGGCGGACAGCGCGCTGGTGGTCACGCTCGCCGTACCCCCGGACAGAGTGCCGGTCAACGTCGGACCACCACTGATCATGAACGTGACCGTGCCCGTCGGCGTACCCGCACCCGGCGGAACCGGAGCCACCGTCGCCGTGAACGTCACCGGCTGGCCGACGACCGACGGGTCCGGCGACGAGGTGACCACCGTGGTCGTCGACGCCTGCCCCACCGTGTGGGTGTCCGTGCCGCTGGAGGGGTTGAAGTTGGCGTCGCCGCTGTAGGTCGCGGTGACCGTGTGCGTACCGGGGGCCAGCGAGCTGGTGGTGACGCTCGCCGTGCCCCCGGAGAGCGTGCCGGTCAGGGTCGGACCACCACTGATCACGAAGGTGACCGTGCCCGTCGGCGTGCCCGCGCCCGGCGCGACCGGGGCCACCGTCGCCGTGAACGTCACCGGCTGGCCGGCCGCCGACGGGTCGGGCGCGGACGTGACCGTGGTCGTCGTGGACGCCTTGTTGACGGTCTGGGTGTCCGTACCGCTCGACCCGGCGAAGGTGCCGCTGCCGCTGTAGGTGGCCGTGACGGTATGGGAGCCGACGCTGAGGGCGCTGGTGGTGACGCTCGCCGTGCCGCCCGAGAGCGTGCCGGTCAGCGTCGGGCCACCGGAGATCACGAAGGTCACCGTGCCGGTCGGGGTACCCGAACCGGGCGGCACGGGGGCGACGGTCGCGGTGAAGGTCACGGCCTGCCCGAAGACCGACGGGTCGGGGGACGAGGTGACCGTGGTGGTCGTCGGCAGCAGGGTCGCCTGCACCGTTTGTGTGTCGGTACCGGAGGACGGATTGAATTGGGCATTGCCGTTGTAGGTAGCGGTGATGGCATGGGTGCCGACGCTGAGACTGCTGGTGGTGACGGTCGCGGTGCCGCCCGAGAGCGTGCCCGTCAGGGTGCCGCCCCCACCGCCGCCGATGACGAAGGTGACCGTGCCGGTCGGGGTGCCCGCGCCGGGCGCGACCGGCGCGACGGTGGCGGTGATGGACACCGGCTGCCCGAAGGTCGACGGGTCGGGGGACGAGGTGACGGTCGTCGTCGTCGACGCCTTGTTCACCGTTACGGAGGCCAGGCCGCTGGACGGTGAGAATTGAGCGCTGCCGTTGTAAGTCGCGGTGATGGTGTGAAAGCCGACGCTGATTCCGCTGACGGTGACGGTCGCGGTGCCGCCCACGAGGGTGCCCGTCACGGTGGGCCCGCCGGTCACGACGAAGGTGACCGTGCCGGTGGGTGTCCCGAGCCCCAGCGGGATGACAGTGGCGGTCAGGGTGACCGGCTGTCCGAAGACTGCTGGATTGGGTGACGCGGATGCCAAGGTGAAGGTGGGTGCCATGGAATGGCCCTCCGGATAGTGATGTTGGCGGGCCGTTCAGCTCCCCGTAGCGCATGACACACCGCGGGAAGTGGGCATCAACCTGGGGAGCAGGCTCGGTTATGACTGCCGACGGAGATCCGCATCTGTGTACCGAGGTCCTCCGCCAGGCTGGCAACCCGCCGGTCGATAGCACCAGTAGGCGCGCGGATCATGGCGCCGCGCCATAGCCGTCCCGCGCATTTACCCTGAATGGCGCAGCGCCCAGCGGCTCGCACGGCGCCCCTCGGCGCCCGCTGCGGGGCGCGGCGGCGCCGGGTGTCGGTACGGGTGACGCGCGATCAGCGCGGGGCCTTTCCGTGCGCCCTTACCGCACGACCTTCAACGACGTTGCGCAACGGCGCAGTTCACCGGTCAGTCGAATCGCCCGGCGGCTACGCTGACCGACGGGCCGGGACGCAGGCCCCCTTTCACCTGCCCCTTCATCTCCCCATCCCCTCGGTACCTCGGCCCCTCTCCCCCTCGTCCCCCGCCCTCCATCCACCCACCCGCTCACCCGTTCACCGTCGGCCGGAGGACGTGACCATGACTGAGCACGCGCGAGTACCGGAGCAGCTGCCCGGTGAGCTGACGCTGCGCCGCCCCACCCCTGCGGACCACCCACGGCTCCAGGTGGCGCTGGCCGAGTGGTGGGGCGGTCAGGGTGGTGAGGCGGGCGCGCGGCAGCGTCAGTTGCTCGTACCGCGCCTCTTCCTGCAGCACTTCGCCGACACCAGCTTCCTCGTCGAGCGCCCGGACCGGGCCCTGCACGCCTTCCTGGTCGGCTTTCTGTCCCAGACCGAGCCCGAAACCGCCTATATCCACTTCGTGGGCGTGTGCCCGGAGGGCCGGCGGGACGGCATCGGCAGCGCCCTCTACGACCGTTTCTTCGCCACGGCCCGCACGGCAGGCCGCAGCCAGGTCCGCTGCATCACCAGCCCCAACAACCGCGACTCCCTCGCGTACCACGCCCGCATGGGCTTCCGGCTGGAGCCGGGCGACCGGCTCGACGACCACGGCGTACCGGTGCAGGAGGACTACAACGGGCCGGGGCTCGACCGGGTTTCGTTCGTACGGGAGTTGTGAGTGGTGAGTTGTGAGTGGTGAGTCGTGAGCGGGGCCCCGCCGGTGTGCGCCGGTCTGGGCGACCGGGCGACCCGGGCGACCCGGGCGGCCGGGCTGCCTGGACGGCCTGGACGGCCTGCTTTCCGGCGGCACACCCCTGCTACTCCCCCGGTGGCAGCGCCCTGAGCAAGGCGTCCACGGCGCCCGCGAAGGAGTGGTCGGGCGGGGTCCCGTAAGCCACTACCAGTGCGTCACGTGAGGCCGGTGGGGCGGTCGGGTCGCGGAAGCGGCTCAGGCCCTCCAGGGCGAGGCCCTGCCGGCGGGCGGTCTGGAGGACGGCCTGTTCGGTGCCGGGCGGGAGTTCCAGTACGGCGTGCAGGCCGGCGGCGATGCCGGAGACCCGGACCTGGGGCGCGTGGGCGGCCAGGGCGGCCACCAGTTGGTCGCGGCGGCGCCGGTAGCGCAGCCGCATACCGCGCAGATGGCGGTCGTAGGCGCCCGAGGACAGGAACTCGGCGAGAGTGAGCTGGTCCAGCGCCCCGCACTGCCATTCGCCGGTGTCCTTGAGGGCGAGCACCGGATCGACCAGGCGCTCCGGCAGCACCATCCATGCCAGCCGCAGCGCGGGGGCGAGGCTCTTGCTCGCGGTGCCCAGGTAGACGACGTGATCGGGGTCCAGGCCCTGGAGAGCGCCGACCGGCTTGCGGTCGTAGCGGAATTCGCCGTCGTAGTCGTCCTCCAGGATGAAGCCGCCGGTGGCGCGCGCCCAGTTGATGGCGGCCGCCCGGCGGTCGGGGTGGAGCGGTACGCCGGTGGGGAACTGGTGGGCGGGGGTGAGGAGGGCCGCGCGTACGTCGTCGAGGGCGGTCAGCTCCCCGGTGCGGGCGCCGCGTTCGTCCACGGGGAGCGGGACGGTGCGCAGGCCCGCGCGGGTGATGACGGCGCGGTGGAAGTCGAGGCTGTACGACTCGACGGCCAGCCGCCCGGTGCCCAGGACGCGGCTGAGCAGGGCCAGCCCCTGCAGGAAACCGGCACAGATGACGATCCGGCCGGGGTCGGCGCGTACGCCGCGAGCGCGGGCGAGGTAGTCGGCGAGGACGGTCCGCAGCTCGGGGCGGCCGTGGGAGGCGGGGTAGCCGAAGGCCTCGCTGGGGGCGGTGGCCAGCGCACGGCGGGCGGCGGCCAGCCAGGCGGTGCGGGGGAAGGCGGCGACATCGGGGGTGCCCGGGGTGAGGGCGAAGCGCGGCCGGTCGGCGCGGACGGCCGGGCCGGGGCCGGGGCCGGGGCCTGGGTCGGGGGCGCGCCGGGCGGCGGACGCGGCCCGCGGCAGCACCCTCTCGGCGACGCGGGTGCCGGAGCCCTGGCGGGCGCTGAGCCAGCCCTCGGCGACCAGTTCGGCGTAGGCGTCGGCGACGGTGTTACGGGCGATGCCGAGATCGGCGGCGAGCGAGCGGGAGGAGGGCAGCCGGGTGCCGGGGGCCAGGCGGCCGGACCGTACCGCGTCCCGCAGCGCCCGCAGCAGCGCGGCGCGCAGACCGCCGGAACCGGTGAGATCCAGGTGCAGATCCCGCCCGAAAGTGGCCCAGGAATTCTCCATGGAAATGGACCATACAGCCATGCCATTGCCGCCGTAGCGTCGTAGACATGACGACACGGACAGCTCAGCAGGCAGCACGAACAGCACGGCCCGCACCGACCACACCGGCAGCGCAGAGCACTCAGGCAGACCGCCCCGCACAGCCGGCTCACCCAGCTCAGGCGGCGCAGCCGGCGCACGGGCACGGCCCCCGCCTGCCCTGGGCGAAGCTCGCGCCGGACGTCTACAAGGCCATGATCGCGCTGGAGGTCGCGGCGAAGAAGGGCCTCGAACCGTCGCTGGTCGAGCTGGTGAAGATCCGTGCCTCGCAGCTCAATCACTGCGCGTTCTGCCTCGACATGCACGTCAAGGACGCCCGTGCGGCCGGCGAGAGCGAGCAGCGGATCTACCTCCTCAACGCCTGGGAGGAGGCCGCCGACTTCTACTCCCCCGAGGAGCAGGCCGCCCTCGCCCTCACCGAAGCCATCACCCTCCTCACCGAGGGCTTCGTTCCCGACGCCGTCTACGACCGCGCCGCCGCCCACTTCGGCCAGGCCGAACTGGCCCACCTGATCGCGCTGATCACCACCATCAACGCCTGGAACCGCTTCGGCGTGTCCACCCGCATGGCGCCGGGCCAGGCATGACCGCCACGGACCGCCCCACGACCACCACGGACCGCCCCACGACTGCAACGGACTGCTCCATGACTGCCACGGACCACCCCACGACCGCCGCCGCGCTGCGCGCGCTCCACCACGGGCCCCGGCTGCCGCTGGTCCTCCCCGGCCCCTGGGACGCGGACAGCGCACGGGTGTTCGCGGACGCCGGCTTCGCCGCGCTCGCCACCCCCAGTGCGGGCATCGCGGCCTCCCTCGGATACGAGGACGGGCAGACGCCGCCCGACGAGATGTTCGCGGCCATCGGCCGGATCGTACGGTCCGTGGACATCCCGGTCTCGGCCGATGTGGAGGCCGGATACGGGCTGTCCGCAAAGGAGTTGGTGGGCCGCCTCATGGACGCCGGGGCGGTGGGCTGCAACCTGGAGGACACCGACCCCGCCACCGGCGCCCTGCGGGACCCGCGGGAACAGGCGGACTGGCTGGCCCGGGTACGGGCCGAGGCCGGCGAGTCGCTGGTGCTCAACGCCCGGATCGACACCTATCTGCACGGCGTCCAGGGCACCGAGGAGGCGGTCCGGCGGGGCCGGATGTATGCGGCAGCGGGCGCCGACTGCGTCTATCCGATCCTCGCCCCGCCCCCGGAGCTGGCCGCGCTGGCCGCCGGTATCGGCCTCCCCGTCAACGCCGTGGTGACCCCGGACGGTCCCGCCCCGCGCGAACTCGGCGCCCTCGGCGCGGCCCGGGTCACCTTCGGCGGCGGCCTCCAGCGCCGGTCGATGGCAGCGGTGGCGGCGATGGCGGAGCGGCTGCGGGAGGAGCTGGGGGCGGAGGGGTGACGGGCCGCGGGGCTGACGGGCGGTGGGTGGCGGGGGCTGACGGGGCGCGGGAGCTGACCCGGCCGACGCCCCGCCCGCGCGTGCCGCGCCCGCGAGTGCCGAGCTCGCGAGTGCCGCGCCCGCGAGCGCCGGGCCGTGCGTGCCCAGCCCGCCGCCCCGCTACCGCTCGTCCGTCCCCGGCACCTTCCCCGTGCTGATGGCGATCCGGTTCCACGTATTGATCGTGAAGATCAGCGCCAGCAGCCGGGCCAGCTCCGCCTCCTCGAAGTGGCGGGCGGCACGCTCGTAGACCTCGTCCGGCACGCCTCCCCGGGCGACCAGCGTCACGGCCTCCGTGAGGGCCAGCGCCGCCCGCTCCTTCGCGGTGAAGAAGTGCGCCGCCTCCTCCCAGACGGCCACCATGTGCAGCCGCTCCGCGCTCTCGCCCGCCTTGCGGGCGTCGGAGGTGTGCATATGGAGGCAGTATGCACACTTGTTGAGCTGCGAGGAGCGGATCTGGACCAGTTCGACCAAGGCGGGGTCCAGGCCCTCACGCGCCGCGGCATCGAAACCGATCAGTGCCTTGAAGGCCTTCGGCGCGGCCTGAGCAAAATTCACCCTGGGCTTGCGGGCCGCCGCGCCACTGCCCTCCACCGCCGCGCCCTCGCCACGAACCGCGACGTCATTGCCATGCGTCTGCTGCGTCTGCTGCGTCTGCTGCGTCATGCCTCGAATCTAGAAGAGCAGGCGACCGGCTGTAGGGTGCATTTCCATGCCGGAATCATGGGTCAATCCCGCCGAGAGCCTGGGCGTCGATCTGCATCTGGAGCTGACCGGTCCCGGCAGCCGCCGCGCCGTCCTCATCCGGGCGCTGCGGGACGCCGTACGGTCCGGCCGCCTGGCCCCCGGCACCCGCCTGCCGCCCTACCGCTCCCTCGCCTCCGACCTCGGCATCGCCCGTAACACCGTCGCCGACGCCTACGCCGAACTGGTCGCCGAGGGCTGGCTCAGCGCCCGCCAGGGCTCGGGCACCCGCGTCGCCCGGTGGCACCACCCGGACGCAGTCCCGGGGAGCGCGCAGCCGCCCACACCCCACCGCGCCCCGGCCCGCCCCTCCCCGGCGAGCCGCCCCGCCCACAACCTCCTCCAGGGGCAACCGGACGCCGCGTCCTTCCCCCGCACCGCCTGGCTGGCCGCCGCCCGCCGCGCGCTGACCGCCGCCCCGCACGACGCCTTCGGCCCCGGCGACCCCCGTGGCCGCCCCGAACTGCGCCGCGCGCTCGCCGGCTACCTGGCCCGCACCCGCGGCGTGCGCACCGACCCCGAACGCATCGTCATCTGCTCCGGCTTCGCCCATGCCCTGCGTCTGCTCCTGCCCGCCGTCCTTCCCGGTCCCCTCGCCGTCGAGTCCTACGGCCTCCCCTTCCACCGCCGCCTCCTGACCACCGCCGGCATCCGCACCCACCCCGTCGGCCTCGACGAACACGGCGCCGACACCGCACAGTTGCCCCGGCTCGACGGCATGGGCGCGGCCCTCCTCACCCCCGCCCACCAGTTCCCCACCGGCGTACCGCTCCACCCCGACCGCCGGGCGGCCGCCATCAACTGGGCGCGCGCCACCGGCGGCTTCATCCTGGAGGACGACTACGACGGCGAATTCCGCTACGACCGCAAGCCGGTCGGCGCCCTCCAGGGACTCGATCCGGAGCACGTCCTCCACATCGGCTCGGTCAGCAAGAGCCTGTCCCCCGCGGTGCGCCTGGGCTGGATGGTGCTCCCCGACCGCCTCGTCGACGCCGTATTGGACGCCAAGGGCGAGCGCGAGGCCTGGGCGGGCGTCACCGACCAGCTCACCCTCGCGGAATTCCTCACCCACGGCGCCTACGACCGGCACATCCGCCGGATGCGCCAGCGCTACCGCAGACGCCGCGACCAGCTGATCGACACGGTGACCACCCACGCCCCGCACCTCACCGTCACCGGCATCTCCGCCGGCCTGCACGCCGTCCTCCAACTCCCCGACGGCGCAGCCGAGTCGGACGAACACACCGCCCTGCGCGCCGCCCGCCGCCAGGGCCTGGCCCTGGACGGCCTCTCCGGCTACCGCCACCCCGCCGCCACCATGCCGCCCCGCCACGGCCTGGTCATCGGCTACGCCACCCCTGCCGACAGCGCCTTCCCCGGCGCCCTGGAGGCACTGCGCAGGGCCTTGTAATCTGCGCACCTGCGCCGTTTCACCGCGCCCCCACGGCGCACCGGACGTGCGCTCGGAAGGAGCGCCAACCATGATCCTCCCGAAGGTCCGGGACCCTCGCTTCGTGACGATCCGCCGCGGTGGGACTCTCACCGACGCGGATCACCATCTCCTCGCCCTGTGGGCGGCATCCTGCGCGGAGCACGTCCTCGGTCTCTTCGAGTCGGTTCAGCCTCAGGACCCACGGCCGCGGCAAGCGATCGAGCATGCCCGCGCCTGGGTGCGTGGCGAGGTCAAGATGATGCGGACCCGCGCGGCGGGCGGCCATGCCATGGGCGCGGCCCGGGACCTGCGTGGCGCGGCACGGCATGCCGCCTACGCCGCCGGCCAGGCCGGGGTCGTCGCACATGTCGCCGCGCACGAGCTCGGTGCGGCCGCCTATGCGATCAAGGCCGCACGTGCTGCCGCGCCGGAAGGCGAGAGCGAGGCCGCAGGGCGCGTCGAGTGCCAGTGGCAGCGCGACCAGCTCCCGGAGGAGATCCGCGAACTCGTGCTGGACGACCAGCGATTGCGGAACGACATCTGCTGGTCGGTGTTCGACTGCTGAGCGCGCGGCGGTTCCGGGGTACGGGCCGTCGTTCGCCCAGCCCCCCGGCCCCCGGCTCGAAGACGAGCCGGGGGCCGAGGGGCCGGGGGCCGAGGGGCCTGGTTCCTGGGGCGACGTCCTCCCGGACTACCGGTTGGCGAACTTCCGGCTGATGTCGTTGAAGACGCGCTCCGCCTCCGGGCCGAGGTGCGGACCGGCCAGCCAGGTGTGGTTGCTGGAGCTGATCGAGGTGTTGGACACCAGCGTCAGCTTGCCGCCGTGGTTGACGAACCAGCCGCCGCCGGAGGTGCCGCCGGTCATGTTGCAGCCGATGCGGTTCATGGCGGGCGTGCCCTCCTGCATGACGAGGCGGCCGGGGCGGCCGGGGCAGTTCATCATGCGTGCACCGTCGAACGGCGGCGCTGCCGGGTAGCCGAAGGCGTCCAGCGAGGCGATGCGGTCGGCGGAGGGGGTGTCGAACGCGACCCGGGCGGCGGCCCCCACGGTCTCCTCAAGCGACTTGCCGCCGCCGTTCTCCGGCTTCACGTGCAGCACCGCGAAGTCGTAGGCCGAGCCACCGTTTCCGCTGTGCTGGCTGCCCATGTTGATCCACTCACCGGACGTGGTGATCCAGTCGGCCCAGAACCGGCCGTACGGGGTGACCTGCTGTGCGGGGGCGCCGCTGACCTGGTTCATCGCGGCGCCGTTGTCGTTGTAGGACGGCACGAAGACGATGTTGCGCATCCAGCCGCCCTGCTTGCCGGAGTGCACGCAGTGGCCCGCGGTCCACACCAGGTTGGACTTGCCGGGGTGCGCGGGGTCCTCGACGATCGTGCCGGAGCAGACCATCGGGCCCTTCGGGCTGTCGAAGAAGATCTTCCCGACCGGTGCCATGTGCTGGTGGTACGGGCGGGCGACCTGCTCGGCGGTGACCGGCTGCGGCTCGGGGTCCGTGGCGTCGAACTCGCTGCCCGCGCCGGTGGCCTTCACCCCGATCTCGGGCGAGTTCTTCGCCTTGGCCAGCCGGTCCGTCTTCCAGTGGTCCTTGATCACCGGATTGGCGAAGTCCGAGGCCTTGCGGGCCCACTTGTCCCAGTTCTGCCAGCCGCCGTCCTTCCACTTCTTCAGATCGTCCAGGCTGGTCGGCACGTCCTTGGGGATCTTGAACCCGCCGCCCCCCTGCCCCTTCTGGTCGGCGGCACCCGAAGCGGCGGCCTTGTCGTCACTGGGGCCGCAGGCGGTGACGGTGCCCGTGAGCAGCGCGACCAGTGCCGCGGCCGCGGCGGTGGAGCGGCGGATGGATGGCATGGAGCAAGTCCCCCTGATAAGCGGCGGCACCGGCGAGCAGCGCGCCGTAATTGTCATGTCCCTCATCGGGCTGCGCTCTACTATGCCGTGGCACCAAGACGGCCGGGCAGCCAGGTCCCGGGCCCCCGACCCACGACAGGACAGGACGTACGCGATGCCCCCTCCTCGGCCCCGGACATCCGGACGGAACGGGGATATCGGGCAGGGAACGGAGCCAGAAATGAGACACCGGCACTCGCTGGGCCGGGAGTTCGGGTGGCTGTGGGCGGCGTTCGCCGCCAGCGCCGCCGGGACCTGGCTCTCGCTCGATGCGTTCCCGCTCATCGCCGTCCTGGTGCTGCACAGCGGTACGGCGCAGGTGTCCGTGCTGTCCGCGGCGGGCCTGGCGGCGGGGGCGTTGCTCGCGATGCCGCTGGGGCCGTGGGTGGAGTTCCGTCGTAAGCGGCCGGTCATGGTGGGCATGGACCTGCTCCGGTTCCTGGCGTTGCTGACCGTGCCCGCCGCCTACGCGCTCGGCGGGCTGACCTTCGCCCAGCTCGTCGTCGTATCGGTGGTCGTCGCGGCTGCCAACATCGTGTTCACCGCCGCGAGCGGCGCGTACCTCAAGGCCCTGGTACGGCCCGACGACCTCTTGGTGGCCAACGGCAGGTTCGAAACCACGACATGGACGGCGACCGCGCTCGGTCCGCCCCTGGGAGGCGTCGCCATCGGGGTGTTCGGGCCGCTGACGACGGTGGTCGCGAACGCGGTCAGCTTCCTGCTCTCCGCGCTCGGTATCCGGGCGATCGGCGGCCGGGAGGCGCCGCCGCCGGACCGCCCCGCGCAACGCTTCACCCCGGCCGACGTCGTCGAGGGCTGGCGCTACATCCTGGGCCACCCCCACCTGCGACCACTGTTCTTCAACACCGGCCTGGTGAACGCGCTGATCATGGCGACCATGCCGCTGCTGACCGTGCTCCTCCTGCACGACCTGCGCTTCGCTCCGTGGCAGTACGGCCTGGCCTTCGGCGTGTCGTGCATCGGCGGTCTCGTCGGCTCGCGGCTCGCCCGCCCCTTGGTCACGAGGTTCGGGCAGCGCCGGGTGCTGCTCACCGCCGGCACCCTGCGGGCGTGCTGGTCCCTGGGGCTGGGATTCGTCGGTCCCGGCCCCTGGGGACTCGTGCTCATCATCGTTGTCGAGTTCGGCCTGATCCTGTGCATGGGGGTCTTCACCCCGGTCTTCGCCACCTACCGGCTCGCCCACACCGCCACCGACCGCGTGACCCGGACCCTGTCGGCGTGGTCCATCACGAGCAGCACCACCACCGCGGCCATGACGGCGTGCTGGGGACTGCTCGCCGGCCTCACCGGCACCCGCACCGCCATCCTCCTGGCCGGTGCGCTCCTCCTGGCCACTCCCCTTCTGCTGCCCCACCGCGCACCCGCGCCGACGGCCGCCCCTCGGGAGCCCGTCGGAGAGGGGGCGTGATCAGTACGGCCGGTGCTGAGCGCGGGCTTCGGCGGCGGACTTCAGGCTGCGCAGCCATGCTTCCAGGCCCTCGCGCAGGATCTTGGTCGCGGTGGGAACGTCCGCTTCGACCTGCGCGCCGGTGTGGGTCTCCTCGGTGCTCACCCGGACACCGCCCTTGACCTCGGTGAAGTTCCATACGTGGACACCATCGATGCGCAGCCCTTCGCCGATCGCGGGGCCGGTCCAGCGCAGGCACGCGGCGCGCTTGATCTGCCGGACGGTCGAGGTGATCTCCAGGCTGGTAGCGGGAGTTGAGGGATTGGGGGGCACCGGGGTCGTCCACCGGAATGCCGAACCCTTGCGGAAGGGGCCGTGGTCGAGGCGTTCCACGGCCGTGACGGGGGCCTGCCAGGACGGCCAGCGCTCCACGTCGGTCTGCAGCTTCCAGATGGTGCGCAGCGGGGCGTGAATCACGGTCTCGGTCCGGTGGCGGACGAGAGCGTCGGGGTCGACTCCCTTCCCCTGGCAGGTGACGGACGTGCCGGGGTGGGACGGGTGGGAGGGGTGAGAGGGGCGGGAGGCGTGGGAGCCGGCCGCTCCCGCGGGGACGGCAGCGGTGCCGAGGAGGCCGAGGGTGAGGGTGAGCGGGACGGCGGACAGGGCGGCGCGGAAGCCGGTACTGCGGAAGCCGGTACCGCGCAAACGGGTGCCGCGTAAACCGGCGTTGCGAATCCCGGCGCCGCGAATCCCGGTGCTACGGAGGCCAGTGCCGCGGAGGTCGGTGCCGCGGAGGTCGGTGCCGCGGAGGTCAGTGCTGCGGATGCCGGACAAGGAGTTCCCCTCTGTCGGTCAGTCGTGAGTGCGAGCGCCGTCTGCCGGGCGGATCACGCGGCCGCACACCCCTCCATACATCCGTCCGCGCACCATCCGAACTCCGAACTACAGCCCCACACCTTCGTTAACACTTATAACTCGACGCGGAACACCAGGTCAATAAGTTGCGTGATACCTTCTAACCAAGTCTTGAAGATGTAGCCGGATGGATGGGGACGGTGGCAGGCCATGGCGACGACGGGCGCGAACACTCCGCGGGAGCGCTACCGGGCGCAGGTGCGGGCGGAGATCACCGAACGCGCCTGGGAGCAGATCGCCACGGCAGGGGCGTCCGCGCTCTCCCTCAACGCGATCGCCAAGCAGATGGGCATGAGCGGACCGGCGCTCTACCGCTACTTCGCCAGCCGCGACGACCTGATCACCGAACTCGTCCGGGAGGCGTACCGAAGCCTCGCCGAAGCCCTCCGCACGGCCTCCGCCGACGGCGCCGACCTGGCCGGACTGGCACACGCCCTGCGCGACTGGGCCCTGGCGGACCCGCAGCGGTACTTCCTCGTCTACGGCACCCCCGTCCCCGGCTACCACGCGCCCGAGGACACCACCGCCATCTCCTCCGAGATCATGACGACCCTGGTCGACGCGTGCGCGGCACTCGCCCCGGACGGCGCCACGACGCCCTTCGGCGCCTACCTGGAGGACCACCGGGACTGGGCCGCCGGCCACCCCGCCCCGCCCGAAGCCCTCCACCGGTTCCTGACCTTCTGGACCCGCCTGCACGGCGTCCTGTCCCTGGAACTCGCCGGCCACTTCACCGGCATGAACCTCGACCCCGCCCTGCTCTTCGCGGCCGAACTGGACGACCTGCTGGCACCCCGGTCCTGAGGTCGTATGCGGCGCCGTGCAGTGGGACGCCCCCGGCGTGTACCCGGCCACCACGTGGGTCGCGCCGTCGCAGCAGGGCGAGATGCACGGAATCGACTTGACCCTCCCGCAGCGTGAGGCTGGAGAGTGGGGTGCATGAGCGACTACTACAACGCATTTGAGATGAGCCCCGTACCCGATGCCGGCCCGGATGCGGTACCGCCGGAGCCGTTCCTCGGCATCTATGCCATGCCCGCGTTCGTGTCGATTCCCACGAGCGATCTGGCGGCGTCGGTGGACTTCTGGACGCGTGGGCTCGGGTTCGTCGAACTGTTCAGCATCCCCGGCTCGGTGGTGCATCTGCGCCGGTGGGCGTTCCAGGACGTACTCCTCGTCCAGGCGGAGAGCGTTCCGGAGCAGGCGCCGGCGATGAGCTTCAGTTTCTCGGGCGTGCTGAGCCAGGTCGATTCCGTTGTCGAGGCCTGTCGGGCGTTACGCCCGGACTCGGTCGAGGGGCCACGGGATACTGCCTGGAACACCCGCGACGTCACGGTGATCACCCCCGAGAACGCACGGATCGTTTTCACGGCGGCGAAGCCCTTTGATCCGGCCAGCCAGGAGGCGCGGAACCTTGAAGCCGTCGGGATCACCCCACCGGACGCCGTTCGCGGCGACAATGGGGAGCATGCCTGATGCCACCGATGCAGATGGCCTGACCGTCGGTCAGGTCGGGGCGCGGCTGGGCGTGACCGTCCGCGCGCTGCACCACTGGGACGAGATCGGTCTGGCGCGACCGTCGCTGCGCACGGCTGCCGGATACCGGCTCTACACCGCTGATGATCTGGAACGCCTGCACCGCATCGTCGTCTACCGCGAGACCGGTCTCGGCCTGGACAGGATTCGGACCATCCTGGACGACTCGACCGCGGACGTGCTCGGCGCATTGCGCGCGCAGCGCGCCCAGGTTGCCGAACGGGTCGGCCGACTCCAGCAATTGAGCGCCGAACTGGACCGGATGATCGAGGCCCACGAGCGCGGCCCGCTGCTGACCGTCGAGCAGCAGGCCGCGATCTTCGGCCCCCAGTGGAACCCGGACTGGCCCGCCCAGGCCCGTCAGCGCTACGGAGACACGACGCAATGGCGGCAGTACGCCGAACGCTCAGCCTCTCGCGGTCCGGAGGAATGGCAGGCCGTCGCCGACGCCGTTACCGGCCTCGAACGCGCCCTCGGGGACGCGATGGAGGCCGGCGTCACACCTGGCAGCCCGGAAGCGAACCAACTCGTCGAGCGGCACCGCGAAGTCTTTGCTTCGTACTTCCCCCTCACCAGGCAGATGCAGGTCTGCCTCGGCCGCAGGTATGAGGCCGATCCGGCGTTTGCCGCCCATTACGACGGCATCCGCGCCGGCCTTGCCAGCTGGTTCCGTCGCATCATCGACGCCAGCGCACGCGCCCACAGCGTCGACCCCGACACCGCGACCTGGCAGTAGAGCGTGGGGCCGAACGCCCGCACCCCCACCTCACGACCGGGTATGCCCGGCGTCGGGCGCGTACCAGCGGAGTTCGATGGTGTTGCCGTCCGGGTCGCTGACGTACAGGGACTGGCCCTCGCCGCGGGCGCCGAAGCGTGGGCCGGGGCCGTCGACCACCGTGAACTCGCCCGAGTCGATGACCTCCTGCCAGTCGACGGGCTCGACGACCAGGCAGAGGTGGTCGACGTTGGAGCCCTCGCGGGGTCCCTGGACGAGGTCGATGATCGTGGTCGGGCTCACGCGCACGGAGGGGAAGGAGACCTCGCCCGCGCGCCAGGCGTCGACGCGGACCGGCTCCAGACCGAGTGGGCCGCAGTAGAAGGCGAGCGAGCGCTCGACGTCGGAGACGTTCAGGACGAGATGGTCGAAGGCGGTGACGCGCATGGAAGCTCCTCTGGGGGCGCCCGGTATGGACCGAGCGCCGTCGGGTGGTTGCACGAGGAACGTATAGGGCGGGTGAGGGGGACGGGATCGGCCGTTGGACCTGGGACCAGTCCTGGTCCTGGTCCGTCGGTCCTGATTCCCCGGTCCTGGTCCGCTGGTCCTGGTCCGCCGGTCCACCGGGCCTGAACCGCCGGTCCCGGCCGACCGACCCTGAACCGCCGGTCCCGGCCCACCGGCCTGGTCCGCCGGCCCCGGCCCACCAACCCCGGCCACCGGCCCCGGCCACCGGCCCCGGCCCTCCGCTCCGGCCTAATCCTCCTCGCGCAGCACCAGGCCGAGCAGCCCGGGGAAGCGGGCGTCGAACTCCTCGCGGCGCAGGCGGTTGAGGCGCTTGGGGCCCTGGTCGCGCTGTTCCACCAGGCCCGCGGCGCGCAGTACGCCGAAGTGGTGGCTCAGTGCGGCCTTGCCGACCTCCACGCGGAAGCTGCCGCAGCTGTGCGACCAGTCGGCGGAGCCGGCCAACTCGCGGACGAGCTGGAGTCGTACGGGGTCGGCGAGGGCGGCGAGGGCGGTCTCGACGGGGACGTCCTCGGGATGGATGTGCACCGGCTCGGCGCGGTGGCTGCTACGGCCCGGCATTCCTCGGTCTCCTCGATTGCTCGATCCGCTCGATCTCCTCGGCCCCTGAGCCCCCTCGCGAAGCCCCTTGCGGAGTGTTCGATCCAGATCATACAGTCGGAGTGTTCGCATTCCATTGAACAGTCGTGAGGGGCGTGTGCGGTCATGCGTGCGGTGGAGTTCCAGGAGTACGGCGGTCCCGAGGTCCTGAGCGTCGTGGCGGCCGACGTTCCCGAGCCGGGGGCGGGGCAGGTGAGCATCGATGTCGCCTACGCCGGGGTGAACTTCGCCGACCTCAAGGCCCGTGCGGAGGGCTACCGCGTCCCGTCCCTGCCCTTCCGGCCGGGCCTGGAAGTCTCCGGGCGCATCCGCGCGGTCGGTGCGGCGGTCGACGGGCTCCGTCCGGGGCAGGAGGTCGCGGCGCTCACGGACGGCGGCGCGTACGCGGAGACCGTGGTCGCCACCGCGGCGAGCGTGTTCCCGCTGCCGCAGGGGGTGAGCCTGCGCACCGCGGCCACCCTGCCGACGGTGCTGCCCACCGCGCATGCCCTGGTGCACGAGGTGGGCCGGCTGCGGGCCGGCGAGACCGTGCTGGTGCAGGGGGCGGCAGGCGGGATCGGCGCGGTGGCCGGCCAGTTGGCGAAGGCGGCGGGGGCGGGTGCCGTCTACGGCGTCGTCTCGGATGCGTCGAAGGCGGAGCACGCGCGCACCTACGGCTACGACGAGGTGTTCACCGGCCCGGACTTCGACGAGGAGGTGCGGCGCGCCACAGGCGGACAAGGGGTCGATCTCGCCCTGGACCCCGTCGGCGGTGACACCTTCCGGCGCAGCCTGGAGGCGCTTGCCGTCTTCGGCCGCCTGGTGTCGTTCGGGAACGCGAGTTCCGCCGAGCCGTGGCAGGTGGGCCAGCCCGAGCTGTACCCCTGGGGGCGGTCGGTCGCCGGGTTCTCCATCCTGTCGCTGGCCCGGACGGCGCCGGAGGCGCTGCGCGCACTGGCCGGACGGGCCTTCCGTACGGTCGCCGAAGGGGGCGTGGAACTCCCCGTGTCGGCGGAGTTCCCGCTCGCCGATGCCGCCGGGGCACACCGGCTCCTCGGCAGCCGCAAGAGCACCGGGAAGCTGCTGCTGCGGGTGGAGTGACACGGGAAGGGAGGCACCGGAGGGGGAGGCGAGTAGGGCGGGTCTCCTACTGCCGCGCCGGTCTGGGGTCCCGGTAGGCGGAGGGGTGGGGCCGGCCGGCTGCTCCATAGCGGTACTCCTGGAGCTGTTCCGCTGTCGGATACCACTGTTTGCCGCAACGGCCGCACCACCAGCGCCAGTTGTCCCAGTCGGTGTCGGTGTGCGTGGTGTCCTTCCACAGCACGTCGTCACAGTCGGGCGTGGGGCAGGTCGGCGGCAGCGGCATGGCGGGCCCTTTCGTCGGTGGCGGCTGCCCAGCCTTCTGCGCCTGCCGCCGCGCCGCGCCGCGCTTCGCCGCTCGCCACCCGAACGGGTAAGGCGTGAGGACCCCGCGGCCCCCGAACGGGTAAGCCCCACGGCAACCGAACCAGCAAGGCCCGCCCGTCAACGCGCTCGCGGGCAGTCGCACACCCCGTGCGACTGCCCGCGAGATCCCGCTGCCCCCTGGGGGGGCCATGCCCTTGCGGCGGCTACTTCTTGGCCTTGGGCAGCCACTTCTTCCAGACGTCCGGGTGCTTGTCCACCCAGCGCTTGGCCGCCTCGTCGGCGGACAGACCGCCCGAGGCGATCGACTCGGAGACCTCGTTCTGGTCGTCCTTGGTCCACTTGAAGTTCTTCAGGAACGCCGCGGCACTGCCGCCCTTCTTGGCGAACTCCGTGTTGAAGAACTTCTGCAGCGGGGTGGTCGGATAGGCGCAGTCGATGGACTTGGGGTCCTTGGTGCCCTTGGCCGCACAGGCGTCGGTGTACTTGGGCAGCTTGACCTCTTCCATCGGCACCTGGTTGAAGAGCCACTGCGGCTCGTACCAGTACGTCAGGAAGGGCTTCTTCGCCTTGGCGAACTGCTGGATCTGGGTGATCTGCGCCGCCTCGGAGCCCGCGAAGACGACCTCGTAATTCAGCTTGAGGTTCTTCACCAGCGCCTTGTCATTGGTGACGTAGGACGGCGAACCGTCCATCAGCTGGCCCTTGTTGCCGCTCTCCGACGTGCGGAGCTGCTTGGCGAACTTGTTGAGGTTCTTCCAGTTCTTGACCTCGGGGTGCTTGTCGGCCCAGTACTTGGGGACGAACCAGCCGATATGGCCGGTGACGCCGTTGCCGCCGCCCGCGGTGATCGTCTTCTTGTCCTTGACGTACCGCTTCTCCTGGTCGGGGTGGCCCCAGTCCTCCAGGATCGCGTCGACCCGGCCCTGGCTCAGGGCGTCCCAGGCGGGGATCTCGTCCACCTGGACGGTGTCGACGTGGTAGCCCATCTCGTGTTCGAGCAGGTACTTGGCGACCGCGACATTGGACTGGGCGCCGACCCAGGTCTGCACCGAGAGGGTGACCGACTTGGAGCCCTTGGCCGCCGCGAACGGCGAGGTCTGCTTGGTCATGTCGGCCTTGCCGCAGGAGGACAAGGAGAGGGAGAGGACCGCCGCGCCGGCCAGCGCGGCCGCCCCGATGGTCATGGTGCGCTTACGGGACATGGTCAGGCTCCCTTCCCCGTCGTGCGGCGTTCCGTGGGCTGGGTGACCCGGTCGAGCATCAGGCCCAGGCACACGATGGCCACACCCGCGACCAGGCCGAGGCCCAGGTCTCCGGTGGCGAGGCCGGTGACGACGTCGTAGCCGAGGGCGCCACCGCCGACCAGGCCGCCGATGATGACGACGGCGAGGACCATGACCACGCCCTGGTTGACGGCCAGCAGCAGCGCGGGCCGGGCCAGGGGCAGCTGGACCTGGCGGAGCATCTGCCAGCGGGTGGCGCCCAGCGACTGGGCGGACTCCATGGCGGCCGGGTCCACCTGGCGCAGGCCCTGGGTGGTGATGCGGATGACGGCCGGGAGGGCGTAGACCACGGCGGCCGCGGCGGCCGGGGCGCGGCCCACGGCGAACAGCGCGACGACCGGGATCAGGTACACGAACTGCGGCATGGTCTGCATGACGTCCAGGACCGGGCGCAGGATCGCTTCGAGGCGCTTGCTGCCGGCCGCCAGGACGCCGATGCCGAAGCCCAGTACCAACGTCACCGCCAGGGCGGCGAGGACCTGGGAGAGGGTGTTCATCGACGGCTTCCACACACCCAGGACACCGATGGCGGCCATCGCGAGGACGGCGGTCAGGGCGGTGCGCCAGGTGCCGATGACCCAGGCCAGCGCGGCGACGATGAGCAGCGCGGCGTACCAGGGCAGCGCGGTCAGGCCGTCCCGCAGCGGGTTGAGCACCCAGTCGGTGAAGTGCGCGGCCCAGTCGGCGGTGCCGCCGACGACGGGGACACCGGAGTAGAGGTGGTCGACCATCCACTCCTTGAAGTCGTTGACGGGGCGGGCCAGATCCACGGCCCAGGCGTCCGGCCAGATCAGGGAGCCGGACAGCCGGCCGACGACGGCGAAGGCGGCGGTGACCACCGCGACACCCGCCCAGGCCATCCATCCGCTCAGCCACTTCGGGCCGGCGGCCGCGGTGTCGGCGCCGAGGCGTTCACCGGCCGCGGCCGTGGTGCGGTCCATGACGATGGCCAGCAGCACGATCGGGATGGCGGCGGAGAGCGCGGCACCGACGTCGACCGAGGCGAGCGCCTGGTAGACGCGGTCACCGAGGCCGGCGGCGCCGATCATCGAGGCGATGACGACCATGCCCAGCGCCATCATGATCGTCTGGTTGACGCCGAGCAGGAGTTCCTTGCGGGCCAGCGGCAGGCGGGCGGTCAGCAGCCGCTGCCGTCCGGTGGCGCCGAGCGAGGAGACCGCCTCCAGGACGCCGGCGTCGGCGCCGCGCAGACCGAGCGCGGTCAGCCGGGCCATCGGCGGAGCCGCGTAGATGACGGTGGCCAGCAGCGCGGCGGGGACCCCGATGCCGAAGACCAGCACGACGGGGAGGAGGTAGGCGAAGGCCGGCAGGACCTGCATGGTGTCCAGGACCGGGCGGAGGATCCGGAACAGGCGCTCCGAGAGGCCGGCCGCCAGGCCCAGCAGGGCGCCGACCACGACCGAGACGGCGACCGCCACGACCATCAGCGCGAACGTCTGCATGGTGGGGACCCACATGCCGAGCAGGCCGCTGACCAGGAAGGAGATCAGCGCGGTGACGGCGATGCGCAGGCCGGCCACCCGCCAGGCGAGCAGCGTGACACCGGCCGTGACGCCGGTCCAGCCGAGCGCGAGCAGCAGCAGGTAGACGGCGCGTACGGAGATCACCACGGCGTTGCTGAGGTGACCGAGGAAGTAGACGAACAGCCAGTGGCTGTCGCGGTTGTCGATGATCCAGTCGCTGGTCTTGCCGAGCGGGCCGGAGACGTCGACGGTCAGCGACGACGGCCAGGCGGCGCCGTACTTGGCCTGCAGCAGCGGGGCGAGGACCGCCGCGGCGATCACGAGCAGCAGGAGCTTGCTCAGGGCGCGCATCTGCAGCAGGGCCCGCAGGGGGCCGGGCCGTTGGGCATCGTTCAGCGGGCGCGTCGCCATCGGAGGCGTGGTGGTGCTCATGCTCGCCCCCGCTTCACGGTGCCGGTGGGCATGTTCAGGGCGGCGCAGCGCTGGGCCTCACGCCAGTGGCGCAGCAGGCTGGCGCGCAGCCGGGCCCGCGGCGTGGCCGCGGGAGCTCTGGAACCGACGGCGCGCACGGCGCCGCGGTGGGTGGTGGCGGCGTACATCAGGCGGCCACCTCATCCTGCCGGGGGCCCTCGTCGACGCGGGCGACCACGTTCAGCAGGCAGGCGTGGTCGACGATGCCCAGGCAGCGGCCGCCGTCGACGACGCGGGCGGCGCCGCCGGAGCGGGCGACAGCCTCGATGGCGTCGGAGATGAGGGTGTCGGGGGCCAGCGCCGGGCCCTGGTCGGCCTCGCCGTCCTCGGCCGGGCGCATCGCGCGGCGCACCGTCAGCACCTGCTCGCGCGGGACGTCGCGGACGAAGTCGCGGACGTAGTCGTCGGCCGGGGAGCCGACGATCTCCTCGGGGGTGCCGAGCTGGACGATCTCGCCGTCGCGCATCAGGGCGATCCGGTCGCCCAGGCGCAGCGCCTCGCTCAGGTCATGGGTGATGAAGACCATCGTCCGGCCCTCCTCGCGGTGCAGGCGGATGACCTCTTCCTGCATGTCGCGGCGGATGAGCGGGTCGAGCGCGCTGAAGGGCTCGTCGAAGAGCAGGACCTCGGGGTCGACGGCGAGCGCGCGGGCCAGGCCGACGCGCTGCTGCTGGCCGCCGGAGAGCTGGCCGGGGCGGCGCTTCTCCATCCCGGCCAGGCCGACCTTGTCGACCATCTCGTTGGCCTTCTCGCGGCGCGCCGACTTGCCCATGCCCTGGATCTCCAGGCCGTAGGCGACGTTGTCGACGACGGTGCGGTGCGGCAGCAGGCCGAAGTGCTGGAAGACCATGGCGGCGCGGCGGCGTCGCAGTTCGCGCAGCGCGGCGCGGTCCATGGCGCGGACGTCCTCGCCGTCCATCTCCAGGTCACCGCTGGTCGGCTCGATCAGCCGGGTCAGGCACCGCACGAGGGTGGATTTCCCGGAGCCGGACAGGCCCATGACGACGAAGACCTCGCCCTTGTGGACGTCGAAGGAGACATCGCGGACGGCGGCCACACAGCCGGTCTTGTCACGCAGCTCCTGGACGTTCAGTTCGGCGACCGAGGTGTCCTCGGGTATGCGCTCGGCTTTGGGGCCGAAGACCTTCCAGAGGTGGCGGACGGAGAAGACGACCTCGCGGCCGTCCGCGTCGGAGGCGGACTCGGGCGTGCGGGCGTTGGGTATCTCGGATGCGCCGGCGGCGGTGGTAGCCATCACGCATCACCTCCTTGGGTCGGGGCTTTGCGGAGCAGTTCGGCGCACTTCTCTCCCACCATGAGCACGCCCAGCATCGGGTTGACGGCAGGCATGGTCGGGAACACGGAGGCGTCGGCGATACGGATGCCGGCCAGTCCGCGGATCTTCAACTCGGGGTCGACCACGGCCAGCCGGTCGTCGGCGGCGCCCATCTTGCAGGTGCCGGCCGGGTGGTAGACGGTGTGGGCCGCCTTGCGCACCAGCTCGCTGATCTCCGCGTCGTCGGTGACCTCGGGGCCGGGGAAGACCTCGCGCTTGAGCCACTTCTTGAACGGCTCGGCCTGGGCGACCTTGCGGGCCAGCTTGATGCCGTCGACGAGGGTCTGACCGTCGTAGTCACCCTCGTCCTCGAAGTACTTGAAGTCGAGGGCCGGCTTGACCTCGGGGTCGGCGGAGGTGAGGTAGAGCCGTCCGCGGGAGCGGGACTTGGGGATGTTCGGCGTCATCGACACGCCGTGCTCGGGGCGCTCGTAGCCCAGTCGCTCGGGGTTGTCGGTGAACGGGATTTGGTAGAAGTGGAACATCAGGTCGGGGCCCTTGTGCTCCGGGTCCCGCTTGACGAACAGGCCCGCGTCGGAGTCCATCGCGGAGTTGCCCGGGATCGGTCCGTTCGTCTCCCAGACGATCACCGACTCGGGGTGGTCGATCAGGTTCTCGCCGACGCCCGGCAGGTCGAGCACGCAGGGCAGACCCAGCGCTTCCAGGTCCTTGCGGGGCCCGATGCCGGAGTGCATCAGCAGCCGCGGGGTGTCGACGGCGCCGGCGCACACCAGCACCTCGCGGGCGGCCTCGACGTAGACCTCCTCGCCGTCCTTCGTGCGGACGTGGACGCCCTTGGCGGTGGTGCCGTCCAGCTCCAGCTTGTGCGCCCAGGTCTCCAGCATCAGCGTGAGGTTCGGGCGGTCGCCGGCCTCGATGTGCGGGTGGAGGTAGGCGACGGACGCGGAGGAGCGCTTGTTGTTCTCCGGGTGGTAGGAGAGGTCGAAGAAGCCGACGCCCTCCTCGAAGGGCCGGTCGTTGAAGCCGACGACCTCGGGGACGCCGAGGGCCGTCTTGGTGGCCTCGATCCAGTCGCTGGCGATCTCGTTCTGGTCCTTCTTGGCCACCCGCACGATGTTGTTGCGCAGCTTGCCGAAGTAGGGGTCCATCTGCTCGGCGTTCCAGCCGGTGGCGCCCGCCTCTTCCCACTCGTCCCAGTCGGACGGCAGCGGCTTGAAGGAGATCAGCGTGTTGTGCGAGGAGCACCCGCCGAGGACCTTGGCGCGGCTGTGCAGGATGTGCGAGTTGCCGCGCGGCTGCTCGGTGGTCGTGTACTCGTAGTCCAGGTCGCCACCGAGCAGGCCGAGCCACTTGCGCAGCGTCAGGACGTCCTCGCGGTCGATGTCGGTCGGACCGCCCTCGATGACGGCGACGGTGACGTCCGGGTCCTCGGTGAGGCGGGAGGCAATGACGGAACCTGCGGTTCCGCCGCCGACAACGACATAGTCATACACAGGCATTGGGGGTACTCCTTCTGACAACGTGCGTGGTGCGGGTGGTGCTGTGACGAGGGCGGGTGTCAGCCCGCGAACCAGCGCACCGGCTCCGGCCGGAGGTTTTCGTAAATGTGCTTGCTCTCGCGGTACTCGTCCAGACCTGCGGGGCCCAATTCCCTGCCTATGCCGGACTTGCCGAAGCCGCCCCACTCCGCCTGCGGGAGGTAGGGGTGGTAGTCGTTGATCCAGATCGTGCCGTGCCGCAGCCGCGCCGCGACCCGGCGGGCGCGTGCGGTGTCGCCGGAGAACACCGCGCCGGCCAGGCCGTACTCGGTGTCGTTGGCGAGCGCCACGGCCTCGTCCTCGGTGGTGAAGGTCTCGACCGTCAGGATCGGCCCGAAGGTCTCCTCGCGGATCACCTTCATCTCGCGGTGGCAGCCGTCGAGCACGGTCGGCGCGTAGAAGTAGCCGGTGGCCGGGCGGACGTCGGACGGCTCGGGCCGGGCGCCGCCGCAGCGCAGCTGGGCACCCTCGGCGAGCGCGGAGGCGACGTACGCCTCGACCTTGTCGAGCTGCTGCTGGGAGACGACCGGGCCGCACTCGACGCCGTCCTCGGTACCCCGGCCGAGCTTGATCTTCTCGGCGCGGCGGGCGAGCTCGGCGACGAAGCGGTCGCGCACCGACTCCTCGATGATCAGCCGCGCACCGGCCGAGCAGACCTGGCCGCTGTGGATGAAGGCGGCGTTCAGCGCCTGGTCGACGGCGGTGTCGAAGCCCTCCTCGGTGGCGCAGGCGTCAGCGAACACCACATTGGGGTTCTTGCCGCCCAGCTCCAGCGCGATCTTCTTGGCGCCGGAGACCGCCGCCGCGCCCGCCTTCGTCCCGCTGACCAGGCCACCGGTGAAGGAGAACAGGTCGACGTCCGGGTGCTCGGCCAGCCGCTGGCCGACCGGCAGGCCCGCGCCGGTCACGAGGTTGGCGACCCCGGCCGGCAGCCCGGCCTCGACCAGCAGCTTGATCAGGTGCACGGTCGACAGCGGGGTGACCTCGCTGGGCTTGATCACAAAAGTGTTGCCGGCCGCGAGGGCCGGCGCGATCTTCCAACTTGCCTGCAGCAGGGGGTAGTTCCACGGCGTGATGAGCGCGCAGACACCGACCGGCTCGTGCACGACGATGCTGTGCACATCGGGCGATCCGGCGTCGACGACCCGGCCGCCGCTCTCGTTCATCACCAGGTCGGCGAAGTAACGGAAGGCGTTGGTGACGTCGTCGACGTCGACCCGGCCCTCTTCCAGCGTCTTGCCGGTGTCCCGGCTCTCGATGAGGGCGATCTCCTCACGGTCACGCTGGAGCAGGTCGGCGACCCGGCGCAGCAGCGCGGAGCGTTCGGCGACGGCCGTACGGGGCCAGGCGCCCGCACCGTTGTCGAAGGCCCGGCGGGCGGCCTCGACCGCGGCGTCGGCGTCCTTCGCGCTCCCCTCGGAGACCAGCTGGAGCGTCGTCGCGTCGGCGGGGTCGAGGACCTCCCGCGTTTCGCCGGCTGCGGCCGCAAGCCACACCCCGTCTACGTGAATGGTCTCGATTGACGACACGTCGTTCTGCCTTCCGGTTACCGTTCTGATCCCACTGGTGCAACCACTGGCGTCACCAGCAACGGGGACCCCTCCCCTGAAGCCGCGTATCTATGCCCACAGCTTCATGGAAAGTGATTCGACTCACTGAATGTGCGGCGGAATGTCCCGGAACGTACCCTGAATAGCCGTATGTACCTGGCGGACTGTTCCCTCGGGACCGGAGGTACCGAGATGACCAGCAGACGGCGTGCCGCCTCTGTCACCGCGGCGCTGACCTGCGGCGTGACCCTGATAGCCGGGATCACCTGCACCACGGCCGCGGCGGCGGCGGAGACCTCGGACGGCGGCGAAGGCGATCTCGCGAGCAAATCGGCCCAGCAGATCGCCGATGATGCCCTCCAGCAACTGGTCGGCGCGCAATCCCTGCGGTTGCGCACCAGCACCAGTGCTGATCCCACCAGACTCGACCTCACCCTCGACCGCGCCGGTAACTGCACCGGCGCCATCAGTAAGGGCAAGTACGGCAGCGTCGAACTCATCAAGCGCGGAAACCAGGTCTGGATGAAGCCGGACGCGGCCTTCTGGAAGGGCCAGCTGCCCGGCAAATCGGGCGAGGAAGCCGCGACGAAGTACGAGAACACGTTCCTGCACGGCACGACGAAGAACACGTTCCTGCGCAACCTGTCCGCCGCCTGCGACCTCAAGGCGTTCCAGAAGTCGGCCTCGACCCCCGAGAAGCCGTCGTCCGGCGGCCACACCCCCTCATCCCCGTCCCACGCCCCCGCGGTCGCCCTCACCAAGGGCGCGCCGACCACCGAGGAGGGCACCCGCGTCCTGCCCGTCATCAAGAAGACCAAGGGCGCCGTGCAGACCCTCTACGTGGCCATCGAGGGCAAGCACTACCCCCGCAAACTCACCGCCGAGCTCGACCACCGCTCCGGCACCATCCTGCTCAGCAACTACAACACCCCCGTCTCCACCAAGACCCCCGCCCCCGGCGACACGGCCGACATCTCCGTACTGGAGGACCGGCTGAGGGAATCGCAGGGGGCGTGACCGTTCCTCCCCCTGTCGCGCGTGCGGTACGTAACCGTTCGTACATACGTATCGTTGAACCGTGCGGCTGCCCGCGCCCGCGCGGCAGCGGGGGGGGAGCGGCACGGTGACCATCGAACTGACCGACAGGACCGAGATGGCCGGGAGCGCCGAGCTGGACGACCTGTTCGAGCGGCTGGGTCGGATGCGCCTCCCCGAGGGCTACAAGGTGGAGATCGTCGAGGGGTACGTGTTCATGGCGCCGCAGCCGGATGTCCATTGGCAGACCATCCGCAGGATCGTGCGGGCGCTGGAGGACCGCTTCGGGATGGACGCCCCGGTCACCTCCGACGTACGGATCGATTTCCCCGGCGAGTTGAACGGCTTTGCCCCGGACGTCGCCAAGTTCGCCGACGGTGCTGAGAAGAACGAGCTGGGCCGTCGGCGCTACCAGGACGTCGAGTTCGTCGCCGAAGTCATCTTCAAGGGCACCGCGGAAAATGACTACGGCCCGAAGAAGGGCGTCTACGCCGCCGCCGGAATCCCCGTGTACGTGATCGCTGACCCTTACCTCGGCCGCTGCCGCGTCTTCACTCACCCTCAGGGCGACGACTACCGGAGCGACCTCAGCCTCACGTACGGCGAGCCGATCCGCTTGAACGACACGTTCCCCGACTTCTCCCTCTCCACCGCCGAGTTCCCCCGCGACTGAGGCCTCAGCCGCCGCGCCGTCACCCGGCCTGCCGAACCGGAGGGGCCGCGGGCGGCGGGCCGGACGACAATGCAGGCATGGCTGACACAGCGGCGAAAGCGGTGCTCGAAGGCGGCCCCGAAGAGCTCCCCGAGCGGATCGTGCCGGTCGATCCCCCCGGGGCCGAGCTGAAGATCCCGTTCCGGAACGGCTATGAACACTTCCGGGCCACCAGCCGGCAGAAGCACACCGCCGAGGGGGCCCTGCCCGTCTACGAGTGGTGGGAGCGGACGGAGCTGCCCGGGTAAGCCCCCATACCCCCGCCCCCGAGCCCTGCGGTCGCGTCGTGGCGCTCAGCGGCCGGGGACGAAGCTCCGCAGGATGTTCTGCTGGGTTTGCTCCTGCTCCGGCCAGTCGGCCTCGGGGCCCAGGACGAGTACGGCGAACTGGCGGCCGTCGGCGGCGGTGAAGGCACAGTCGACGACCTTGACCCGCTCCCCCAGACGCTCGCTGTCATAGGCGTAGACCAGTTGCGTGGCGTCGGCGCCGGGACCCGGGTACCCCAGTGGTTCGAGGCTTATTTCCTTGTAGCCGGGGTTGCCGGACAGCCCCCGCGACGCCGTCTCCAACGCCTCGTACGGGGTGGTGTCCGGCTCGCTGACCTCGAAGATCTGCAACAGCCCGCGGTCGTCCGGGGCGGTGTAGAACACCCCCGTCCGGCGTTCGCTGCGCTTCCAGGTGCCGGGTACGGCCAGGGTGAAGCCCTTCTCGTCGTGGACGAGGCGGTAGCCGTCGGGCAGCTCGGTGGAGAGGGGGGTGGGGGACCCGGTGCCGGCCGTGGCGCCGGAGGAGGCGCCGGAGGGCGAGGCGGTGGTGGCCGTGTGGTCCGAGGCGGATGCCTTGGTGCGGGCCGCCGGGCGGGCGACGGCCGGGTCGTCGCCCGGGTGGCCCCAGAGCAGGTAGCCGCCGCCCGCGGCCGCCGCGATCACGGCCACCGCCACACCGGCGACCAGCGCCGTACGGCGCCGGAACCCGGCTGTGGGCTCGTCGGCCGGTAAGGGGACGTAGAGCGAATCGGGGGCGAAGAGCGGTTCGGTGACGCGCGGGGGGACGGTACCCGCCGGTGTCCCGCCTGGCGGTGTCCCGCCCGTCACCGGCCCACCCGCCGACGGCCCGCCTGCCGACGGCGTGAAGGACGGCCGGGGCGGCATCGGGCCCGTGTAGGGGGCGGGCGTCGGGGCGCCGTCCTCCCAGCGCTGGGTCTCGTCGTTCCAGCGGGCCTGCCCGCCACGCTTCATCGTCAGCCTCCCACCAGGGCCGCGACCGCCTGGGTCACCGCGGCACCGGAGGCCAGCAGCCCCACCACGCCCCCGGCGTCCGCAAGCGCCGTTCGCAGCCGGGCCAGCCGGCCGGGGCCCGCCGCACCGGTGTCCGCGATCTCCGTTTCGGTCTCGGCCAGTTCCCCGCTCAGCGCCGTGATCTGCGGGCTCTCCACCGCCCGCGACAGGTCGTCGCGCAGCGCGCGGACGGCGCGCAGCAGCTCCTCCTGCGCCGGGTCCCCCGCGGGTACGGCCGTGCCTTCGTTGTGGGTCACCGTGTTGTGGTCGCCGATGGCGAAGGCACCCCGGACGCTGCCGATGTGGATGCCGTTACCGCGCTCGTCAGCCGTTGCCACGCTGGGCACTTCCCTTCGTCTCGGCGCCGCGCCGGGGGGTGGAGTGGTGGGTGATGGTGTTGTGGTCGCCGATCCCGACGGCGCCCTGTGCGGACTCGACGTAGACGCCGCCCTCGGCGACATGCACGATCCGCTGCTCGAACTCGTCGGTCTGATAGCCGGCCTCGCGCAGTGCCGTGGTCACCCCGGCCGCCACCCGCTGCTGAATGGTCTTCAGGTAGCGGGCCACATCCATGTCCTGGAACAGCGAGGACTCCCCGAAGGAGCCCAGCTCCCGGACGGAGGCGCCGGGGCCCTCGGGCAGCGCCGCACCGTGCCCGCCGACGGCCAGCCGCCAGACCGACAGCAGTCCGCGCACCAGCGTGGCGAGGGCGTGTCCGGCGGAGCTGGGGGTGCGGGACAGCGCCCACACCGCCTTGCCGAAGTGGTGGTGGTGACGGTACTGGTGGGCGATCCGGTCGGCGTCCTGGAAGAGCTGCCGCAGCGGCAACAGCACATGCGGCGCGATCTCCAGCATCAGCATGCCGCCCTGGGTGTGCACCCGGACGAACAGCGTGGTGACGATGCCCTCGTTCCAGCCTCCGACCCGGATCCGCAGGAAGTGCCGGCGGGTCTCGCCGCCCTCCTCGACCGCCCGCGCGCGGTGCGCCTCGAACGCGTCGGGTGCGTACGGCGCCGATTCGCGGGCCGGCAGCCCGTCGGCCGGCAGGAACACGCACTCGTCGATCTCCAGGGCGCGCAGCCGGTCGCGTACCGCGGCCGCCACCTGGGGCGAGCCGTGCGGGGACGGCACCCGCAGCGCCGCCACCAGCGGCACGATCCGGGCCAGGATGGCGCTGTTGTCGAGCGGCTCGGCCTCCCGGTCCGCCCGGGGGTTCAGCTCCACCGACAGCGACCAGGTCTTGTACGGGTAACCGGCGCCGCAGAACGGGTCGGCGGCCCGGTACATCACCAGCGGCCCGTGCTGCTCGATCCGCACCCGGTCCCGCAGCCGCTGGAAGCGGTGGCCCTCGGCCCGTTCGGCGGGGTCGGACATCACGTCCGGGAAGCGCTCCCGGGACAGTTCGCCCGCCAGCACCCGGGCGAACTGCCCGCGCTGCAGCGCGACCAGCCCGGCCACGGCCAGCGGCAGCAGCAGCGCGACCCACACCGCGAACAGGAGGCCGCCCAGTGCACCGGCACCGTCGTACGCGCTGCCGCTGCCGTACGCACTGCCGAGGCCGGCGTCGTACAACGAGCCGGACGCGCCCGAGCCGTCACCCGTCAGGGAGTTCAGCCCGTCCGGAAGCAGCTCCGAGAACGGCCACCCCGCGCCGATGATGCCGATCCCGGCGCCGAACCCCGTCACCAGCAGCGACACATAGAGGAAGGCAAGCGTCAGCCGGCCGTACCAGCGCAGGACGAAGGAGAGGAAACGGGCCGCCCACTGCGGGACCGGCGCCCGGCGGACCACGCGGCCCAGCGCCATGAGGGCGACCGGGATGAGGTAGAGCGCCGCGAGACCGGAGGTCAGCGGGAGGGCGACGATCCACACCAGCAGGATCGCCGCCGCCCAGCCCAGTTGGAGCCGTCTGGCGCGCAGCGCGTGGGCGAGGACGCGGGCGGCGTCGATGCCCAGGGAGGGCGCGGCGAACCGCTCCTCGTGGACGTACAGCTCGTCGATGACCGCGTCACGGAAGGCGTCGTCCATGTACGTGCCGGCGCACAGCAGCCGGGTCGCTTCACTGGCCCCCGGCGGGGTCGGGGGGAGCTGCGGCGGAGGCGGCGCGCTGCCGGTCTCCTTCCGCAACCCCTGCGGACCGCCCGGTTCACCGGGCTGCGCAGGCACATCTGTCCGAGTCATCGGCTTCCCCCATCAACCACACCAACGAGCCATCACCGCGGCCCTGTTGAGCAGGCGAACAGCCGGTTCCGGCCACGGCGGTACAGAAGCCGCAGCATAGGGGAACCGAGCACTCCGTGTCAGCGCGATAACCCAAGGTCGCGAAGCGGATCAGACGGCCGCGGGAAACTCCCCGCCCTTGAGGGCCGCGACGAAGGACGACCAGCCACCCGTCGGGAAGACCAGTACGGGACCGTGGGGGTCCTTGCTGTCACGGACGGGGACGGCGTCGGGGATACCGGGGGCTACTTCGATGCAGTTGCCGCCGTCGCGGTCGCTGTAGCTGCTCTTCATCCAGGTGAGCGACACTTCGACGCAGTCGCCGCCGTTGTTGTCGCTGTAGCTGCTCTTGACCCAGGTCGCCGCGCCGAGTTCGAACCTGTCCATGCTGCTCGTACCCCTCCATCACGTCGCTGATCAGAGCGGCGGACTCGTGGGCTGACAGAGCGTCCGCCCTGAGCACATCATAGGTCTGGCTGTAGCGTACGTAGACTGCCGGATCGTTGTTGAAGTGGCCACGGTCCAGCGACTCCGAGTACACCCAACGCTCTTTGGGCAGTTCGATCAGCGACATGGAACCCCTCGGGCGAACGAGCCCGAAGAGACCCGCTGGGGCCACCTGGATGCGGATGTTGGGACGCTGGCCGACACTCAGCAAATGTGCGCACTGGTCACGCATGACCTCCGGATCCCCCACCGCATTGCGCAGACAGCTCTCGTCCAGGACGGCGACGTACAGCGGGCCGCCTTCGGCCAGGAAGCGCGGCTGGCGGCTCAGTCGAGCCCGGACGCGTTCCTCAACCGCAGCGCCACTCGCGACCTGAGAGAACAGCGCGTGCGCGTAGCCCGGCGCCTGCAACAAGCCAGGAATCACCCGCTCTTGATAGGCGCGCAGGGCCACCGCCTCGGCATCCATCTCCGCCCGCCGCTCGAACCAGTCCGGATGCTGCACCTCCGGGTACCAGTCGATCCGGCCCCATAACCGCAGCAGCACTCCGCCCGTCTGCAGCAGTTCGTCGCACTGCCGGGCGAAGGATTCCTGCGGTACGCGCGTGCCCGCCTCCACGCGGGCCACCTGCGAGCGGTCGCACGGGATCTTGTGCGCCAACTCCTCCTGCGTGTACCCCGCCGCCTCCCGGAAGTGCCTCAGCACCTCCCCGAAGACGGCGGCATTGGTGGCTGCCGGTCCACTCGCGGCATTGCGTCGTCGTCGGCTCACCGCATCCCCCTTGGTGCCAGATGGTGAGTGTCACGCGTCTGACGTTGCGGCCGCGCACTACGGGGCGCAACGCTGAACACACCCAACGTAACGGGTCGTCCGGCCGACTGTGCCGCCTTCTCGCCCAACCAACCTCTGGGAGTCATTGAGCATGAGTTACGACCGGGATGCCGCCCCCGTGTGGCCGGGGCTGCGCCTGCTGCCGTGGGAGGGCGAAGGCGGGAAGCCGTGCTTCTTGTCGGCGGACGGGACCGGGGGTGTGCTGTCGCGGCTGGCCGACGAGATCGAGGCGGAGCAGTTGTGCGACGGTGCCGACGTCCTCAAGGGCGCGGTGGCCGTACTGGACGACGGCAAGGCGGGGGAGCATGCGCTGCGGCTGGCGTTGCGGGCGACCACCCAGGCCTTTGGCAATGTGCTGCGCGTCGCCGACAGCCGGGGCGCGCGCCTGCCGGTTCCGGACGACGCTCACGAGGCGGACTACGGGGCGGACTTACGTCAAGGGTGACGGGCTCCCGGCCGGGGCCGTAGGGACCGGGTCCCGAACGACCGAGCCCGCACGGCCGTTGCAGGCCGTACGGGCTCGTAGGTGCCGCGGTGCCGTCCGTGTGGGGCGGCCGCTGCGGTGGGTCAGCCGAGGAGGCCGAGACCGCGGACGGCCTCGCGCTCCTCCGTCAGCTCCTGCACGGACGCGTCGATGCGCTCGCGGGAGAAGTCGTTGATCTCCAGGCCCTGGACGATCTCGTACTTGCCGTCCTTGGTGGTGACGGGGAAGGAGGAGATCAGGCCCTCCGGGACGCCGTAGGAGCCGTCCGAGGGGATGCCCATCGAGGTCCAGTCGCCGGCGGCGGTGCCGTTGACCCAGGTGTGGACGTGGTCGATGGCGGCGTTGGCGGCGGAGGCGGCGGAGGACGCGCCACGGGCCTCGATGATCGCCGCACCGCGCTTGGCGACGGTCGGGATGAAGTCCTCGGCCAGCCACTTCTGGTCGTTCACGACCTCGGCGGCGTTCTTGCCCGCGACCTCGGCGTGGAAGATGTCGGGGTACTGGGTGGCGGAGTGGTTGCCCCAGATCGTCAGCTTGCGGATCTCGGAGACCGGGGTGCCGGTCTTCTTCGAGAGCTGCGACAGCGCGCGGTTGTGGTCCAGGCGGGTCATGGCGGTGAAGCGCTCGCGCGGTACGTCCGGCGCGGCGGCCTGGGCGATCAGGGCGTTGGTGTTGGCGGGGTTGCCGACGACCAGGACCTTGATGTCGTCCGCGGCGTGGTCGTTGATGGCCTTGCCCTGCGGCTTGAAGATGCCGCCGTTGGCCTCCAGGAGGTCGCCGCGCTCCATGCCCTTCGTACGGGGGCGGGCGCCGACGAGCAGGGCGACGTTCGCACCGTCGAAGGCCACGTTCGGGTCGTCCGAGATGTCGATGCCCTGCAGCAGCGGGAAGGCGCAGTCGTCCAGCTCCATGGCGGTGCCCTCGGCGGCCTTCAGACCCTGTGGGATCTCCAGAAGGCGCAGCTTGACCGGCACGTCGGCGCCGAGCAGATGACCGGAAGCGATGCGGAAGAGGAGTGCGTAACCGATCTGGCCGGCGGCGCCGGTGACGGTGACATTGACGGGAGTGCGGGTCATGGCGATCTCCTGCGCGGTGTTTTCCGGGGGCAAGCCCCTGGACCACCATGGGTGGCGGTGGGTGTCCCTGCCCAGCTATCCGGGTCTCTTGGTATCGAGAGACCCGGCCGTCAGGCTATCGGACCCCCGCCCGGCACAAGCGACGGGCCGGTGTGGAACACCTCACCGGGTGCTTCCGGGGCGCCCGTACGGCTGCCCGTACGGCTGTCCGTACGGCCTCCCGCGGGCCTCCGCGGGCCTTCCACATGGCTCTCCATGCGGTCTTCCGCACGGCCGTCCCTAGGGGCGCGTGTGCCCGGCGCGGTGTGCACCGCGCCGGGCCCGTGTCGTGCCCCGTGGAAGGGGGCGGCGGCCGCCCACTCAAGGAGGGGGGAGTGCGGGCGGCCGCCAGGTTGTGCCACACCCGTGGGGGGGTAACCGTCGTCTGCCCGAGATCCCTGAGAGCATGCCCCCTGAATTTCGGCCAACCTCCGGGAGGAGCCCCGGGCAGGCAGCGGGCCCGGCGCCCGGCCGGTCGGCGCCCGCGCCAACCCGCTGCGCCGATCGGCGCCGGTCCCCCTGCCTCATCAGCGACATCTCGTAGGAGCCGCCGATGAGGAATCAGGGAGCAGTTCGCCGATTCTCCTTGAGCTCAGCCAGCACCTTCCTGCTGGCAGCTGTAAAAGGATGGTCAGCTCCGAGGCTGTTGGTTCGCCTTTCCACGACGTCATTCATAAGGTCTACTGCTGCCTCGGAGTGTCCGAGGCCATCTTGAATTCGAGCGTATAGCTGTTGCGCCGAAAGCGCGATGGGGTAATCGGACCCAAATCGACGTTCATATGTGTCCGCGACCAGCTGAATCTCCTCATTGGCCTCGCCAAAGCGCCCGAGTACGTAAAGCGCCCAGGCATGGTTGTGCCTTGCTCCCAGCGTGACTGTGTGCTCCGGGCCGAGATGCCGCTCACATTCCGAGGGCAAGGAAAGCAATGCAGAGTTGTCTTCCATTTCGAGTTCGGCCGTCGACAGCATCGTCAGCAGGCTGGCCTGGGAACGCAGCGTCAATGGATGTGCAGGCCCGAGTGCCGACTGTCGGCCTGCGATGGTGGCATGGAGCAGGGACAGAGCTTCCGCCTTCTTGCCACGGTTTCCCAGCACTAGTTGAAGTCCGTGACTACTGTCCAGAGTGTCCGGGTCGTAGGCTCCGAACAGCCGCTCCTGATCGCTTCGGACCTGGCGCAGCAGCGGCTCGGCCTCCGAATACCTTCCCAGCCGGAACAGTGCTCGGCCAGACCTGGAACGCGCAGCCAAGACCAAACGGTGCTCCGAACCGAGCATGTGCTCCGAAAGCGATACCGCGCTATGGGCAGTCTCCCAGGCGGACAGGTAGTCCCCTGTGCGGTGCAGGGCAGTGGCCAAGCGAGTCGCGATACCCACCAAATCGGCCATTGTTACGGAAGTCGCGGCATGCTGCAGCAAGGCGATGGCGTGGGGGCTGAGCAACCGCAGGTGCGGGTCTTCCGGGCCGGCATCAGGGAGTTTGGGAATTGCGGCGTCCAGCAGCCGGCAAGCTGTCGAGTTGAGATGGGTAAGCGAGTCCAATGGCGTGGCGGAAGCGACGCTGTCGAGCAGCACACCGTGGCTTTGAACACACCGCACGCCCACGTCAACCAGTTCAGTAAGCGATTGGTCGAGCAACGCTCGCAGTGCCGTTTCAGTGCGAGCCCGAGGGAGGACACCGCTGATTTCAGGGCGATTCAGCAGGGTCAGTGGCAGTGGCTCCGAAGCGAAACGGGCAAGCAGGCGAAGCAGTGTCACTGCCTCGGGTAGACCGCGAGCTTCGAATGCGTCGAGCGTGAGTTGCCAAGTACGCCCTACCAGGTGACGTGGGTCTGCATCCGACAAGAGGTCCGCTCCTTGGTCGATGAGGTCGACACGCTCTCCTTCCTCGTCGAGGTGTCGGCCATAGGCGTCCATCGTCCAGGGGTCGAGGACTTGGTGGGACAGGAAGCCCCCGGCCAGCGTCAGCGCGAGCGGCAGTCGACCGAGTTTGTCTGCGATTGCCGAAGCCTGCTTCAACGTGCCGCTCTGCGGCGCCAGGTCACACAGCACTCGTGCAGCGTCTTCCCGCGGTAGCACCCCAATATGCTGCAACTCCGCTCCTGGCCACCAGCGAGCAGCCGCACGCCGTGTCGTGACCACCACGATGCCGCCAGGACTGGTACGCAGCCAGCTTCCATCCCCCAAAATCTCGGGATCATCTGCGTTGTCCAGTACCAGCAGCCAGGGCTCATCGGACCGGTCGAGGTGTTCCCACACGAGGTCGGCTCCAGGACGCAGGCCGTTGCGAGCAGCCAATAGCTCGCCGTCTGTGGCACCACGGTCAGCGGCAACGGCGAGCATGCCGGAGCGCAGGCTCACACGGTCGGAGGCGTTCACCCACAGACCAACACGACCGCCGACCTCCGTAGCGAATTGAAAGAAGGCGTGCGCGACAGCGGTCTTGCCGCAGCCTCCCATGCCGTGAAGAACGAAGGCCTGACCGCCATCTCCTTCCGTTTCCGCGACACTCGCCCGTAAGCGATCGAGCACTTCGGCGCGGTCGCGCAGAACCACGGGTGCTCGGCCTACTGCCGGGCGTCGAACCGAGTCCGGGCCGGTCAAGCCAGGGGCATCGCTGCCGTGATAGTGGTACTCGCTGATGTGTTGGTCACGCGATGATTGGTAGACGCGACCGGCATCTTCGGCATGGCCGTCCATCGGACCTCTCATCGTTCATTGATGTGCACGTCTCGGCCGGCTTGATAGACGCGTGCTCGCCCGGATGCAGTTCCGTGCTGAGTGATCTGTGCAGCGTGCGTAGCGGCTTCCGAACCGACCTCGTCAAGCAACCTGCGAAGCTCCTCAACGGCCTCTGGCTGGGCGAGCAACAATCGGCGGAGATATCCCTGCCATTGCAAGCACAATTCACTCAGCATCTCTTGGTCAGCTGCCGAGTGGGCGCGCAGAGCTTCTTCGCGACTTGCGTCCAATTCATCGGAAACAATGTGCGCCCGGTCAGGCTGCAGACGCTGCCACAGGCGAGTTAACCCGTCGCGAGTGTGCTGCCAGGCCTCAGTCGCCATCAGAGTGACCAAGGTGGTTCCAGCGGCCTGTGTGAACGATGTTAATTCCGGATCCATGACTCCCCCAGTTGAATCGTTACTGCTCTAAATTTTTGCTATTAGCCCATAAAGCAGACCATCAAGGCCGCGAGGACCGTGTGGCAACTCAAGGTCAGCATCGTTGCACTATCAAACTGAACAGACAAGCGACCCTCGATGTAATTTTCCCCTGGCATATGCCATCGTCCATTTTTCCTGCGTAGCACCAGCGTTTGCTCTGGCTGCATCGAGCTTCAGGCGCTAGGCTCGAAAAGCTCTGGAACGCCCGAAGGAGAGGAGTGGTTGTGGCCAGGCCTTGGGAAGCTGACCCTACAACGCGATTCAAGAGGCGGCTGGGAAAATCCCCACAGGAGTTAGGGCATACCACAGACAACCCCGACTGCCCCGATATCTGGGAGCTGGAAAATGGGGATGTCGCCATCATCGGCAGAGATCTGACAGGCTCGCTCGGGAAAAATCTTCCCGCAGGTGTATCGGTAGGCAACGACGAACGACTCGTGGTCATCCCGAGGAGCATGATGGTCGCGGCGAAGCCGGATATCCCAAGTGTTTGAGTCGTTCCATCGAACTACCTCAGAGCATTTGGATCGACCAAGCTACCACAAGGACTTTCGTCGCCATCATGAGAGCGGCATCCGCTTCTTGAAAAAGCTTGAGCGTGGGCAGAATTTCAAGGAGCGAGGGTTTCCCAGCTGGGAAGCCTTTGCTGCCGGCGAGTGGAATAGAGCGCTCTCCTTGATTGAGGAGAAGCGTGAAGTCTACGCTGCTCAGTTCCAGAAGGCTACTGAACTCGGGGTTGTGGAGCGTCGGCTTCGCGTAGTGCAGTTCCCGGTTACACCGTACGTACAGTGGGAATTGTTCGTACTTCGCCTACGGGTGGAACTGGGCGATAACATCAGAGTGATGGATGCCCGCAACATCTCAGATATCGAAGTCGATCACCTTGTGCCAGAAGTCGTGATCCTTGGCGACGAGGTCATGTATGAGGTGATTTACGACGACGACGGGAATGCAGCGGGAGCCAACCGCATCACAGATCAGGTGGCGATTGAAGAAACCTCCGCCGACTTCGATGCGCTTTACGGCCAAGGGGAAGATTTTACAGAGTTCTTCAACCGGGAAATCGCGCCACTCGATCCTCCGATGGTCGTTCATTGAGTGATGCCTCCGAGGCGGAGATCCGCTTACGCGAGGACGCTCGCCCAGTTGGGGAAGCCGAACGCTTCCCGCCGCATGAGCGCCGCCGCTTGCTACGTAGCGGCGGTCACGCACCGCACCGCGTCGGCAGGCCAACGGCGACGGAGGAGACGGGCCGGGCGCCCCGCAGAGTGTGCGGGGCGCCCGGCCCGGTTTTGGTGGCCACTTGGTGTCGTCCCCGGCGGACTTGGCGAGCCGGAACGTGCGCGGCAGGTTGCTCACCTGCTCGGCGATTCCGTGGCGGAGCCGGCGGGCGTGGCCGGAACTGGACGGGCACAGTTCTTGGCACCCGACATGGTCGTCTGGCAGGCGGCGACCTTCGCCGGGTCCCCGGACACCGCGACCATCGGGGTGTAGGCGTCGCCGCCCCGCTCGGCCTGCGCCGTGGCGCTGTGGCCGCCGGCGCTGATGGTGGCCTGGTCGCCCTGCGCCGCCCGGCTGATCCGTGCCCAGGCGGTGTGGCAGACCGCGCTGTAGCGGACCTCGATCACCGAACGCCCGGCCAGCCCGCGGGACGGGGTGACCGCGTGCGTCCCGCCGCACCCCATTTTCTCCGGGTCCTTGCCCACGCAGCCCTCGCCGGTGCAGTGCACCCCGGCCGGAAGGTCCGGCTTTGCGCTCGGCGCGGTGGCGGGGGCGGCCGCCGGCTTCGTGACCGGTCCGGCGGCCGGTTTCAGCAGCAGTACGGCGGCGCCGGCCAGCAGCAGCGCGCCGACCGCGCCGGCGACGAAGACGGCCGTCCGGCCGCGGCGGGGCCGTTGGTTCGCGGGCGCGGCGGGTGCGGCGGGAGAGGCGGCCGGCGCCGGGGAGTGGCCCGATGCCGCTGCCGCCGCCATCTGCTCGGCGGGGAAGTCGGCGCTCGACGGGAGGTCCAGGCGCGGCTGTTGCGGCCACTGCACCGTCAGCGGCTCCGTGAGCGGGCCCGCGGCCTGCGGCGGCTTCGCGCCCTTGGCCTTCGCCGCCTTGACTTCTGCCGCCTTGGCTCCCTTTGCCGCCTTGGCTCCCTTTGCGGACTTCGTCGTCGGCGCGGTCTGTGCCGGCTCCGTGTCGAACTCCCCCAGGGCAGCGCGCGCCTGGGCCACGCTGATCGCTTCCATGGTGACGTCCTGCCGCATCTCGGCCCGGCTCCAGGCCCGTTCGGCCAGCTCCCACAGCGTGGTGAGATGCGCCGGCTGCGCGCCGGTCACCTCGGCGAGCGCGACCACCGCGCGCAGCGGCGGCAGCAACCGCCCGTTGAGGTACCGCTCCCAGGACGTCTTGCTGTAGCCCGTACGGTCCGCGACGGCGGCCACACTCAGCCCGTTGCGGTCCACGAGCCTGCGCAGCTGACCGGTGAACTCCCCTACCTGCGGATCGAGTTCTTCCGGAAGCGCCTTCCAGCGAGGCATTGCCTCCCCCTATCCCCCCGCTTACGTGCGACAGCGGCTCCCCCGGTCCGCCCTTCTTGCTCCCCGCACGGACGCCCCCGGTCAGGACGGCAGTTCGCGTGCGCAGGCGCACGGGAGCATCCGGGCACAGGTCACCCACCCGCACACCCCGTGGCCCCCGCAGTGTCGCATTTCGACCGGACTCTGTACGAGTTCCGTACGTTTACTGACAAGAACAGCCCGCGTCACCCCCTCAAGGGCCTACGGTGCGAAGCACTCCCGTGCCCCGCCGCCCGCCGGGTAGAGACAGAGGCGGATGCCCTCGGGTCCGCGGGCCACCGCCATCGGCGTGACGAGATACCCCTCGGCGTCGAACCGGTCCACCACCCGTACCGACCGCGGCCGCGCCCCCGGCACCGACACCTCCAGACGGTCCCCGACCCGGCCGTTGCGGAGCCGGCCCCAGGCCGCGCCGCAGGCCTTGCCGTAACGGATCTGCACATGCTCCCCGCGGGCGGCGGTGCGCTCCACCGGCGTCACCACCAGGTCAGGGAGTTCGCAGTACATCGACTCGGGATCCTTGCCGTCGCAGGCCCTCGCCCGGCAGCCGGTCACCTCGGAGGGCTCGGGCGCGGCCGCCCCTCGCCCCGGGCCGGTGCTCACCACACCCACCTCTCCCACCCCGAAGGCCAGCACCGCCACCCCGACCGCCGCCAGGCCGACACAGGCGCCGGCGACAACGGCCATGACGCGCTGCGGCAGCCGTGGGGGCGGCGCACCGGCCGCGGCGTGTCCCGGGCCTGGTTCCGGGGCCGGGTCCGGAACCGGGACCGGGGCCGGGACCGGGACCGGCGCCAGGTCCGGTGACTCGCCGCGGTCCGGCGCCGCGCCCGTGCGCGGCATCGCGCCCCTGCCCGGCAGCGCGCCGCCGTCCGGCCGGCCGCGTCCGCTCCAGGCCGCATCCGCCAGCTCCCACAGTGCCAGGAGCCCTCCGGACGGCTCCCCCGCCAGCTGGCACAGCGCCTCGACCGCACCCCGCGGCGGCAGCTTCTTCGCGTTGAGATAGCGCTCCCAGGACGACTTGCTGTAGGGCGTCCGCTCGGCGAGACCGGCCAGGGTGAGGCCCGTACGGTCCCTCAACTCCCGCATGCGCACTGCCAGTCGAGAGTTTTCGACGCCTCCCGCCGGTGCGGCGCCGGGCCCGCTCACCGGCGCAGCACCTTCCAGGTGTCGGGGCCCACGATCCCGTCCGTGGGCAGACCGGCCCTGGCCTGCAGACGCTTGACGGCACGCAGGGTCTTCCCGCCGACGATGCCGTCCACCACGCCCGGGTCGTAGCCCTGGCGGTGCAGCAGACACTGCGCCTCGACGACGTCCCAGCCCGTCGCGCCACGGCCCAGGATCGCCGTGCCGGTGCGGCTGTGCCCGGCGTACAGGGCGCCTGCCCGGCGCTGTACGGAGCAGGGGAAGGCCTCCCCCGGCCGGCGGGTGAAGGCCGGTGCGGCGCCGGTCCCGCTGACGGCCGGCACGGCGTCCACGCCACTACTGCCTATCCCGGAGGCGTCCTCCCAGAGACGGGCGACCAGCAGCGCCGCACCGGCCATGACGAGCACGGCCAGGGCCCCCAGCACCAGCGGCCTGAGCGGCACTTGGCGACCGGCCGGGGCCGCGGCGGGTACGCCCCGTACGGCGGGTGCGGCAGGTACGGCAGGTACGGCGGTGGCAGCGGGCCCAGCGGCTACGGCCGCCTCGTCCCGCTCCGCCCCTGCCCCTGCTCCTGCCCCTGCCTCTGCCTCTGTCTCCGCCCCCGCCTGCGGCCGTTCCGCGTGCCAGGCCTGGGCGGCGACCTCGTGCAGCGCCAGCAGCCGGGTCGTATCGGCCGCACAGATGCGCGCCAGCGCCTCCACCGCCTCGCGCGGCGGCAGCTTCTTGCCGTTGAGATAGCGCTCCCAGGACGACTTGCTGTACGAGGTCCTGGCGGCGAGCGCGGCCAGGCTGAGGCCGCTGTGGTCCTTCAGTCTCCGTAACTGGACGATCAGATACCGCACCCGGTGGTCCAGCGATTCGGGCAGCCCTTTCCAACGCGACATGTTCCACCCCATACGCGTTCGTTCTCCCCCGAGGCCATGAGCCCCCTGTGCCGCCGATGATGGCGCGGACAGGGCTCCCCTTCCCGCTTTTTACTCTTTCCACGCGGGTGTCCGAACCGTCCCGCCGCCGCCTTCACCGTCCCACCGCGGCGTCCACCCCGACGACGTCCCCGCAGGTCACAGCCGGGACATCCCACGGCGTCCCACGGCGTCCGCGGACGGCGGCCACCGTGCGCCGGACACCGGCGGGCGGAAGCACAACCGGTGGCACTCCCCCGGGCCGCGCGACCCGTCCCACGACGCCTCCACCGCTCTCCGCGCGCCGCCCCGCCCCCTGCACGACCTCCTAGGACCACGAACGACCTCACACGGCCCCGTACGACCCCGCCGCGCCCCGCACCCGCACAGCACAACGGCGGCCCGTCCCCTCCCGGAGGAGAAGACGGGCCGCCGTCATCGCGTCGTACCAGCCGGTCCGGCTGGGGAGGGACCCCTACCGCACCGTGAAGTGAACGATGTCGTCCAGGAACGGGATGTGGATCCACGGCTTGGGCTGCACCATCAGCGCCAGCATCACGATCACGAAGCCGAGCCCCCCGTAGGTGGCCATATCGGTGAAGCGGGAGCGCACGGCCAGCATCCCCACCGACGGCAGCGCCCACCGCAGCACCGCGCCGCCCAGCAGGGCGAGCCCGATCACGATCGACCCGATGCGGAACGCGTCGAGCGCGACGAGCAGCAGCCCGAGCGCGACCCCGCCCATGACGCTGAGCAGCGGCCACTGCCGGGCGGGCGCGGGGAAGCCGCCCGAGGCGGCCCGCCCGCCGCCTTCCGGCCGGGCGGTGTCGCGGGTCAGCGTCGGAAAGCGGCGCGAGGAGCGCTGTGGCTCACTGGCCCCGTCCGCATGCGCTTCGGCACCCATGGCTGGCAGTCCCTTCGGGGTCCGGATCCGTCTGTCTCAGGGACAGGGTCTCAGATCGCGTGTGGTCAGCCCGCCGCGCGCTCGGCGGCCTCGACGACGTTGACCAGCAGCTGGGCGCGGGTCATCGGGCCGACGCCGCCGGGGTTGGGGGCGACCCAGCCGGCCACCTCGGCGACGCCCGGGTGCACATCGCCGACGATCTTGCCGGCCTCGTCACGGCTGACGCCGACGTCCAGGACCGCCGCGCCGGGCTTGACGTCCTCGGGCTTGATGATGTGCGGCACACCGGCCGCGGCGACGATGATGTCGGCCTGCTTGAGGTGCGCGGACAGATCGCGGGTGCCGGTGTGGCACTGGGTCACCGTGGCGTTCTCGGACTTGCGGGTGAGGACCAGCGGCATCGGGCGGCCGATGGTGATACCGCGGCCGACGACCACCACATGGGCGCCCTTGATCTCGACGTCGTGGCGCCGCAGCAGCTGGACGATGCCGTACGGGGTGCACGGCAGCGGCCCGTCGATGCCGAGGACCAGGCGGCCCAGGCTCATCGGGTGCAGTCCGTCGGCGTCCTTGGCCGGATCCATCAGTTCCAGGACACGGTTCGCGTCGATGCCCTTGGGGAGCGGGAGTTGGACGATGTAGCCGGTGCAGGCCGGGTCCTCGTTCAGCTCGCGGACGACCGCCTCGATCTCCTCCTGGGTGGCGGTCTCCGGCAGTTCCCGCTGGATCGAGGCGATGCCGACCTGGGCGCAGTCACGGTGCTTGCCGTTGACGTACCAGCGGCTTCCCGGGTCGTCGCCCACCAGCAGGGTGCCCAGACCGGGCTGCACGCCCTTGGCCTTCAGCGCTTCGACGCGGGTGGTGAGCTCGGACTTGATAGCGGCTGCGGTGGCCTTGCCATCCAGGATCTGGGCAGTCATACCCCCCATCTTCGCGGATGAGGGCGGCGGCGTTCCAATCAGGGCACGCGGGGCGTCCGTGGCCGGAATTGATCATTGCACTTGCACAACAGCCACGGGCCTTGACTGGACAGAGTGAATGCGCAACTAGAAGGATTGACACACAGTGCCGCAGGCTTTGTCGGGGGGTGGCCAGTGAAACCTGTTTTTCCTCCGAGTCACGCCGCGTCGTGCCGCAGTCACCCAACGGAGGAAAACAGCAGATGAGTTTCGGCGACCCGAACAACCCCTACGGCCAGCAGCAGCCGCCGCAGGGCCCGTACGGGCAGCAGCCGCAGGCGCCGCAGGGCCCGTACGGCCAGCAGCCCCCGGCCCCGCCGCAGGGCCAGCCCGGTTACGGGTACCCCCAGCAGGCCCCGCAGCAGCAGCCGTACGGCTACCCCCAACAGCAGGTCCCGCAGCAGCAGTCGTACGGCTACCCGCAGCAGGCGGCGGCCCCCTACGGCCAGCCGGGGATGCCGGGCATGGGCATGCCGACGGGGTACGCGAGCTGGGGTGCGCGGCTGTGCGCCATGCTCATCGACGGCCTGATCGTGGGCCTGGTGCCCGGCATCCTGTACGCGATCGGGTTCGGCATGATCACCTCCGCCACGAGCGAGATCAACAGCTGCGCCTACGACGACTACAACTGCCGGTCGGAAGCGGCCTCGGCCGGCCCGCCGGCCATCGCCTTCATCCTGATCGTGATCGCCGCCCTGGCGTTCATGGCGGGCGGCATCTTCATGCTCATCCAGGAAGGCAACAAGGGCCAGACCATAGGCAAGAAGGCCATGAGCATCCGGGTGGTCCGCGAGGACACCGGTCAGCCGCTCGGCTTCGGCATGGCTTTCGTCCGCCGTCTGGCGCACTTCCTCGACAGCATCGCGTGCTACGTCGGCTGGCTGTGGCCGCTGTGGGACGACAAGGCCCAGACCTTCGCCGACAAGGCCGTGGGCTCGGTGGTCGTCAAGACCCAGTAAGCGGTTGGGGGTGCCACCCCGGCCCGAGGTGCACCACTCCGTGAAGGCCCCCTCGCCCCTGCGCGACCGGGGCCTTCACGGCTCCGTTCACGTCGCATGAAGGACACCGCCAGTGAGTTATCCCCCACAGAACCCCTATGGTCCGCCGCCGGGTCAACAGCCCCAGTACGGCTACCCGCAGCAGCAGCCACAGCAGCCACAGCAGCCGTCCCCGTACGGCCCGTACCCGGGTGGCGGCGGGGTGTCCGGTATGCAGCCGCAGTACCCCGTGGCGATGCCCGGCGGGGTCAAGGCCGCCCGGGTGATCCTGTTCGTGCTCGCCGGTGTGAACCTCATCGGCCTGATCATCGCCGTGGCGGGGCTGGGCAGCGTCAGCAAGGCCTCGCACGATGTCTCGGCGTACTCCGCCGCTGAGGACGTCACCGCGCTCAACGTGAGCAAGGGCCTGCTGATCGCGGTGATCGTGCTCATCGTGATCTTCACCGTGCTCGCGATCACTCTGGCCCTGCAGTTCGCCAACGGGGGCAACGGGGTCCGGGTCGGCAGCATCGTCTTCGGTGTCGGCACCCTCATATTGAGCCTGTGCACCTTCCCCATCGGCCTGGTCCACACCATCCTGGGCATCATGGTGATCGCCTTCACCTCCAAGGACGAGAGCAAGTACTGGTTCAACAGGCCGCGTTACTGACGTCGTCGGCTACGCCTTCGGTGACCGCGCGGAGGCAACGCGGAAGGGCCGCACCCCGGCTGGGGTGCGGCCCTTCGTGCTGTTGCCGGCGGCTCCGGCCAGGCTCAGGCTCAGTGGAAGAAGTGCCGGGTCCCGGTGAAGTACATCGTCACGCCGGCCTTCGCGGCGGCCTCGACGACGAGTTCGTCGCGGACCGAACCGCCGGGCTGGGCCACGGCCTTGACGCCGGCCTCGGCCAGCACCTCGAAGCCGTCCGGGAACGGGAAGAAGGCGTCGGAGGCGGCGTAGGAGCCACGCGCCCGGTCCTCGCCCGCCCGCTGCACCGCGAGCTTCGCGGAGTCCACGCGGTTGACCTGGCCCATGCCGACACCGACCGTGGCGCCGTCCTTGGCGAGCAGGATGGCGTTGGACTTCACGGCACGGCAGGCGCGCCAGGCGAAGGCCAGCTCGGCCAGCTCGTCGGCGGACAGCGCGGTCCCGCTGGCCAGCGTCCAGCTCGCCGGGTCGTCGCCCTCGGCCTGCAGCCGGTCGGTCTCCTGGAGCAGGGCGCCGCCGTCAACGGGCTTGACCTCGACGGGGTTCGACGGCGCGTCGGGGCAGCGCAGCACCCGGATGTTCTTCTTGCGGGCCAGGATCTCGACCGCGCCGTCCTCGTAGCCGGGGGCCACGATGACCTCGGTGAAGATCTCGGCGACCTGCTCGGCCATCGCCACGGAGACCGGGCGGTTGACGGCGATGACGCCGCCGAAGGCGGAGAGCGGGTCACAGGCGTGCGCGTTGCGGTGCGCCTCGGCGACGTCCGCGGCGACCGCGATACCGCACGGGTTGGCGTGCTTGATGATCGCCACACACGGCTCGGCGTGGTCGTACGCGGCCCGGCGCGCGGCGTCGGTGTCCGTGTAGTTGTTGTACGACATCTCCTTGCCGTGCAGCTGCTCGGCCTCCGCGAGCCCGCCGCTGCCGTCCACGTACAGCGCGGCGCCCTGGTGCGGATTCTCGCCGTAGCGCAGGACGTTCTTGCGGGCGTAGGTGGCGCCCAGGAACTCGGGGAAGGCGGAGTCGTCGGCCGGGGCGTAGCCATCGGCGAACCAGGAGGCGACGGCCACATCGTAGGCCGCGGTGTGCTGGAAGGCCTCGGCCGCCAGCCGCTTGCGCTGAGCGAGTTCGAAGCCGCCGCCGGTGACGGCCTCCAGGACATCGCCGTAGCGGGCGGGGTTGACGACGACGGCCACCGAGGGGTGGTTCTTGGCGGCGGCGCGGACCATCGAGGGGCCGCCGATGTCGATCTGCTCCACGCACTCGTCGGGGGTGGCGCCGGAGGCGACGGTCTCCCGGAACGGGTAGAGGTTCACGATCACCAGGTCGAACGGCTCGACACCGAGGTCGGCCAGCTGCCGGCGGTGGTCCTCCAGCCGCAGGTCGGCCAGGATGCCGGCGTGCACCTTGGGGTGCAGGGTCTTGACCCGGCCGTCCAGGCACTCGGGGAAGCCCGTCAGCTCCTCGACCTTGGTGACCGGCACCCCGGCCGCGGCGATCTTTCCGGCGGTGGAGCCGGTCGAGACGAGCTGGACGCCCGCCGCGTGCAGCCCCTGCGCCAGCTCCTCCAGCCCGGACTTGTCGTAGACGCTGACCAGTGCGCGGCGGATGGGGCGCCGAGTGCCTTCGGTGGCGGTCACGAGATACGTACCTTTCGTCCCTCAATGCGGTAGCCGTGCCGGGCCAGACGCCCCACGACCTCGACGAGCAGCGATCGCTCGACTTCCTTGATGCGCTCATGCAGCGCGGATTCGTCGTCCTCGTCCCGGACCTCGACCACGCCCTGGGCGATGATCGGGCCGGTGTCGACACCGTCGTCGACGAAGTGGACGGTGCATCCGGTGACCTTCGCGCCGTACGCGAGCGCGTCGCGCACGCCATGGGCACCGGGAAAGCTCGGCAGCAGCGCCGGGTGGGTGTTGACGGTGCGGCCGCCGAAGCGGGCGAGGAACTCCTTGCCCAGGATCTTCATGAAACCGGCCGAGACCACCAGATCCGGCTCGTACGCGGCGGTCGCCTCGGTGAGCGCCGCGTCCCAGTCCGGGCGGCTGTCGTAGTCCTTGACCCGGCAGACGAAGGTGGGGAGCCCGGCGGCCGCGGCACGCTCCAGGCCCGCGATGGCGCCCCGGTCCGCGCCGACGGCCACGATCTCGGCGCCGTACTCCTCCGGGCCCAGGTCGGCGATGCCGTCCAGCAGTGCCTGCAGGTTCGTGCCGGAACCGGAGACGAGGACGACGATGCGGGCCGGGCGGCCGGGCTCGGCGGGCTGGGCGGGGGGTGGGGAGGAAGCCACGGCGGGGCTCTTTTCCGATCTCGCGTGCTTTGTGTGGTCGTACAAGACTGCGGATACCGCAGATCCGGGGAACCCTACGAAGGCGCCGACCGTCAGCAACGATACCGGCACACCGCGCGGCCCCCACGGGACGGGGGCGGGCACGGGAGGTAGCGTCAGGCCTAAGACTGCGTGCAGTTCGTGGTAACCGGGCGCCCCTCGTGACGATGTCGGCGTACGGACGAGGCAAGACGAGACAAGGGGAAGACGCACTCCAGATGACGGACCGACGCCGCCGCGCGGCCCTCCTGCTCCCTCCCCCAGCTACCGCTGGGTGGCATCCCCAGCCCACCACCTCCCCCGGGATGGTGCTGCTGCCGCGTGAGCGCAAGCCGTCGTCCTCGTCCCCGGAGCCCGCCGCCCCGCATTCCCCGGACTCCGACCAGGACAACAACCCCTTCGCCCCGCCGCCGGCCGACGCGCCCGACCAGGAGTGGCGCCCGCGCCACCCCGCCCCGCACGGCAACGGCAACGGCAACGGTGACGCCCACGGCAACGGCGACGAGGACCGGCCGTCGCAGGACGAGCCGGCGCCGGGCTGGGGCAACCAGTGGAGCCCCCGGCAGCCGGGGCGGCAGAGCGGCGGTTTCGGCACCCGCCCCGGGAACCGCAACGGCCAGCAGGGCAACGGCCCCGGTGGCCCCGGCAACCCCGGCGGGTTGCGCTGGGACCCCACCGACCCGGCCCAGCGCCGGGCGCGCTTCGCACTGCTCGGCGGGCTGTGGTCGTTCTTCTGCGTGCTGTTCGGCCTGCCGGAGGTGGCCCTGCTGCTGGGCGCGCTGGCGCTGTACTGGGGCATCAGCTCGCTGCGTGCCAAGCCGAACCCGGCCAAGGCCGACGCCGCGGCCACCACCGCCGCCATGGAGGGCCGCCCCGCCCCCGCCGCGCAGCCCGCCCCGGGCACCCAGCCCGGTGCCCCGGCCTCGCCGGGCAGCACCAGGCCGCAGGTCACCGCGGCGATCGCGGGCCTGGTCACCGCCTCACTGGCGCTGGTGATGGTGGCCGCGACCTTCACCGTGCAGATCGTCTACCGCGACTACTTCACCTGTGTGAACGACGCCCTGACCCAGTCGGCCGGCAAGTCCTGCGAGCAGTTGCTGCCGCGGGAGCTGCGGCCGCTGCTGAGCGCGCGGCAGTAGGCAGCAGTCGGCGGTAGTCGGCAGCGGGGGCGGCCGGTCAGCCGTTCGGGGTGGCAGGGGTGGCGGCCGGTTTCGTGATGGCCGGTTCGGTGGCCGGCCGCTCCGTGGCGGCCGGCTCCGCGGCCGCCGGCTCCCTCGCGGTCGGTTCCGTGGCCGCCGCCGGGTCCGTGGCCGTGCGGCCTGCGGTGCGGGCGCCGTTGTGCTTGCCGTCGGCCGCGGCGGGGCCGGGGACGGCACCCGCGCCCTCGGCCGTCGCCCCGCCGGGGCCGGTCGCGGTGCCGGTACTCCCCGTCTTGGCGCCGGGGCAGGTGTCCCCGTCGTGACCCCGCCGGCCCGCCCGCTGCCGCCAGGCCCGTAGCACGATCGCGCCCGGGACGCCGGTCAGGGCGCTCCAGCCCACCGCCGCGAGACCCGTACGCCACCAGCTCGGGCCGAAGACGGCGAGCGCTCCGGTGCCCAGTGCGCCGCCGGAAAGACCCGCGAGCACCGCGGTGACGGCGCCGCACAGACCGGCCCCCAGGGCTGCCGCGCACGCGGTCGTCCACCACGACCAGGGGTGCCCCACCGCGCCGGGCGCCGTTGCGGAACGGGTCACCGAGCGGGCGACCGAGCGCGCCAGCAGCGCCCCCGCGAGCAGCGGCACCACGGCCACCGCCCAGGTCAGCGGGTACCCCGGGCCGGCGTCCGGCAGCCCGCCGAGCAGCGGCAGCCGGGGCAGCGCCGGAGGTGGCGAGGTGCCCAGCGGGCCGACCGCGCTGCCCGCGCCGACCGTGAACCCCGGCCCCAGGGCGTAGGCGGCGCCCCAGACGGCCGCGTTCGGGAGCAGGACGAGGCACAGCAGCAGCACCGTGGCGTGGCTCGCCCAGTCGGGCGCCAGCCGGAGCAAGTCGGCCTGCACCCGGCCCGCGTGCAGGCCGAGGGAGAGCAGGGTGAGCAGGGCGCCGGACACCAGCAGGGCACCGAGGGCGGCACCGGCGGCGCGCGCCGCGACCGCGAACCGGGGGCCGGAGAGCAGGCTTCGCAGACCGCCGGGCACCGCGGCCCCGGCCCGCAGCGCCCAGGCGGGCAGCAGATCGGCGCCGGGATGCCGGAGCAGGAACCAGCCCGTACCGGCGAGCGTGGCGAGCGCGGTGGCCGGTACGGACACCAGCACGCTCAGCGGCTCGGCGCTCAGCTGCCCGGCGGAGGCGTAGACCAGCACCGCGGCCGCGATCAGCAGATATCCGGTGAGCAGCGCACCGAGCAGGGTGCGCGGCAGCACCGCCAGGGTGGCGTCCGCGGCGCTGCCGGGGCCCGGGCCGGGAACCACGCCGGGGCCGTTGCGAGCGTCGGCCGCGGTCGCCAGGGTGTGGCGGGCGGCCCGGTGGAGCAGCCAGACCGGGAGGACGGCGAGCAGCAGCGGGGTCACGGCGACCGGGGCGGCGAGGTGGCCCGTGGTGCGTTCGAGGGCGCCGCCGTGCGCCATCAGCCACAGGTCGGCGGCGAGGTGCAGGGCCCTCGACGGGCCGCTGTCGGGTGCGGGGGAGGCGACCCAGAGCAGCAGCACGGCGACCGCCAGCGCGCCGAGGCCGAGGCCGGCGGCCGTCACGCCGCCGAGGAAGGCCGCGCCGATCGCGGACGAGCGCTGCGCGGCGGCTCGGCCGTGCGAGGACAGGGTGGGGCCACGCTCGGTCAACTGGCTCACGCGGCCATGCTGCCAACAAGAGGCGTTTCCTCCCCGCACTGGCGAAATGTCCGACGTGTCGCATCGCCTCCGCCGATGCCGGTTTTCCACACTGCTCTGTATGACCCAGCGCGAGACGACCCGATGCCCCGGTGCGAGATGTCCCGGCACGAGAGTGCCCGGCGCGAGATGACCGGGAGCGAGCAGGCCGCCGCGGCCTTCGACGACCTTCACACCCGCCATGCCGCAGCGCTGATGCGGCAGACCTATCTGCTGACCGGGCGGCCGTGGCTCGCGCGGCGGGCCGTGCAGCAGGGGTTCCGGCGTGCCTGGCAGCACTGGCCGCAGGTAGCGGTGGACCCGGATCCGGCGGGGTGGGTGCGGGCGGCCGCGTACGAGTACGCGCTGACGCCGTGGCACCGGCTGTGTCCCGGGCTGCGGACCGCCCGGAAGCCGAAGCGGTTCCACGAGACCGGCGAGCCCGCGGACCGTGCGCTGCTGGCGGCGCTGCTACGGCTGCCCGCCCCCTACCGGCAGGCTCTGCTGCTGCACGACGGGGTGGGGCTGGGGCTCTACGAGACCGCGGCGGAGATCGAGGCGAGTACCCCGGCCGCGGCCGGGCGGCTGACGCATGCGCGGGAACGGCTCGCCGAGCGGCTGCCGGAGCTGGGGCTCGACGGGCACCCGCCGGTGCGGCAGGGCGAGATCCTGCGGGCCCGGCTCACCGCGCTGACGGCCGCGCAGCAGGTGACGCCGACCGCCGCGGAGCGCGTACGGAGCGACGCCGAACGCAGCGACCTGCGGACCACCCGGGCGGCGGTCGGGCTGGCCGGAGGGGTCGCGCTGGTGGCGGTGGTGATGATGCTCGTGACGCCCGACCACCACACGCCGCCGCCGGACAGGCCCCTGGCGACCGCGCCACACGCCGTCGTCCCACGCACCGGGCACCGCGGCGCGGAGGTCAGGAAGCAGGGCAATGCCGCGGTACGGAAGAGGCTGCGGGGGGCCCGTCTGGCGCCGGAAGTCCGCTGAGGGCTGTCCCGACGACACACCGCCGGACCCCGCCCCGGACTCCGCCCCGGACTCCGCCCCGGTCTCCGCCCCGGACGCCGAGCGCCCCCGCGGCGGAAGTTTCTTCCACCGCGGGGGCGAGGCGCCACGAGGGCGAGGTCCGGCGGTAGCGCCGGCGGCCGTCAAGGACGACGTACGTCTACGTCCCTTCCGGCAACGACGCCGGGAGGCAGTCAGCCGCCCAGGATCTCGCGGGCCAGGCGCGCGGTCTCCGACGGGGTCTTGCCGACCTTGACGCCGGCGGCCTCCAGGGCCTCCTTCTTCGCCTGGGCGGTGCCGGAGGAGCCGGAGACGATGGCGCCGGCGTGGCCCATGGTCTTGCCCTCGGGCGCGGTGAAGCCCGCGACGTAGCCGACGACCGGCTTGGAGACGTTGGCCTTGATGAAGTCGGCCGCGCGCTCCTCGGCGTCGCCGCCGATCTCGCCGATCATCACGATCAGGTCGGTGTCGGGGTCCGCCTCGAACGCCTGGAGGGCGTCGATGTGCGTGGTGCCGATGACCGGGTCGCCACCGATGCCGACGGCCGAGGAGAAGCCGATGTCACGGAGCTCGTACATCATCTGGTAGGTCAGCGTGCCGGACTTCGACACCAGACCGATGCGACCGGGCTTGGTGATGTCGCCCGGGATGATGCCGGCATTGGACTGGCCGGGGGTGATCAGGCCGGGGCAGTTCGGGCCGATGATCCGGGTCTTGTTGCCCTTGGCCTTCGCGTACGCCCAGAAGGCGGCGGAGTCGTGCACCGCGATGCCCTCGGTGATCACGACGGCCAGCGGGATCTCGGCGTCGATCGCCTCGATGACGGCGGCCTTGGCGAAGGCCGGCGGCACGAAGAGCACGGACACGTCGGCGCCGGTCTTCTCCATCGCCTCGGCGACCGAGCCGAAGACGGGCACGTCGGTGCCGTCGAAGTCGACGCTGGTGCCGGCCTTGCGCGGGTTCACACCGCCGACGATGTTGGTGCCGTCACCGAGCATCAGCTTGGTGTGCTTCATGCCAGTGGCACCGGTCATGCCCTGGACGATGACCTTGCTTTCCTTGGTCAGGAAGATAGCCATGGTTGTTGTGTCCTCGTCCTTTACTTAGCAGCCAGCTCGGCGGCCTTGTCGGCCGCGCCGTCCATGGTGTCCACACGCTGCACCAGCGGGTGGTTGGCCTTCGACAGGATCTCGCGACCGAGCTCCGCGTTGTTGCCGTCGAGACGCACGACCAGGGGCTTGTTGACGTCCTCGCCCTTGGACTTGAGCAGCTCCAGGGCCTGGACGATGCCGTTGGCGACCTCGTCACAGGCGGTGATGCCACCGAAGACGTTGACGAAGACGGACTTGACGTCCGGGTCGCCGAGGATGATCTCCAGGCCGTTCGCCATGACCTCGGCGGAGGCGCCGCCACCGATGTCGAGGAAGTTGGCGGGCTTGACGTTGTCGTGCTTCTCGCCGGCGTAGGCGACGACGTCCAGGGTGCTCATGACGAGACCCGCGCCGTTGCCGATGATGCCGACCTGGCCGTCGAGCTTGACGTAGTTCAGACCCTTGGCCTTGGCCGCAGCCTCGAGCGGGTTGGCTGCGTCCTTGTCCTCCAGGGCCTCGTGCTCCGGCTGGCGGAACTCGGCGTTCTCGTCCAGGGACACCTTGCCGTCGAGGGCGATGACCTCGCCGCTCGCGACCTTGGCCAGCGGGTTGACCTCGACGAGGAGCGCGTCCTCGGCGACGAAGGTCTTCCACAGGGTCACCATGACGTCGGCGACCTTCTCGGCGACCTCGGCCGGGAACTTCGCCTGGGCGACGATCTCGCGGGCCTTCTCGATCGTGACGCCCTCGTTGGCGTCGACCGGGACCTTCGCGAGCTCGTCGGGCCGGGTCGCCGCGACCTCTTCGATGTCCATGCCGCCGGCGACGGAGGCCATGGCCAGGAAGGTGCGGTTGGTGCGGTCGAGGAGGTACGAGACGTAGTACTCCTCGGCGATCTCCGGAGCGGTCTCGGCGATCATCACCTTGTGGACCGTGTGGCCCTTGATGTCCATGCCCAGGATCTGACCGGCCTTCTCGACCGCGTCGTCCTCACTGGTGGCCAGCTTCACGCCGCCGGCCTTGCCGCGGCCACCGACCTTCACCTGCGCCTTGACGACCGACTTGCCGCCCAGCCGCTGGGTTGCCTCGCGCGCCGCCTCAGGCGTGTCGATGACTTCACCGGCCAGCACCGGTACACCGTGCTTGGCGAAGAGGTCCCTCGCCTGGTACTCGAACAGGTCCACGCGCGTCCGTCCCTTGTCTTCTCAGAATCGCCGTAGTGATCGCGGTTCGTTCGTCTGCGATGGGCGTGCCGCGAAGGGCAACGTGACGGCGCTGTCACTGAGGGAGGCGTACACGGTGACCGGATACGCGGCATGTCCGTCCCGCAGGTTATCGCCGCAGGACGTGCGGCCCTAAATCGCAGATCACACTCCAGCGGTGATTACCATCACAGATCTTTTGGCCAAGTTACGCCTTCTCGGGATTTCTGCATGTCGTCGGCCGGTTTGTCGTGAGCTGGATTGCGGTGGGGTGGTTTGGCGGGGGTGAGGGGGAGGGCCTGTTCGGCGGGATCCGGTGATCTTGAAGTTCGGGGCAGTCGGCTCCGCCTTACGGCCGGCCCGTTGTCACTCGGCGGGCGCGCTCACGTCGCGCGTCGCCGACGGCCTCCTCCCGGTACGCCTCCGTGCGCCCCGCGTCCGGCGATTCCGGTTCCGGTGGCGCGGGAATCCGTGGGGGGAAGACGGCCTTCGCTGACGGGTCCGGAGACGGTCCGGAAAGGCCTCTTGACCCTTCAACTTCCCGCTACGGACACTGTCTTGAGCGCTTACGGATACCACGGATACCTACGCATCAGGAGTCACACACTTCAGGCTTGGTCCCGCTCCTTCTTTCTCGATTTCTCGGCGCCTTCCCATTCGGTGCCGGAAGCGACGTACGGCGCGGCGGGTCCGGTGCCGAGCAGGGCACAGACCACCGCGGCGGCCGAAGCCGCGGGCGACGCAGGAGGTACGGACCGATGGCCACTCCCCTGACCGCGAGCAAGCTGATCGCGGCGCTGCGCGACGAGGGCCTGGTGGTCCACGAGGTCCGCGACTGGCGTGAGCACAACCGGAACGCCAAGGGCCCCTGGGGCCCGGTGAACGGCGTGATGATCCATCACACCGCCACCCAGGGCACCGACAGCACCGTGGACCTGTGTTACGACGGGCGCTCCGAACTGCCGGGGCCGCTGTGTCACGGCGTGATCGACAAGCAGGGCGCGGTCCATCTCGTCGGCAACGGCCGCGCCAACCACGCCGGGCTCGGCGACGGCGACGTCCTGCGTGCGGTGATCCGCGAGGACGCACAGCTGCCGCCGGACGACGAGGCGGACACCGATGGCAACGCCCACTTCTACGGCTTCGAATGCATCAACCTCGGCGATGGCAAGGACCCTTGGCCCGAGGCGCAGCAGGTCGCCATGGAGAAGGCCGCGGCGGCGGTCTGCCGGGCGCACGGCTGGAGCGAACGCTCGGTGATCGGGCACCTGGAATGGCAGCCGGGGAAGGTCGACCCGCGGGGTGTCGCGATGAACGACCTGCGGGGCCGGATCAAGAAGCGGCTGGCGAAGCCGGCGGAGGGCGCACCGGAGCCGCAGCAGCCGGCGTACGAACCGTTCCCCGGCCGCGACTTCTTCCGGTCCGGGACCCACAGCCCGGTGATCACGGCGATGGGGAAGCGGCTGGTGGCCGAGGACTGCGGCCACTACGACATCGGCCCCGGTCCGGAGTGGACCGAGGCGGACCGGCAGTCGTACGCGGCCTGGCAGCGCAAGCTCGGCTTCCACGGCAAGGATGCGGACGGGGTGCCGGGGCAGGTCAGCTGGGAGCGGTTGCGGGTGCCGCGCGCCTAGCACGGCGGGTGGTCGGTAGGCCGTAGCCCATAGCCGGTAGCCCGTAGCCCGTAGCCCGTAGCTCAGCAGGAAGGCCAACGCGTCGCTCTGGCCGGCTTGTTGGCGCACCGTGGGACGGAAGAAGCGGTGTGAGACGGCGGCGTTGTGTGCGGTGGTGCGTGGTGCGGTGGTCGGTGGTGCGGTGGTCGGTGGTGCGGTGAAAAACACCAAGGCCGGGCGGCCCTCCCCCACAGAGGTCCGCCCGGCTGTTCATGGGTGTTCCGGATTCGGCCGCCGCCGCGGCCGAGGTCCGGTGGTGTCGGCCTGAGGCCTCAGACCGCCTGGACCGGGAGGGCCGGGAGGGCCGGCAGCGCCGGGATGTTGGCGGCGTTGGTCAGGTCAGCCAGGTTGGCGGGGACGGCCGGGACGGCCGGCGCGGCCGGGAGGGCAACGGCGTCGGTCAGGTTGGCGGGGACGGCGGGCACGGCCGGGACGGCCGGGACGGCGTCGGTCACGTTGGCCGGGACGGCGGGCACGGCCGGGACGGCCGGGACGGCGTCGGTCACGTTGGCCGGGACGGCGGGCACGGACGGGACGGCCGGGACGGCGTCGGTCACGTTAGCCGGCACCGCGGGCACCGACGGCACGGAGGGCACCGACGGCACGGCGGGAACGGCCGGGACGGAAGGAACGGCCGGCACCGCCTTCACCGGGGCCAGGCCCTGCACGCCGGCGACGGCCTGGCCGGCGGTGCCCTGCGCGTCGGTCGCGGCAACGGCGGCCAGACCCTGCGCGAACGGGGTGGCGTCAGCGGCCGCGCCCCGGGCGAAGGCCACGGTGTCGGTTGCCTTGCCCTGGACGAACGGTGCCGCGTCGGCGGCCACACCCTGGGCGAAGGGCACCGCGTCGGCGGCAGCGCCCTGCGCGAACAGCTGCGCCTGGCCGCCGACCGTGATCACGAACGGGGTGGCCTGGCCGGCCGCGTCACCGGCGAGGTGACCGGCACCGCCCACCGCGCCCTGCGCGACCGGCACGACCTTGACGACGACCCGGCGGGCGACGGGCGGCAGCACGTCGGAGGCCGCCTTGCCGACGACCGGACGGACGGTGGCCAGACCGCCCTGGGCCGGCTTCGTCAGCTGCTCGGGACGGATGCCCGCACCGGCGAGACCGGCCAGCAGGTTGTCGACCGAGCCCGGAGCCTTGGGCAGCGCGGGGGCCTTGGGCAGCGCCGGGGTGCCGGGCAGGCCCTGGGGCAGGTGGGCGGACGGGACGCCCGGGGTGGCGGGCAGCGACGGAACGGAGGGCAGCGTGCCCTGCGCCAGACGGCCGGCCTTGCCCAGGCCGGCGGTCTTGGCGGCCTTCTTGGCGGCCTTCTTGGCCTTCTTCAGGTCAGCGGCCTTGCGCACCTCACCGGTCTTCGGCAGGCCGGCACCGTGGGCCTGCTTCCGCACGCCGTCCACCGCGCCGGTCAGGTCGCCGGCCTGCGGCAGCTTGCCGGTGGGCAGGTCCTGGGTGGTCACATCGCCGCCGAGGACACCGGTGGCCTTGTCCGCCGTCTCCTCGGCGGTCGTGGTGACGGTCTTGGCCGTCTTCGTCACGGTGCCGGTCACGTCACTGGTGGGCAGCTGCTTCGCCGTGTCGGTCACCGTGCCGGCGGCCGGCAGGTCCGAGCCGACGGGCAGCTCGGCGGCGTTGGCGGCGACGGAGCCCAGGGCCCACAGGCCGGTGGCGGCGGTGGCAACAACGATGGAACGGCGGATGTTCGAGCGCATGGAGGTGAAGTCCTTCGAATTCAAAAGGGGTGAAAGGGCAGACCTGTCCCGCCCCCGCGCGGCAGGTCAGTTACAGACGCGGAGCGGTCTGCCCTAGCCCGGGAATTCGAGGATTTCTTCGGCACGCCGACGCGTCGGAGCGCCATCGGCCGTGCGGACGCCACCGGGCAGGAGCCGGAAGCGCAGGGAGTCCGCCGGGGCGGCGGCGTGCTGGTCCCCGCCACGGGGGCCGTGGCCGTCACCGGCGGTGTGCGAGGCAGGCGCCATCGGAGCCTGCGGGCACTGTCCCGGAAGGCCGTTGTGGCCCGGGGCGTGCTGCTCGTGGGCGGCGGCCGAGGGGTGCTCGGCGGCCGGCTCGTGCAGGCAGTCGGCGACGTCCGACGACGGCACGGCGTACGGTCCTGCAGCGCGGTCAGCGGTCCGCGGACCGGCCGGCTGAGCGTCGCCCGGCGTACGGCCGTGCTGGTGCGTCGCGCCGTCTCCGGAGCCACCGGTGTGCTCACCGGACGGAAGGTGCACGGGAAGCGCGGCGCCCGCCGAGTCCCCGGCCTCCCGTACGACGCGGTTCACCGGCTCGGTGATCCGGCCGGTGACCGGCGCGGCCTGCTCGGCGGCGGGCCGTACGGCCTGGGCCACCGCGTCGGACGCGGCGTGGGTGTGCTCGGCGACCTTCGCGCCGGACGCCTTGCCCTGCTGCTGGAGCGCGGCCTTGGAGCCGGACAGCCCGTTCGCCGCCCCGTCCCGGGTGGCGGCCCGGTCCGGGGTGTCGGACGCGGTCTCGGCCGGGGTTGTCACCCCGGTCAGTTCCGCGCTCCGCGTGCGGTCGTCGGCATGGGCGCCGGGACCGAAGGCGAAGCCGAGGGCGACGAAGCCCACCAGGAAGAGCCCGGCCAGCAGGGCGCGCCGCGCGGCCACGGTGCGCGGCAGGCGCACGGCGGCAGGCAGGGCGAGCACAGCAGACAAGGAGGGACCTTCCCCTACGGACGGGGACGCCCAAGGCAGACGGCCTCGGGGTCACGCGCGTCGCGGGCGATCGAGCGATGGCCTGATCCTTGCACGAGGTGGCAGGTGCCGCGCAACTCCCCCCGGGGGTCCTGTCACCGTTGCTCCGCCATGTCCGGTATGGGCAGCGGCCTTTTTTCGATCGCGGCCGCCATCACGTCCGGAAACAGATCCGGGGTGCAGGCGAACGCCGGTGCGCCCAGGGCCGCGAGGGCGGCGGCGTGGTCACGGTCGTAGGCGGGTGCCCCCTCGTCGGAGAGCGCGAGCAGGGTCACGAACTGCACCCCGGACGCCTTCATCGCGGCGACCCGCTTGAGCATCTCGTCCCGGATGCCGCCCTCGTAGAGGTCGCTGATGAGGACGACGACGGTTTCGGTGGGGCGGGTGATGCGGGACTGGCAGTAGGCGAGGGCACGGTTGATGTCCGTGCCGCCGCCGAGCTGGGTGCCGAAGAGGACGTCCACGGGGTCGTCCAGTTGGTCCGTCAGGTCGACGACCGAGGTGTCGAAGACGACGAGCCGGGTGTCGAGGGCCCGCATGGAGGCGAGCACCGCGCCGAACACCGAGGCATAGACGACCGAGGCGGCCATCGAACCCGACTGGTCGATGCAGAGCACCACGTCCTTCTTCACCGACTGCGCCGCGCGGCCGTAGCCGATCAGCCGCTCGGGGACGACCGTGCGGTACTCCGGGAGGTAGTTCTTGAGGTTCGCCCGGATCGTGCGGTCCCAGTCGATGTCGCGATGGCGCGGCCTGCTGATCCGGGCGGAGCGGTCCAGGGCGCCGGTGAGGGTGGCGCGGGTGCGCTGCGCCAGCTTCTTCTCCAACTGCTCGACGACCTTGCGGACGACGGCGCGGGCGGTCTCCTTGGTGGTCTCCGGCATGACCTTGTTGAGCGAGAGCAGGGTGCCCACCAGATGCACATCCGCCTCGACGGCCTCCAGCATCTCCGGCTCCAGCAGCAGCGCGGACAGCCCCAGCCGGTCGATGGCGTCCCGCTGCATCACCTGCACCACGGAGGACGGGAAGTACGTACGGATGTCGCCGAGCCAGCGCGCCACCCCGGGCGCCGAAGCCCCGAGCCCCGCCGAGCGCCGGCCGCCGGGCGCCGTGCCGCCGCTGCCCTTGTCCCGGCCGTAGAGCGAGGCCAGCGCCCCGTCCATCGCCGCGTCCCGCCCCCGGAGTTCACGCCCCGTACCGTCCGCACCGCCGCCACCGAGCACCAGCCGCCAGCGGCGCAGCCGTTCGGCTTCGGGGGTGGGGGCGGCAATGGTGTGCGTCGCCGGCGCCGAGTCGGTGGCCGTATCCGTCGTCGTCGGGTCCGGTGTCGTGTGGGTCGTGGTCGTGTGGGTCATGTCCGTGCCCCCGTCAGGTCGTCGGCCGGTCGGGTGGTGGCCGGTGGGGTGTCGTCCGGCCGCTCGCCGGGTTCGTCGCCGAAGCCGGGCGCTCCGATGCCCAACAGCAGGCGCAGGGTGGGGAGGACGGCCGCGGCGCGGTCGCGGTCCAGACCGGGCCCGAAGCCGGGCGCGGCGGCGTCCGGTGCCGCGCCTGCCGGGTGGCGGGACAGGGTCGTGGGGCCGCGGCGGACGAGTTCGCCGAGGGTGCGCCGCACACCGGCCTCGTACTCCGCGAAGGTCCGGCGCAGCAGCGGCAGGACGTCCGTGAACGCGGCGTCCGGCACACCCGTCAGCCAGCCGTCGACCAGCGCGAGCAGCCGTTCGTCATGCACCAGCAGCATGCCGCCGTCCCCGCCGCCGACGAAGCCCTCGATCCAGCCGGCGGCATCGGTGGGCGGGGTGCCCGGCGAGAGGGCGAGCCCCATCAGCCGCTCCGCTCCCCCGTCGCCCAACTCCCCGTCGTCGAGCAGCAGTCTGGCCGCCCGCCCGCGGATCAGGCCCGGCACGGACTCCCGTTCACTCACCGCCCGCAGCACCCCGGCCCACCGCGCCCGCAGATGCTGCGGTCCGGACGGCGGTGCAGGCGGCGGTACGGGCTGCGGTCCCGCTTGCGCTCCGGGCTGTGGGCCGGCCTCCGGTCCGGTCTGCTGCCCGGTCCGCGGCTGGCCGAGGAGGGCGACGGCCTGGTGGGTGGCGTCGAGATGGCCGCGCATGTCGGCGGCGCCGTCGGCATCCAGGCCCAGGCAGGCGGGTGGCAGTCCGACGAAGACCCGTTCGGCCAGGCCCGTCGCCACCTCGCGCAGCGCCGCGGCGTCCGTGCCGCGCACATCGCCGTAGCGCACCGACCGTACGAGGGCGGGCAGTGCCTGGGCGAGATGGCCCACGTCCGCGTCCAGCGCCGCACGGTCCGACAGCGCCCGCATCACCACCGGGAGAGCGTCGGGGAGCCCGGCCAGCAGGCAGCGCTCGGCGAGCGCCGTGACCTCGGCGAGCGTGGCCGCCTCCGACGCCTCGGACGCGGCCTTGGCCGTGGCGGCCGAGAGCACCGTCGTGCCCCAGATGCCGGCCTCCGCGACCCGCACCGACAGTTCGGGCTCCCAGCGCAGCCGCCAGGTCTCCCGGAACGTGCCGGTGCTGCCGCGGGAGCGGCCGGCCTCGCCCCACGGGATGCCGAGCAGCCGGAGGCGGTGCAGCAGGCGGCTGCGCTCGGCGTCGGTCTCCTTGCGCAGGTCCAGCTCCAGTTCCCGTTCCGGAGCCTCCGGTTTGAGCCGCAGCGTCCGCTGGCTGCGGGTGAGGTCCCGTTGCAGCGGCACGGCGGGGGCGTCCTCGGGAACCTCGCCCAGCACCTCCCCCACCACCAGCCGGTCGTGGATCAGCGAGGACGGCGCATCGGAGCCGTCCCCCATCACGGCCCGGACCGCGTCGTTCAGTTCCGTCAGGCCGGCCAGAGGGCGGCCGCGTACCGTGGCCAGCCCCTCGGCGAGCCGCACCGCTTCGATGACGTGCGCCGACGAGACCGCGTAGTCCTCTTCCCTGAGCAGCCCGGCGACCTTGGTCAGCCAGCGTTCCACGGGGCGGTCGGGGGCGCCGAAGAGATGGCCGTACCAGCCCGGTGAGGCGATACCGGCGCCGTAGCCGCTGTGCCGGGAGAGCCGTCGGTGCGTCCAGGGCACCCAGGTCACCGCCGCCTTCACCTTCGGCAGGCCCTTGAGCAGCTGCCGGTCGGCGGCCATGGTGGTACGCCGCGCCAGGGCCGGTACATGCCAGGCACCGCACACCACGGCGACACCGTCCCCGAACTCCTTTCGCGCGGCGCGCAGTCGCAGCCGCATATGGGCCTCGCGCACCGGATCACGGTCATGGCCGCCGTCCCCGTAGGCCTCGCGCAGCGCCCCCATCGCCTCGGCCAGCGCCGCGAACGGGGCCAGCGCGTCCGCACCGGCGTCCCCGCCGGCCCCCGCTCCTCCGGCGCCCCCGCGGTGTTCGACCACGTCCTCCCACCAGCGCTCGGGGTCGTCGTACCCGGCCGCCTCGGCCAGCGCCCGGATCGGATCGACCCGCACCTCGGCCTCGTCGGGTGCCTCGTCGGGTGCCTCGTCGGATACCTCTTCCCGTTCCTGTCCGGCGGCCGGAGGCGCGGCGGCCGGAAGCCCGTCGGCCGGCCCCCCATCGGTCACCGGCTCCTCACCGGTCCCCGGCCCCTCGCCGCCCCCCATCGCCAGGGAGTGTGCCGCGGGCAGGTCGATGAAGCGGACGGGGACGCCGCGCTCCAGGGCCCAGCGCATCGCCACCCACTCCGGGGAGAACTCGGCCAGCGGCCAGAACGCCGCCCGGCCGGGATCTTCCTGTGCATGGGCGAGCAGCGCGACGGGCGGCCGCATCCCCTCCTGGGCGGCCAGCGGCACCAGCGCGTCCGCCTCCGGTGGCCCCTCGATCAGGACCGCGGCCGGCGTGCACTGGTCGAGGGCGGCGCGCACCGCCCGTGCCGAGCCGGGGCCGTGATGCCGCACCCCGAGCAGCACCGGCCCGGTCATGCGCTCACCTCACGGCAGGCGCGGTAGAAGTCCTTCCAGCCGTCGCGCTCGCGCACCACGGTCTCCAGGTACTCCTGCCATACGACCCGGTCCGCCGCCGGATCGCGGACCACGGCCCCCAGGATGCCCGCGGCCACGTCCCCGGCGCGCAGCACGCCGTCCCCGAAGTGGGTGGCCAGGGCCAGCCCGTTCGTCACCACCGAGATGGCCTCGGCCGTGGAGAGGGTGCCGGACGGCGACTTGAGCTTGGTGCGGCCGTCGGAGGTGAGGCCGGCCCGCAGCTCACGGAAGACCGTGACGACTCGGCGGATCTCGTCCAGCCCCTCCGGCCCGGCCGGGAGATCCAGCGAGCGCCCGATCTGCTCGACCCGGCGCGAGACGATGTCCACCTCTTCGTCCGGGGTGGCGGGCAGCGGCAGGACGACGGTGTTGAAGCGGCGGCGCAGCGCGCTGGAGAGTTCATTGACGCCGCGGTCGCGGTCGTTGGCGGTGGCGATCAGGTTGAAGCCGCGGACGGCCTGCACCTCCTGCCCCAGCTCCGGGATGGGCAGGGTCTTTTCCGACAGGACCGTGATGAGCGTGTCCTGGACGTCGGCGGGGATACGGGTCAGTTCCTCGACCCGTGCGGTCATGCCCTGGGCCATCGCGCGCATCACCGGGCTGGGCACCAGCGCCTCGCGGCTGGGGCCGTTGGCGAGCAGCTGGGCGTAGTTCCAGCCGTAGCGGATCGCCTCTTCGGGGGTGCCGGCCGTGCCCTGGACCAGCAGGGTGGAGTCGCCGCTGACGGCCGCCGCCAGATGCTCGGACACCCAGGTCTTCGCGGTGCCCGGCACGCCCAGCAGGAGCAGTGCGCGATCCGTCGCCAGCGTCGTCACGGCGACCTCGACGATCCGGCGCGGGCCGACATATTTGGGGGTGATGACCGTGCCGTCCGCGAGCGTGCCGCCGAGGAGGTAGGTCGCGACGGCCCACGGTGAGAGCCGCCAGCGCTCCGGGCGCGGCCGGTCGTCGGCCGCCGCGAGGGCCGCCAGCTCCGCCGCGAAACTGTCCTCGGCGTGCGGTCGCAGCGCTTGGCCGCCCGCGCCCTGTGCCGCCGTCCCGCCCTTCGGTCCGGTCTCGTCGTCCGTCGTCGTGAAGCTGTTCTCGGACATGGTTCCCCCTCGTCGCAACGTGTGCGGCCGGGACGGCGAAATCCCTGCGGCCGCTTGCGGAATCAAGCCTGCACCACGCCACTGACAATCCCCCGAAAACCCACGCTGAACTGCGAGTTCATCGCGTTCCGCGGCGATTGTCAGTGGGGCGTCGTAGCGTCGATGACATGAATCCGCAGGGGGAACGCTGGACGACGGATCAGGTGCTCGCGCTGGCGCCTGACGAGGCCTCGCGCAGGGCGGGCGGCAAGCTCGCGGTGCCGGGGCCGTGGTCGGAAACGGGCGCGGACGCGAGCGCGGTGTGGGGGCAGTGCAAGGGCAGCGGCAAGAAGCCGTACCGCACGATCGTGGACCTCAACGGTCCTGCCTTCAGCTGCAGTTGCCCGAGCCGTAAATTTCCGTGCAAGCACGCGCTGGGGCTGCTGCTGCTCTGGGCGGGCGGCGACCGGGAGGTGGCGGCCGGGGAACCGGCACCGTGGGCAGGCGAGTGGCTGGCCGGCCGCCGGGAGCGCGCCGAGCGGTCCGCCCGGTCGGCCCCGGGCGGCGGAGCTCCGTCGCGGGCGCCAGCCGACCCGGAGGCCGCCAAGCGGCGGGCGGAGCGCCGGATGCAGCGGATCGGCGCCGGTGCGACGAAGCTGGAGCAGCGCCTGGAGGATCTGCTGCAGTCGGGGCTGGCCTCGGCCGGCCGCGCCGACGGGGGGACCTCCCGGCCGGGCGGCGGCGGAGGGGGCTCCTGGGGCGAGACGGCCGCCCGGATGGTCGACGCCCAGGCGCCCGGACTCGCCTCGCGGGTGCGCGAGCTGGGTGCGGTCGTGGCGTCCGGTCCGGACTGGCCGGCCCGGCTGCTGGAGGAGTGCGCCCTGCTGCACCTCCTCGACCAGGGGTTCCTCGGTATCGAGCGGCTGCCGGCCCCACTCGCGGCAACGGTCCGCTCCCGCGTGGGGCTGACCACGGAGGCGGCGGACCTGCTGACCGGCCCCGAGGCGGCGACGGTCCGGGACCGCTGGCTGGTGCTCGCCCAACAGGACACCGATGACGGCGCGTTGACCACCCGCCGCATCTTCCTCCGCGGCGAGCGGACCGGCCGGATGGCGCTGCACCTCTCCTTCGGCGGCGGCGCCCAGCGCCGGCCTGCGCCGGCCCTGCCCCCCGGTCTGGTGCTCGATGCGGACCTCGCCTACTACCCCGGCTCCCGCCCCCTGCGCGCCGCCCTGGGCGAGCGGCACGCCCCCGCGGTCCCGGGCCCCGTGCCGTCCGGCTGCGGTATCGACGCCGCCCTGGCCGCGTACGGCGACGCTCTGCGCGACGACCCGTGGCTGGACTCCTGGCCGGTGGTGCTCTCCGAGGTCACACCAATCCCCGGCCGCGACGGCACAAGCTGGCAACTGGCCGATGCGGACGGTGAGTCGGCGCTGCCGCTGGACCCGCGCGGTCCGGGACAGGCCGGCCTGTGGCAGCTGGCCGCCATATCGGGCGGCGCGCCGATCACGGTCTTCGGCGAATGCGGCCACCGCGGCTTCCTGCCGCTGACCGCCTGGGACCCGGCCCCGGTGTCTCTGTGACCCCGGCCCCCACCACCCCGCCGACCAGGCCCCTCACCCCCGCCACCCACCGGCCGCACCCACCGTCCACCACCGATCCCGGAGGAAGGGCATGACGACCCCCACCAGGTCCACTTCACCCACTTCACCCGCTGCACCCGCTCCCTCCGCCGCCCCCGAATCCACATCCGCACCAGCACCCGCACCCGCCACGTCTCCTTCCCTCGCCGCGCCTGCCCCGGCCCCCACCCCGACCGCCCCGGCCCCTTGGGCCGATCTCGTGAGCGCCGCGCTCCTCGGGACCGAGCGGCGGACGCCGCCGGTGGCGGTGCGTGCCGGGCAGGGCGCCGCGGCCGCACTGCTGGACGCAGCAGCCGTGAGCACGGTGCGCCGCCGCGCCGCACTCCGCCCGGCACCGGCCGGCGAACGGCCCGCCCCGGCCCCGGCCGACCCGCGGCCCCCGCTGCCGCCCGCCGCGCGCCGCCGGCTGGCCCTGCTGCTCGCCGACCGCGGCGGCAGCGGCGGCAGCCGCCGGGGCACGGCCCCCGACCTCACCGAACTGCTCCCCCAGTGGCTGGCCGCCGCCGAGGAGTTCGGCTACCGGGCCCCGGAGGCGCTGCTGCCCGCACTGCTCGACGCGGCCCGTGCCCGTACGGACCTGCGGCCCGCCGCGCTGGCGCTGGCGGGGCCGCGCGCCCTGTGGCTGTCGCGCCTCAACCCGGAGTGGAAGTTCGCGCTCCGGGGGATCGGCGGCCCGGCCGGGATCTCCGGCGACGGCGGCACCAACGACACCGAGACCCCCGAAGACCCCGACGGCGTGCGACGCCGCTGGGAGGAGGGCCTGTTCGCGGAGCGGGTCGCCCTGCTGACCGCGCTGCGCCGCCAGGACCCGGGGGCCGGCCTGGCGCTGCTGTCCACGACCTGGCCCACGGAGCGGGCCGAGGACCGTCTGATGTTCCTCGACTCGCTGCGTGACGGACTCTCGACGGCCGATGAGCCCTTCCTGGAACAGTCGCTGTCCGACCGCAGCCGAAACGTCCGCGCCACGGCCGCCGAACTGCTCTCCACGCTGCCCGGATCCGCCCTCGCGGCCCGGATGGCGCAGCGCGCGCACACCTGTGTCGGCCTGGACCGTACGGCCGGCGCACCGGCCATCGCCGTCGAGGCGCCGCACGAGTGCGATACGGGGATGCAGCGGGACGGCGTGGCGCCCAGGCCGCCCTCCGGACGGGGTGAACGCTCCTGGTGGCTGGGCCAGTTGGTGGAGGCGGCCCCGCTGGACGGATGGCACGCCCGCTTCGGGGGCCGCGACGCGGCGGCGATCGTCGCGCTGCCGGTGACCGACGACTGGCGGACGGAGCTGCACGACGCCTGGTGCCGCGCCGCGGTGCGCCAGCGGAACACCGCGTGGGCGCGGGCGCTGCTGGGTGCGCCGGGCGCTCCGTCCCAGGCGGCCGAGGTCGCACCGGCCGGCTCGTCGCGGGACCTGGCCAAGCTGCTGACCGTACTGCCCGATGCCGAACGCGCCCGGTGGGTCGCGGAGTTCATCGCGGCCCACGGACTGTCGGAGGCCTTCCGGATGCTCGGCGTGTGCGCGGTCCCCTGGGCCGAACCGCTCGGCGGGGCCGTCGTCGACGCCCTGGACATCGCCCGGGACGCGGGCAGCTACCCCTGGAGCTTCAGCGGGGTGATGGGCCTGGCCGAGCGCTGCCTGGACCCGGCAGCGGCGGACCGTCTCGCTCTGCTCACCGCCGTCACGGACGAGCCGGAGGGCGCCTCACCGGGCTCCGGCGGCTACTGGTCCGAGGCCTTCCAGCGCCTGGTCGGCACCCTGCGCCTCCGCGCCACCATGCACGCCGAACTCGCCCCCGAACCCACCGGCCACGACGGCACGGAACCCACCGGCCACGACTGCGCGGTCAGCGGCACGGACACGGACACGGACAACAGCGGCACGGGCACAGGCGCCGGCACCCGCACCCCTACCGCCGCCCCGGCCCACGTCCCGGTCCGGACCACACGACAGCCCCTCGCCCCATGACCCCCGCCCCAGACCTGGCCCGTGGCCCAGACCTGCCCCGTAGCTCAGACCTGCCCCATGGCTCAGACCGCCAGCGGGCGCACATTCGCGTTGACCCACTCCACGATCGAAGCGGTCGTCGCGCCCGGCGTGAAGATCTCCGCGACGCCCTGCGCCTTGAGCGGGGCGATGTCGTCCTCCGGGATGATGCCGCCGCCGAAGACCTTGATGTCCGCCGCGTCGCGCTCCTCCAGGAGGGCAATGACCTTCGCGAAGAGGGTGTTGTGCGCGCCGGAGAGGATGGACAGCCCGATCGCGTCGGCGTCCTCCTGGATCGCGGTGTCGACGATCTGCTCCGGGGTCTGGTGCAGCCCGGTGTAGATCACCTCCATGCCGGCGTCGCGCAGCGCCCGCGCGATGACCTTGGCGCCCCGGTCGTGCCCGTCCAGGCCCGGCTTGGCCACGACCACACGGATCGGACCCGACCTGCCCGCCGTGCCCTGGCTCCCCGCTTGCGCTCCGTCATGCCGAGCCACACTCATCACTGCCTCCAAGCCATGCACGGCACTGTGGTGCCGCCGAGCCGACAATCGATCGCGCGACCGCGATCCGGCGGCCACGAGCGTGAACGAACGTTATCGCCAGCATCCCGTACCCAGCCGTTTCGTGACATCCGGGGAGGGGGAAATCACACCTGGGACACGTTCGCTACGCGCCGTGTTCCGCGTGTCGTACCGCCCCTGCCGGGCGGATCCGTACGCGCGGGGCGGGCGCTCGGGGAGTCGCAGCCGGGCCACCGCGCCGCCGGGCGCGCATCAGGGCGGGTACGCCGCATGCCCGCCGTCGCTGCTCATGGCTTCCCACGAGGGCATACGGGGGTCGAAGCCGCCTCCCGCGTACCATTCGGGAGGTCGGCCATGCAGGCCCTGCCCTTTCTCTCCGCACCCCTGCTGCTCGCGCGCTTTTTCGCCGCGCCCTTCCAGCGCGCACGCCGGCTCCCCGCTCACGCCTCTCCCCTGCTCCTGCGCAGCACGGCCGTGGAGCTGGCGGTCCTCGCCGGCCACCTCCTCCTCTACCCGACCGGCATCTCCCGGGAACGACCCGTGCCACCCCCCGCCCCGCACCCCACCGCAGAGACCCCGGACGGACACCCCGCGCCGGAGACCGTGCAGCCCGCCCCCGGCGCGCCGTCGATGCTGCCGACCGAGGGCCGGGCCCATCCGCCGGTCCTCCTGCTCCACGGCTTCATCGACAACCGCTCCGTCTTCCTGCTGCTGCGCCGCTCGCTGCACCGGCACGGCTGGCGTCATGTCGAAGCGCTCAACTACTCCCCGCTGACCTGCGATCTCCGTAAGGCCGCCGAGCTGCTGAGCCGCCATGTGGAGGAGGTGTGCGCGCGGACCGGGCATCGCCGGGTGGACCTCGTGGGCCACAGCCTGGGCGGGCTCATCGCCCGCTATTACGTGCAGCGGCTCGGCGGCGACACCCGCGTCCGTACGCTGATCACGCTCGGCACCCCGCACTCCGGCACCGCCATCGCCCCCCTGATGTCGGCGCACCCGATCGTCCGCCAAATGCGCCCCGATTCCGCGGTGATTACGGAGTTGTCGCTTCCGGCGCCGCATTGCCGGACGCACTTTGTCGCTTTCTGGAGCGAGGAAGACCGGGTGATGGTCCCCGTCACGACGGCCAGAATCAGTCATCCGGATTTGCATGCGGACAATGTGCATGTCGCCGGTGTCGGACATCTGGCGCTACCGGTCAACGGCACGGTCGCCGCCGGTATACGCGAGGCACTGACCTCGGCACCGACCACGGAAGAGACCGCGGACGTCATTTCGGTGGCCTGATCCGGCCGGCGAGGACGGCCCGGCTCCGCTCCCGCGCGGCGCCGGAAGGGGCGCCGGAACGGCGCCGCAGCGGCTACCTGATCATGGCGTGTTGCCGAACAAGTGTCGAACGGGGCGCCAAGAGCTCGCATGGGACCGCCGAAAGGCGGCCAAATGCCCGGTCTCGCCGAGCCCAAAACCTGTGGAAGATTGTCGCCGCCGCGTACCGCCGGGTACAGTCGCCGCTAATTCTCCTGCTGCCGAGGCGAAAGAGAAGTTGGTGAACGACCGTCACCCATCGGGGGCCCCGCTCCCGACCGGATCCGCTTCCGACGCCTCGTATGCGCACTATCCCGCTTACGACTCCTACGGGCAGCAGCACTCCGCGTCGGACAACGCCGCATACGGCGACGGCGATCCGCTCTTCGGCTCGCTTCCCGGCTCGTACGAGACCGGTATGTACGACACCGGCACTTACGACACCGGCAGCTACGTCACCGGGACATACGACACGGGTACCCACGACGCGGGCGCCTATGGCATGAGCGCCTACGGCACGGGCACCTTCCACGCCGGTGCGTACGACACGGGCACCTACGACACAGGTGCGTACGCGGCGGTCGACGGCTACGCCACCGGCGCCCACGACACCGGGACCTACGCCTCGGCGCAGTGGGACACCGGCGCCCGGCAGACCGCTGCCTACGACAGCGGCGCCTACCCCGCCGTCGACCCGCACTCGGCCGCCGCGGGCTACGACCCCTATGCGCACACCGCCTACGAGTCCCCGGCGCAGGACCCGGCCGCGTACGCGTCTCCCGCCTACGACACGGGGGCCACCACGTACGAGAACGCCGCGTACGAAGCCACCGCCTACGGGCACGGCGGGTACGACACCGGGAGCTACCCCACCGGCACGTATGACACCGGGAGTTACGCCACCGGCTCGTACGAGACCCCCGGCGGCTTCGAGACCCCCGGCGGCTTCGAGGCCACCAGCGGCTTCGAGGCGACGGGCGGCTTCGAGGCGACCGGCGGCTTCGAGACCATCGGCCGGCAGGCCACCGCCCTTCAGGACGCCGCCGTTCAGGAGGCCTCCCTCCAGGAGACCGCGAGCTACGAGGCCACGGCGGTCTGGCCCACCATGGACCGGAACCTGATCGCCGGCATCCCGGCCCAGGCCGGCCCGCCCCCGGCCGACACCGTCCACTGGGACACCACCCCGTGGGGCGAAACCGGTCAGGGCGACACCGGTCAGGCCGACACCGGTCAGCTCGACTTCACTCAGCTCGATGTCGGTCAGCTCGATGTGAGCCGGCTCGACACCCAGCAGTTCGACGCCGACGGCTTCGAGACCGACGTCTTCGAGGCCGGCCGGCCCGGCAACGACGGCGGTGCCCCCGGCGACGGCACTCGCTCCGGTGGTGGCGGCACCGACACCAGCGATGCCGCTGCTGTGGCCGACGCCATGACGCAGGCCATGCCGGTCACCCCCGCCGCCCCCGCCGCGCGGCGGGTCGCCGGGCCGGACGCCGGGAAGGCCGTCCGTGGCCGCGGCCGGAAGCGCCCGGTGAAGCGGTCGGCGCTGCTGACCGTCGCCGTCCCCTCGGTCGCCGCCATGGGCGTGTGCGCCGTGGCCGCCGCGTCCGTCACCGGATTCACCGGGGACGACAAGACCGAGGCGACCGCCCAGGCTGCGCCCGACGCCGGCGCCGGCGCCGTCAAACCGTCCGCGGCCAACAACAAGCTCGACACCCAGCTCGCCGGGCTCAGCGCCAGCGCCGACGACTTCCGCGACCGGGCCAGCCGCACCCAGGAGCGGATCGACCTCAAGGAGCGCCAGGCGCTGGAGCGCAAGCGCAAGGCGGAGGAGGCGGCCCGCAAGGAGGCCGCCCGCCCCAAGTTCGTCCTGCCGGTCACCCAGCACGGGCTGAGCGCCACCTTCGGCCAGGCCGGTGTGAACTGGATGTCCGTACACACCGGCATCGACTTCCCGGTCAGCTACGGCACCCCCGTCATGTCCGCCACCGACGGCACCATCCGCACCCAGTGGAACTCCGCCTACGGGAACATGGCGATCGTGACCGCGCCCGACGGCACCGAGACGTGGTACTGCCATCTGAGCAGCACCAAGATCCGGTCCGGGTCGGTCAAGGCCGGTGACCAGATTGCCTATTCGGGCAACTCCGGCAACTCCACGGGGCCGCATCTGCACTTCGAGGTGCGCCCCGGTGGTGGCGCGGCGGTCGACCCGCAGCCGTGGCTGCGCGATCACGGCCTCAACCCGAACTGAGCCACGGCCTCCACCCGCACCGCCGTCGTTCCGCGTGCCGCCGTTCCACGGGTTCCGCCATGCCGCCGTCCGCCGTCCGCCGGGTGACGATCCCCGTCGCCCGGCCCGCGCGGCTCCCGTTACAGCTTCTCCACCGGCGCATACCGCAGCAGCAGCCGCTTCGGCTTCTCGCCGCCGAAGTCGATCGTCGCCTCGGCGTTGTCGCCGCTGCCCTTGACGCCGACGACCGTGCCGAGCCCGAAGCTGTCGTGGGTGACCCGGTCGCCGATGGTCAGTGAGACGACCTGACGGTCGCCGGCGCGGCGGGTCGCGAAGCCGCTCGGGCCCTTGGCGCGCGACGACGAGAGCGCGGAGCCGAAGCCGCCTCCGCCGCTGCCGCCTGCCGACATGCCGCCCATGGACGCGGACGGCGTCGCCGGACCCGTGCGCTTCCACTCCACGTGGTCGGCCGGGATCTCCTCCAGGAACCGGGAGGGCGGGTTGTAGGAGGGCTGGCCCCAGGCGCTGCGCATCGTCGAGCGGGTGACGTAGAGCCGCTGGCGGGCGCGGGTGATGCCGACATAGGCGAGCCGGCGCTCCTCCTCCAGCTCCTTGGTCTGGCCCAGCGAGCGCATGTGCGGGAAGACGCCGTCCTCCAGGCCGGTCAGGAAGACGGTCGGGAACTCCAGGCCCTTGGCGGTGTGCAGCGTCATCAGCGTGATCACGCCGCTGCCCTCCTCGTCCTCGTCCGGGATCTGGTCGGAGTCGGCGACCAGCGCGACCTGCTCCAGGAAGTCGGAGAGCGTGCCGGGATTCTCCTCACCGCGGTCCTGCTCGAATTCCAGGGCCACGGCGGCGAGTTCCTGGAGGTTTTCGATCCGGGTCTCGTCCTGGGGGTCGGTGGAGGCCTGGAGTTCGGCGAGGTAGCCCGTGCGCTCCAGGACCGCTTCCAGGATCGTGGCAGGGCCGGCGCCGGACTCGACGATGGTGCGCAGCTCCTCCATGAGGACGTTGAAGCGCTTGACGGCGTTGGCGGAGCGGGCCGCCATGCCGTACGCCTCGTCGACCCGGCGCAGTGCCTGCGGGAAGGTGATCTTCTCGCGCAGCGACAGGGCGTCGATCATCGCCTCGGCGCGGTCGCCGATGCCGCGCTTGGGGACGTTCAGGATGCGGCGGAGCGGGACGGTGTCCTCGGGGTTGCTGAGCACCCGCAGATAGGCGAGGACATCGCGGACCTCCTTGCGCTCGTAGAAGCGCACCCCGCCGACGACCTTGTAGGGCAGTCCGACCCGGATGAAGATCTCTTCGAAGACCCGGGACTGGGCGTTGGTGCGGTAGAAGACCGCGACATCGCCGGCCTTGGCGTCACCGGCGTCGGTCAGCCGGTCGATCTCGTCGGCGACGAACTGCGCCTCGTCGTGCTCGGTGTCGGCGACATAGCCGGTGATCTTGGGGCCGGCTCCGGCGTCCGTCCAGAGGTTCTTGGGGCGGCGGTTCTCGTTGCGCTCGATGACGGCGTTGGCGGCGGAGAGGATCGTCTGCGAGGAGCGGTAGTTCTGCTCCAGCAGGATCGTGGTCGCGTCCGGGTAGTCCTCCTCGAACTGGAGGATGTTGCGGATCGTGGCGCCGCGGAAGGCGTAGATCGACTGGTCGGCGTCACCGACGACGCACAGCTCGGCGGCGGTCTCGGCGGGGCCGACCAGCTCGCGGACGAGGGTGTACTGGGCGTGGTTGGTGTCCTGGTACTCGTCGACGAGGACGTGGCGGAAGCGGCGGCGGTAGTGCTCGGCGACATCCGGGAAGGCCTGGAGCAGGTTGACCGTGGTCATGATGATGTCGTCGAAGTCCAGGGCGTTGGCCTCGCGCAGCCGCGCCTGGTACATCGCGTACGCCTCGGCGAGCGTCTTCTCGAAACCTCCCCCAGACTCCGTCTGGGAGGTGCCCCCAGCGGCCGTCCCGGCGAAGGTCTCCTCGTCGATGAGCTCGTTCTTGAGGTTGGAGATCTTCGCGCTGAAGGACTTGGGCGGGTAGCGCTTGGGGTCCAGGTCCAGATCGCGGCAGACCAGCGCCATCAGGCGCTTGGAGTCGGCGGCGTCGTAGATGGAGAAGGAGGAGGTGAAGCCCAGCTTCTTGGACTCGCGGCGCAGGATGCGGACGCAGGCGCTGTGGAACGTGGAGACCCACATGGCGTTGGCGCGCGGGCCGACCAGCTCCTCGACGCGCTCCTTCATCTCGCCGGCGGCCTTGTTCGTGAACGTGATCGCGAGGATCTGGCCGGGGTGGACATGGCGCTCGGCGAGCAGATGAGCGATGCGGTGGGTGAGCACCCGGGTCTTGCCGGAGCCGGCGCCGGCGACGATCAGCAGCGGGCCGCCCGTGTGCACCACGGCGGCCTTCTGCTCGTCGTTGAGCCCTTCCAGCAGCGTCGCCGGGTCGAGGACCGGACGGGCGGCGCCGTCGCGGTAGTACGCCTCTCTGGGCACGGGCGCGTCGAACCTCCCGCCGAAGAGGTCGGCGGGGATCTCCTCCGGGGCCGGGCCGTGCTCGTCCTCGGGGGGCGGGGGGTGCTCCTCGCCCTTGGGGCCGAGGTCCGCCAGGAAGCTGTCGTCAAAGAGGCTGCTCATCGCCCACCGAGTCTAGGCCGCCGCACTGACAGTCCGCGGCCCAGTAGCCGATTGCGGCCCGCTTCCGCCGCGGGCCGTGGCAGCGCGGCAGGTCAGACGTCCGGGGCCGGATGGAACCGGTCGGCGGCCCGTCTACCCGAATCCGACATCTGCCACGCCAACACCCGCATCGCGTTCAGGTCACAAAAAGGTTTCGGGCATATCGAACATCAGCCTTCACAGGAGCCACACGAGTTGGCTAACGTCCTCGCTCAGGCAGCCCGCCTCCCCGTGGACGACAGCGTCCGCACGGGCCGCCCACGCCGAGTCCGGCCCTGCCTTTGGGCACCCGGAGCCGGGGACCCACCAGCACCACCGGGGTGAATCGGACCGGACAGCCGCCGTCGGCGGACATCCGGACCGTAGGGCAAGCCTTCCGTCAGCGACACCGCCCGAACCCGACAGCTAACCCGGTAGGCGGTCCACGGAAGGAGTCGCCGGCCTTGGCGTCGCATCGCAAGCCGCGCACCAGCATTCTCACCTCGCCCGGAGGACGGCGTACGGCGGTCGGGCTCACCACCGCCGCCCTCGCCTCGGCCACGCTGCTCTCGCAGTCCGCCGACGCGGCCCCCCGGGCGCCCAAGCCCACCGTCGAAGAGGTCAAGCAGAAGGTCGACGACCTCTACCACCAGGCCGAGGTGGCCACCCAGAAGTACAACGCCGCCAAGGAGCACACCGACGACCAGCGTGACCGTGTCGACGGACTGCTCGACGCCGCCGCCAAGCGCGCCGAGAAGATGAACGACGCCCGGCGCCGGCTGGGCACCTTCGCGTCGGCGCAGTACCGCACCGGCGGCATGAACCCGACGGCGCAGCTGATGCTCGCCAAGGACCCGCAGCAGTTCTTCGACCGCAGCCACCTCATGGAGCGGCTGACCGGACGGCAGAAGGAGGCCGTCTCCGAATACCAGGAGCAGCAGGCCGCGGCCGCCCGGCAGCGGGCGGAGGCGACCCGCGACCTGGAGCGGCTGCAGTCCTCGCAGGCCTCGCTCAAGGAGTCCAAGCAGTCCGTCCAGCAGAAGCTGGCCGAGGCCCGGCAGCTGCTGTCCCAGCTCACCGCCCAGGAGAAGGCGCGGCTGGCGGAGCTGGAGCGCCAGAAGGAGGCGGCGGCCAAGCGCAAGGCCCAGGAGGAGGCCCGCAAGCAGCAGGAACGGGAGCGCCAGCAGCACGACGGGGGCGGCACGTCCGGCGGCCAGACCGGTGGCGGCGCCGACAACGGCGGCTCGACCGGGGGTTCGTCCTCCACCCAGGCCGAGAAGGCGCTCGCGTTCGCCCGCTCCCAGATCGGCAAGCCGTATGTGTGGGGTGCGACCGGACCCAGCTCCTACGACTGCTCGGGGCTGACCCAGGCGGCGTGGAAGGCGGCCGGCGTCAGCCTGCCGCGGACCACCTGGGACCAGGTCAAGGCCGGCCAGCGGGTCGCCACCAAGGACCTCAAGCCCGGTGACCTGGTCTTCTTCTTTGACGACATCAGCCATGTGGGCATGTACATAGGCGACGGCAAGATGATCCACGCCCCGCACCCGGGCGCCAACGTCCGGGAGGAGTCGATCTACTACATGCCGATCTACGGGAGCGTCCGCCCGGGCTGAGGCCCGGCCCCCGCTCCCCCTTCAGGCCACCCCCCACGGCAACCCCCCACACGCCACCGCGCGGCCGTCGCCTCCGGATGAGGAGTGCGATGACCGCGCGGTGTGCCGTTCGGGGAACCCCTGCGCCGGCGCCCGGAGCCCGGTTCCGGGGCGCCCGCCGCTCCGGCCCGCGCCCCGAGCCCGGCTCCCGGGGCGCCCGCCGGTCCGCTCAGGTCCAGAGCACGGCGATGAAGATGTTGGCCACCGTCAGCGCGCCGACCGCGCCGAAGAGCGGCGGGGCGATCTTCTCGTCGTCCCGCTTGACGTAGACCAGCCCCAGGATGACCACCAGAACGGCCATCTTGATGCCGAGCTTGAGGGTGTTGAGGCTGTGGCCCTCGGCCTGGTTGAGGCCGACCAGCACGATGCCGGTGACCAGCATCGTCAGCGCGCCGTGCAGCATCGCCGGCACGAAGCGGGCGGTGCCCGCACCCATCGCCTTCATCTGGGTCAGGAAGCCGCCCAGCAGGGAGGCGATGCCGATGATGTGCAGGCCGACGAAGAGATTGATTACTACGTCCATAGTGCTGGATCGTAGCCGCCGCATAGCACGGCTCTTCAGGCAGGGCGCCCACAATCGCCGCTTCGGTCAGGCCGGGCCCGCTCCCGGCCGTGCGGCCGTGGCGCCACGGTCACCTGCGCACCGGCACCGGTCGAAAGCGAACAATCCCGGGCAAGCGGACTCATCACCGCAACACCCCGGCTTAGCGTCCTCCTCCAGGCGGTCGACTCCCCGCCCTCGCCGGCCTCCCACCGGCGTCCTGTCGGCCGCCCCGCCGTGAGGTGCGGCGGCGGTCCGTTCCCTCGTTGCGGACCGCCGCCGGGCCCACGGGCTCCAAGGGAAGGAAGTGAGGGCCACCGTGGCCTCGCACCGCAAGCCGCGGCAGCATCCGCTCGCCGCGCTCACCGGCGGCGCACGCAGCGCACGCACCGCCCGCACGGCCGCCACCCTGGCACTGGCCGGCGCCGCCACCGCCACGGGCTTCGCTCCGGCGGCGGAGGGTGCCCCCGTCGCCGCCGTGGCCGACGGCGCCGGCCAGGCCGCGCACCGGCTCACCCCCGACCGGGTCAAGGACCGGGTCAACGCGCTGTACCAGGAGGCAGAGGTGGCCACGCAGAGCTACAACGGCGCGAAGGAAGCCGCCGGTGCCGCACGCGAGGAGCTGAGCAGGCTGCAGGACGAGGCCGCCCGCAGGACGGCGGAACTGAACGCCGCCCGCGGCGAGCTGGGCACCGTGGCCGCCAGCCAGTACCGCTCCGGCGGCGTCGACCCGACCGTACGGCTGCTGCTGTCCGCTGACCCGCAGCGCTACCTGGACGGCGCCGCGGTGCTGGAGCGGGCGGGCAGCCACCAGGCCACCGCGGTGGCCGGTTACGCGCGCCGGCTCGGCAGCGTACGGCAGATCCAGCGGCGGGCCGAGGACACCGCGCAACGGCTGGCGGACACCGAGTCGGCGCTGAAGAAGCACCGGGTCACGGTCGTCCACAAGCTGGGCGCCGCCGAGCAGTTGCTGAACCACCTCACGGCCGAGCAACGGCAGCGGATGGCGGGCCACGGCGGCGCGCACGGCGGCGCCGGGCAGGGCCGGGCGGGGCGCGGGACGGGGCGCGGGGACGGTCTTCCCGGAAAGCTTCCCGCCGGTCCGGGAGCCGCCGCGGCCGCGGCGCAGGCTGCGGCGCAGGCCCCCGACCCCCGGGCCGCACGGGCCGTCGCCTACGCCTACGCCGCCCTCGGCAAGCCGTACGTCTGGGGTGCGACGGGCCCCTCCGGCTTCGACTGCTCGGGGCTGACCCAGGCCGCCTGGAAGTCGGGCGGGGTGTCGCTGCCCCGTACGACCTACACCCAGATCAGCTCCGGACCGCGTATCGACAGGTCCCAACTCGCCCCCGGTGACCTGGTGTTCTTCTACTCCGGCATCAGCCATGTGGGGCTCTACATCGGGGACGGCAAGATGATCCACGCCCCGCATCCGGGGGCGCCGGTGCGGATCGCGCCGATCGACCAGATGCCGTTCGCGGCGGCGACCCGGCCGGCATAGGGCCGGTCTGCGGCATAGCGCCGGTCTGCGGGCATAGCGCCGGTCTGCCGGCGGAGGGCCGGTGTGCCGGCGGACGGCCGGTCTTCACGGTTCCGCCTGCCGCGCGGCTCCCTCGGCCGGGCGCGCCGCGCGCTCACCCCCTGAGCTGCGTCCCCAGCCAGCGGAAGATCTGCGGCACCTGGTGCTCCCACACCTTCATGGTGTGGCCGCCGGCACCCGACGAGATCTGCTGGACGTTCACCGTCGTCGGGAACCTCGCGAACTGCCGCAGACCGAGGCCCGCTTGGTAGCCGTCGCCCGCCGCGCCCGACACATACAGGGCCGTACGCGGCGGCCTCCCCGCGGCGTTGGCGGACTTCAGGATGTGCAGCGGGTTGGACTCGATGCGCAGCTTGGGGTCCTTGCCGGCCAGCGAGTCACGTTCGAGCGCCGGGTCGTTGTAGCCGGACATGGCGACCGCGGCGCGGTAGCGGTCCGGGTGGGAGAGGGCGAGCTTGGCGGCGCAGTGCGCGCCCGCCGAGTAGCCGGCCAGGGCCCAGGAGTCCGCGGTGTCGCCGGCCCGGAAGTTGTCCACGATCATCTTGCGGACATCGACGGTCAGCCAGCTGTCGGCGTTGACCTTCCCGGGGATGTTGACGCAGCCGGTGTCCGCGCCGGGGAAGACGTCGGTCCGCGGGGACACCAGGATGAACGGCTTGACCTGGCCGCTCTGCATCAACGGCCGGACCTGGTCGGCGACCCGCAGGGAGCCCAGCCAGGTCTTCGCCGAGCCCGGGTAGCCGGGCAGCAGCTCGACCACGGGGAACTTCCGGTTCCGGTAGGCCGGGTCGTTGTACTGCGGCGGCAGCCATACGTACACCTCGCCCTGCACGCCGGAGATCCGGCCCTTGAGGTCGGTCATCTGCACGCCCGGACCCACCTTGGGGTCGTCGGCGGGGCGGAACCGCTGGAGCTGCTTGGGCTCGTTCTTGATCTGCCGGCCGCCCATGCCGTCGGGGCCGAGGTTCCGGGCCTCCTCGATATGGCTGCCGGTACCGAGCAGATCGCCCCAGGTGTCATAGAGATTGTTGGCGTTGTTGACCATGACGAAGACCACGGTGATGGCCGTGACCTGGGCGAACAGCAGCATCAGCAGCCGGGCGAGGCTGCGCAGCAGGGGCGGACCGGCTATTCGGCCCCACAGGGCGAACGGCAGCACGAAGGCGACGATCAACAGCAGGATCGAGGTGAGGAAGAAGGGCGTGCCCGTCAGGCTCATCGGGATCTCGTTTCCAGGACAACTACGCGAAGGACGTGGGGATGGTTCCGGCCCCGCCTTCGGCAGTGAGCCTCTCCGCGCCCTTAGATGGTGATCCGCGTGGTCCTGGTTGCCCGTCTTTGGCCGTTCTTTACGACGCCGCCGGCCGGTGGCCCGTTACCGGGCGCGCGGCGGCGGTGCAGGTCAGATCAGCCGCCGGGCCGCCGCCCAGCGGGTCAGCTCATGGCGGTTGGAGAGCTGGAGCTTGCGCAGCACCGCCGAGACATGGGATTCCACGGTCTTCACGGAGATGAAGAGCTGCTTGGCGATCTCCTTGTACGCATAGCCGCGGGCGATCAGCCGCAGCACCTCGCGCTCGCGCTGGGTGAGGCGGTCCAGGTCCTCGTCGACCGGCGGGGCGTCCGTGGAGGCGAAGGCGTCCAGGACGAAGCCGGCCAGCCGCGGGGAGAACACCGCGTCGCCGTCGGAGACCCGGAAGACCGCGCTGACCAGGTCCGTGCCGGTGATGGTCTTGGTGACATAGCCGCGGGCGCCGCCGCGGATGACACCGATGACGTCCTCGGCCGCGTCGGAGACGGAGAGCGCGAGGAAGCGGACCGGGCGCTCGGCATCGGCCATCATCGCGGCGCTACGGCGCAGCACCTCGACACCGCCGCCCCCGGGGAGATGGACGTCCAGCAGGACGACCTCGGGGCGGGTGGCCGTGATGACCGTGACCGCCTGGTCGACGTCGGCCGCCTCGCCGACCACCTCGACGCCGGTGCGCCCGGTTTCGCCGATCTCGGCCTGGACGCCCGTACGGAACATCCGGTGGTCGTCGACCAGCACGACCCGTACGGTCCGGCCCTCGGCCGCCCCGCCGCCGGCCTCGCCCTGCTGTGCGTCCTCGCTGCTCATCTCTTCCGCCCGTCCCTCGATGTCTGCGCCGCCATCATCCCGTGCTCCGTCCCGCGGTGCCGCCACCGGCCGCCGTTCGCCCGGCCCGGTCAGGTGCCGCACCGGCTGCCGCCCGCCCGGCCCGGTCATGTGCCGCACCGGCTGCCGCGCGCCCGGCCGGTCATGTGCCGCCCTCCGTCGCCGGGCGCTCCATCTCCAGCTCGACGACCGTGCCGCCCTCGGGGGCGGAACGCAGCCGGGCCGTACCGCCGTTGCGCTCCATACGGCCGATGATGGACTCCCGTACGCCCATCCGGTCCCCGGGGACCGCGTCCAGGTCGAATCCGGGTCCGCGGTCGCGCACCGAGACGAAGACCGTACGGCCCTCGACCTCGGCGAACACCTGCACCGCACCGCCCTCGCCACCGTACTTGGCGGCGTTGACCATCGCCTCGCGTGCGGCCTGTATCTGGGCGCCGAGCATGTCGTCCAGCGGACAGTCGCCGACGATCACGACTTCGATGGGGACGCCGTGGTCGTCCTCCACCTCGGCGGCGGAGGCGCGGACCGCCTCCGCCAGGGTGGCCGGTTCCTCGTCCTCCTCCTTGCCGCGGCCCTCGGGTTTGTAGAGCCACGCACGCAACTCCCGCTCCTGGGCGCGGGCCAGCCGCGCCACCTCGCGGGGGTCCTCGGCGTTGCGCTGGATCAAGGTGAGGGTGTGCAGGACGGAGTCATGGACATGGGCGGCCACTTCGGCGCGTTCCTGGGCGCGGATGCGCATCAGCCGCTCCTCGGAGAGGTCCTGGGTGATCCGCACGAGATACGGCCCCGCCAGCAGCGCGATGCCGACGACGACGGCGAGCGAGGCCTGCAGCACCGAGCCGAGATGGCGCACCGAGCCCTGCAGCACGACGATGCCGGTCACCCCGACGCCGACCAGCAGCACCCCGGCCGCGCCGCGCACTACCGGCAGCACGCCCTTGCGGCGGCCGAGCTCGAGCCATTGCGCCCGGCGGGAGTTGTCCGCCTGGCGCCACACCAGGGCGACACCGGCGCCGATCAGCAGCACCGGCCAGACATAGCCCTTGGCCTGGCCCAGCTGGAATCTGGAAGCGACCACGGCGCTGCCGATGAGCAGCGCGATCAGCGCGAAGACCTGGCCCTTGTCGGGCTTGTGCCGCCGCAGCGCCCGTTTCCCGCCGGCCGTCGCCGCGGGGTGCCGGCGGTCCACGCCGCCGACGCCCAGCGGGACGAAGAACCAGAACGCGGCATAGAGCACGGCGCCCATGCCGTCGGCCAGGAACAGGGCCACGAACACGATCCGCACCCAGGAGACCGGCAGCCCGAGATGCCCCGCCAGACCGCGCGCGACACCACCGAGCAGCCGGCCGTCGGCGCTGCGGTACAGCTTGCGCACGGGCGGTTCGTCGGGGTCCGGTGCCGGGGCGTAGCTCGTCGCGGCGCGGGGCGGAGCGGTGGTCATGCCCCGATCGTCACACGACGCCGGGGCCCGGGACATCAGGGACGACCCTGAACCCGTCCCTGAACCCGCCCCTGAACCCGTCCCTGAACCCGTCCCTGAGGTTTTTCCCCCGCGCCGCTCCCGTCCCTTGCCCAGCCCGCCGGTTCAGCTCTTCGCCTCAGGCCTTCGGATCGGTCCGGCGGAAGCCGTCCTTCACCACCGAGAAGACCTTCTCGAACTTGGTCCAGTCGGCCTCCGGCGCGGAGACGTAGATCGCGTATTCCTTGCCGCCCTCGCGACCGAACCCGAGGTCGATCCCCCGGAAGGTGCGGGCCCGGCCTCCGAAGGTGCACTCCCAGATCGCGGCGGGATCGCCCTGGAAGGTGGTGGGCTGCATCCGCAGCTGGGTGTAGACGGGGTACTTTTTCTTGAAGAAGGCCTCGACGGCCTTGAAGTGCTCCACCTGATCGGGCGAGGAGAAGTCCAGCACGCTCACGGTCAGCTGGGCGCGCTCGGCCTTCGAGGAGTAGACGATCTGCCGGCCACCGTCCTGGGGGTCGCGCGTCCACCCATGGGGCAACGGGAAGGTCACGCCGAGCGCGGGCTCCTTTTGCTGCCGGTAGCCGTCAGGAAGGGCCGGCGGCGGTCCGATGCTGTTGTCCGGGGCCTTGGGAACAGCCGATGTGCCCTTGTCGGGGGCGCTTTGGGCCACACCGGAGTCGTCCCCGTGCATCAGGTACCAGGCCGTGCCCGCACCGCCCCCGGCGAGCAGCACCCCGACGACGCTCCAGACCACGACCCGGGCGGCACGCCGCTTGCGGGAGGCCTTGCCACCGGACAGTGCTTCCGTACGGTTGCCGTCGGCCCGTCCGCCGCCGATCCCGTCCGGGAACGCCATGGGGCCGGTCACCGGGCCTGCGCCGAGGTCCGTACCCGACGTGCCGGCGCCGGCGCCGGTACCCGAGCCCGTGCCGGTGTCCGAGCCCGTGTCCGTACGCGAGCCCGAGCCCGTGTCGGAGCGCAGGCCCGTGGCCGTGCCGACGCCGGTCGCGGAGCCGGCGCCCACCCCGGTAGCAGTGCCCGTCCCGGTTCCGGTGCGGCCCGCCGTGTCTCCCGTCGCGCCCGTGTGCGGCACCTGACGCGTCGGTGCCTCCGACTCCTCGCCGGACGCGGCCGGTTGTGCCGTACCGCGTCCGACCGTGCCCAGCGCCAGCGTCGGCCAGCCGTGCAGCGCCGTCTCCGCCTCGGCCTCGACGGCCCGCAGCGCCTGCTCCACGACCTCGGCCGTCGGGCGGTCGGACGGCTCCTTGGCGAGCAGCGCCTCGATCAGCGGGCTCAGCGACCCGGCGCTGCGCGGCGCCTCGAGCGGATCCATGGCGATCGCGTACGCCGTCTCGACCGCGGTGTCCTTGCGGAACGGGGGCCGTCCCTCGACCGCTTGATAGAGCGTCGCGCCCAGCGCCCACAGGTCGGAGGCGGGCCCCGGACTGCCGCTTCTGACCCGCTCGGGCGCCAAGTAGTCGATGGAGCCCACCAGCTCGCCCGTCTTGGTGAGCGTGGACGTACCACTGGCGACCGCGATACCGAAGTCGGTGAGCACGACCCGGCCGTCCTCACCGAGCAGCACGTTGCCCGGCTTGACGTCACGGTGCAGCACACCGGCGGAGTGTGCGGCCCGCAGTGCCGCCACCATGCCGCGTCCGATACGGGCGGCCTCGCGCGGCGTGACCGAACTGTCCTGCCGCGCGGCTTCCTTGATGACATCGCCGAGGGTCGTCGAGGGGACGTACTCCATGACGATGCAGGGCATTCCGGCGTCGTCCACGACGTCGTGCACCCCCACCACATTGGGGTGGTTGATGCGCGCGGCGGCCTGCGCCTCGCGGGTGGTGCGCTCATAGCGCATCGCCAGTTCGTCCGCTTCGAGATACGGCGCCACGTGCAGACGCTTGACCGCGACCTGACGCCCAAGGACCTCATCGCGGGCCCGCCAGACGGTTCCCATACCGCCCTGGCCTATCCGCTCAACCAGGCGATACCGCCCGGCGACCAGTCGCCCCTCGTCCACCGACGCCGCCTCCGTCACCGCACGCCCCTCCGGAAACCCGTACGTATCCAGGGGGCAACGATAGTCGCCCATGCAGGCGGAAAGAGCTTCGCCCACCGCCCGTCCGCACGCGTGTTCCGGTCCGATGCCGAAGCGGAGGGTCATATGCGAGCGCACGAGGGGTTTCGGGACCCCCCGGGGGCATACCGGGGAGGCCGTCAGGGGATCTCAGGGATCTGCCAGGGTTTCCACTGATGCCCGGAGCGCGCCGCGCTTGCGACCATGGGTCCATGAACGATGCAGCCCCCGTCGACGCGTCGGCGCCCTCCGGCCCCGTCGGCCCCACCCCGCCGCAGGCCCCGCTGCGCCGCAGCCGGCGGCACAAGGTGATCGGCGGGGTGTGCGGCGGGCTGGGCCGCCAGTGGGATCTCGACCCGGTCATCTTCCGGATCGTGCTCGCCGTGCTCGCCGTCGGTGGTCTCGGCCTCATCGCCTACGGCTTCGCCTGGCTGCTCATCCCCCTCGACGGGGAGGACGAGAACGAGGGCCGCAGGCTGCTCTCCGGCCGGGTCGAGGGCTCCGCGCTGACGGCCCTGCTCTTCGCGCTGGTGGGCTGCGGACTCTTCCTGACGACACTCGCCAAGGGCAGCATGATGTCGTTCGCCATCATGCTGACGCTGGCGGCGGCAGGTTCCGCCTATTGGTCCCGGCGGCGCCGGGAGATGGCGGCCAAGGACCCGGAGTCGGTGGACGCCGCCACCGCCCAGGCCGTCGCCGACGCCCCGCCCGAGACCACGGCGCCCCCGGTGCCGACCGGTCCGTCCTGGTGGCGCAACCAGCGCGCCGGGGAGGCGGGCGGTGCGGGCTATCTGTGGGGGCCCGACAACACCCCGCTCCCGCTGGACATCACCTACCGCCCCCAGCACGGCGCGGGCGCTGCGGCTGCTGACCGACCCCGCCCCCGGCCCGACGCCGACGGTCCGCCCGGCCCGTCACCGTACGGCGCACCGCCCGCCCCCGCCCCGCGCCGAACTCGCCCCAGCGGGCGGCCGATCGGCGGCTGGACGTTCCTGCTCGCGCTGCTCGCCGGAGGCGCGACGGCCCTCGCCGTCTCCCGCCAGGACGGCTTCGCACCCGCCCTCCAGGCAGGGCTGGCAGCTGCGTTGGTCGTCTTCGGCCTGGGACTCGTCCTCAGCGCCTGGTGCGGGCGGACGGGCGGCGGCACGGTCTTCATGGTGGTGTGCACGGCCGTGCTGCTGGCGGCCGCGACCGCGCTGCCCGACAACCTCACCACCGACTGGCAGAGGCGCACCTGGGCCCCTGTCACCCTCGGCGCCGTCCGGCCGCACTACGAGGTCGGCACGGGGGAAGGGAAGCTGGACCTCGGTGCCCTGCCCCTCAAGGACGGCCGTACGGTCCGCACCAGCGCGCAGGTGGGCTTCGGCGGCCTCCAGGTGACGCTGCCGCACGGTGTCACCACCCGCCTCCATGTCTCCCTCGGCCTCGGCAGCATCCAGTTGCCCGGTGCATCGCCGCACCACGTGGACCTCTCGGCGGGAGGCGAGCAGCGGACCCTCACACTGCCCGCCGACGGCCTCAAGAAGGGCGAGAAACCCCGCGGCACGCTGGATCTCGACCTCGAACTCGGCGCGGGCCAGGTCACCATCGAGCACGCGACGCGGGCCGCTGCCGCGTCGGCACCCACTCCCTCGGCCTCCTCACCATCAGCACCCTCACGGGCAGCGCCCTCTCCGTCCGCCCCCGCACCGTCGACCGCCCCCACCCCCGAGGGAGCCCCCGAGTGAAACGCCATCGCTTCGAACCGGCTCGGCTGATCGCGGGCCTCACCGCCCTCGCCATCGGCTCGGGCTACGGACTCGACGCCCTCGGCCTCTGGCAGGCCCCCGGCCTCTGGCTCTTCCTCGCCCTGCCCGCCGGCCTGGTCCTCTCCGGCATCACCGCCGCCGTCCGGGCCACCGCCAGCCGCGACACCCCGCCGACCGACCCGCCACCCCTGCCGCACACCTGACCACCGTGACGCCGCACCTGACCACCGTGACGCCGCACCTGACCGCCCCGCTAGCCGAACAACTGCGTCCCGTGCCGCTTGCGGCGGTGCGCCCAGGCCGCGTCCAGGGAGAACCTCGGTGTGCCGGCCAGTACGAACGGGACCCAGGCCATCAGATAGGCGAGGTCGTTGCCGTAGTAGTACGGAGTGGTCGCCCAGCTCACGGTGAGCCACAGGGACAGCGAGATCAGCGCACCGCCCAGCGCCGCCAGCCGCCCCAGCAGGCCCACGAGGGTCCCGAGTCCCACCGCGAGTTCGCCCGCCGCGATGGCATAGCCGAAGCCCACCGGATTCTGCTGTGCGAGGTCCACGAGCTGCGGCAGCGCCGCCGCGTCATGGACCTGGCGCAGCGTTTCGCCGATCGACCCCGCACCACTGGCCGCCAGGAACGCATGATCCAGCAGTTTGTCGATGCCCGCGTAGAGGAAGGTCGCCCCCAGAAACAGCCGCAACGGCAGCAGCGCATGGCGCGCCAGCCGTCCCCGCAGCCCGGCGGCGCCGGAGCCCTCAACGGCCACTCCCCCCAATTCGGCACCGATCGTGCGATTCGCGTGAACCATGACGTCCGCCTCTCCGTTGCCTCCGGGCGCAGACGATTGTGCCCCCGCCCACGCCTCGTGGGGAGATACGTACGCACGTACGCGAGAGGTTCAACGGACCGACGCGCTTCGGGCGGTTGCGGCACACGAAATCATCACGCAACGGCGGCCCGAACGGCGCCGCACCACCCCGACCGCCCCCCCGGGGGGCCATCTGCCTTCCCCCGGACCCGCCACCCTCCGGCGCCCCGGCGCCCCGGCGTCCTGGCCCCGCCCCGCCGCGCCTCGGCCCCCTCGCCGCGCCATGGGCCTCCTCAGTCCAGCACGTCGACGGGGTAGCCGTTCGACTCCACACCCGCCGCCGTGATCACCCGGACCGTCACCCGGCCCGGCTCGACGTCGACCGGCACCGGGACGGTCAGCACCCCGTCCGTCGGATTGGCGAAGCCGCCGGCCACCGGCACCAGGGGAACCGGGACGTGGACATCGCCGATCCGCACGACGGTCCGGGCGAGCCGGTCGGGCGTCCCGGCGCCCGGCGGGACGAAGCCGGCGCCGCGGATCTCGATGTCGTCGCCGGTACGGACCGGTGCGGCAAGATCACCCAGCTCACGGGAGCGGACGACGGAGAGGATCACCGGGCGCCCGCCCGCCACCGCCTTCCCCCACAGATAGGTCGCACCGGAAAGCGCGAGGAGCACCACCAGCCCCCAGGGAAGCTGCGGCAGCTGCCCCGGCTGCCCGGCCCACCGCACCAGGGCGCACACCAGCACGGCCGCGTTCACCAGGACGTACTGCACATCCAGGAGGCTGCCCCGGCCCGCGTCGTCCGCCAGCAGGTCGGCGGCCCGCGGCCGCTGGGCGGGTACCTTCTGCAACCGCCCCGACCGCACCCGCGCGGCCACCAGCCCGTACGCCAGCACGGCCACCCCGCACCCGATGGCGAGCGTCGTCAACAGGGCGCCGGACCGGGCGAGTTCCAGGCCCTGGAGCAGCGCGTGCCGCTCCCCCGGCCCGGCGGCCGTCGCCAGCTGCACGGCTGTGGTCAGCACGGCGTACAGCACCGCGACCGCCCAGCCCGCCGCCACCGTCCGCGAGGTGGACAGCCGCCCGTCCTCGCCGATCAGCGGCGCCAGCGCCCCGCCGTGCGCACGGTGCCACCAGGCCGCCGCCGTCAGCATCAGCGCGAGGACGACGGCCGCGAGCAGGCCCGACGTACGGGACATCGTCCAGCCCCCGCCGATGGCGGTCAGTGCCTGCCCGAGCAGCAGTGCGACCACCGCGCCCCAGACGATGAGCAGGGTGCGCCACCGTACGGACGCCAGCCAGGTGGCTCCTTCGGCGGCGCCGCGCTTGGCCACCTCCCGTGCGGACAGCGTCAGTTCGTCGGAGACCCACTGCCGGGCGGCGCCGGCGGAGCGGGCGAGCCCGGCCGGCACCCCGTGCCCGGCGGCGAAGTCCTCGCGCAGCGCGATGAACGCGGCGACCGCCTGCCGGTGCCCCGTACGGGCGCCGTGCGGGCACCGCCCGCACTGGCACTCGCCACCGGTGGCACGCTCCGCGCCGTCCCCCGGCTCGCCCGATCCGGCCATCCTGCCCGCCGCCTCAACCGACACGTCCGTACCGCCCGCCGCCGCTCGCCGCCAACTTGTTGTCTCCGAAGGCGAATTGTGCCCCAGGTGGCCAGGGCGGATATCAAACGTGCAGTTGGTGGCGGGTGGCAGGCGCATCGGCGCGTTGACGTACGAGAGGAGGCGGCCCCCGTGCCGTCGCACGCGCCCCGGCGAGATCCCTACCGGCGTCCGCAGGCTTGGCCCCTCCTTCGCCCCTCTTCACCCACCTGCACCGCGCTTCACCGCCTTTCATGGACTTTCCGCACACCTGACCGGCGGCCGACCACGCGCCCCCGGCGCGTCCCCTATTCGGGCGAACCGGGGCTCGGCGACGGCTGAGCGGTCCACGCGCTGTGCAAGCTCTCGCCGTGTGCCAAATACACCAACCTCATGGGTCACTTCGCGGCGTTGACCTGGACAGAGACAGACCGCCTGCCCGGGGCAACCCGACGGAACCGAACGGCCCCCACGCACCTCACGGATCCGGCAAACGCAGAGAACGCAGAGAACGCAGAGAACGCAGAGAACGCAGAGAACGCAGAGAACGCAGAGAACCCAGCGAACGCGTCGAACTCGGCGGCGGTCTCCGGCGCCTGGGAGCCGTACTCCTGACCGCCGCCTTCCTGCTCCTGACCGGCGCCGCCGCGCTACTCGCCAACGCGCCTACGGCAATGGCCCACAACCGCCATCAACACCGCCGGCTCCCCGGAGACAACTGCGCCTATGCCGGTACCGCACCCCCCGTGGACGTACCGACCGGCTTCCCCATGCCCCACCACTGGCACTTCCCCTGCACCGCCACCAAGCCCCCGCCACCGGCCTCCCACAAGCCGGCACCCCGTCCACCGAGCCCGAAGCCCACGCCCCCACCGCCGCCCGCGCCCAGACCCCGGCCGACACCACCGCCCCCGCCGCCTCCACCACCTCCGCCCCCCACTCCCCGCGCCCGCCCAGCGGCCCCGCCACCCGAGCCGGAACCCAAGCCCACGCCCACGCCCAAGCCCACGCCGGTGGTCAGCCGGCCGGCGTCACCTCGGCCCGTCCTGCCCCGCAGCTATGCGCCGGTGTTCCACAAACCGCACGCCGGGCGCTCCGTGGTGACCACCACCCTGCTGATCACCGCCCCGGCCGTACTGGCCGCAGCCGCCCTCCGTCCCCGTTCGAGCTCCTCGTCCGGTTCCGCCGGGCGCCGTTCCTCATAGGAGGTCTCCATGTCGCAATGGCTGGTGCTGACCCTCGCCATGGTCGCCGCCTGTGGTGTCGTCCTGACCATCACCGTCCTCAAGGAACGCCGGATCAGTGAGGACGACGACCCGACCGAAACACCCGATGTGATCGAGTATCTGACGATGATGGTGGGGGTGGTCTACGCGATCGTGCTGGGCCTGGCCATCGCCGGGGTCTGGGAGGCCAGGAGCGCGGCCGAGGACACCGTACGGACCGAGGCGCAGGCGCTGCACGAGGTCAGCGCGCGGGCCCGGGCCTACCCCGCGCCGGTCCGGGACCGCATCCGCTCGGACGTCGGCGCCTATGTGTCGTACGTCGTGCACAAGGAATGGCCGGTCATGTCCGAGAAGGGCGAACTGACCGACCGCGGCACCGCACTGCTGACGAAGGTCCGGGCGGACGTCACCGACTACCACCCGCGCAACGACTTCGAGGGGCAGTCCTACCAGCCCCTCGTCGACCAGGTCGCGGTGGCCGACGGCGCCCGCGCGGCCCGTGGGGACGCGGCCGGTTCGACGCTGCCGGGCGTGGTGTGGTTCGGGCTGATCATCGGCGGCGCCATTTCGATCGGCGTCATGTTCACCCTGCAGATCCGGCGCTCGGGACGGGAGTTGCTGATGGCCGGACTCTTCAGTGCGTTGATCGCCTTCCTGCTGTTCCTCGTCTGGGACTTCGACGCCCCCTTCAGCCGGGGACTCGCCGCCGCCGCTCCGTTCTTCGATCTGTTCCCGCACCCATGAGACGGCGCCGGGCCCTGCGGGACGGCCGGCCGTCCCGCAGGGCCCGGCCGGAGGGCGATCGGGAAGAGCCCCGCAGGGGACCGCCACCGAACCCGTCCTAGGGGTGTCTCCCCTAGGGGGTGTCTCCCCTAGCCGAAAAGCTCCGGCTCGCTGCGCACGATCTGCTGGTACAGCGGCTGGTAGTTGATCCAGGCCACCAGGTCGTTCCCCAGCTGTTCGCGGGTGCGGACGGCGTCGTGGTGGTCGATCAGGACCGGTTTGCCGGCGGCCTTGGCGGTCAGCTGGACCTGGCAGGAGCGTTCCATCGTGACGAACCACCACGCCGCCGCGTCCACCGAGTCGCCGACCGTCAGCAGGCCGTGGTTGCGCAGGATCACCGCCTTGTGCGGCCCGAGGGCGGCCGCGATCCGCCGGCCTTCCGCCTCGTCCACCACCACGCCCGTGTAGTCGTCGAAGAGCGCATGGTCCTCGTAGAACGCACAGACGTCCTGGGTGATCGGGTCCAGCAGCTCCCCCAGCGCGGACAGTGCCCGGCCGTACGTGGAGTGGCTGTGGGCGGCCGCGACGACGTCGGGCCTGGCCCGGTGGACCTGGGCGTGGATGGCGAACGCCGCCTGGTTGACGTGGTGGCGGCCCTGGACGACCTTGCCCTCCTCGTTCACCAGCAGCAGATCACTGACCGTGAGGTGCCGGAAGGACATGCCGAAGGGATTGACCCAGAAGCAGTGGGGGAACTCCGGGTCGCGCACGGTGATGTGGCCCGCGACGCCCTCCTCGAAGCCGTAGTGCCCGAACAGGCGCAGCGCCACGACCAGGCGTTCCTGGCGGTGGCGCCGTTCGTCCTCGACGGTCTGGTGCGTCGGCGGCATCGCGAACCGCAGCTGCTCGGTGGGTATCGGGGTCGGCTCGGGCATCGCGGCTCTCCTCCTGACACGTACGGCACTTGATGCTCGATGCGGAAGCTACCTTCCACTACCGCAGGTAACCAGGGTCCGGGCCGGTGGGAATGCCCCGGCCCGCAGAATTCCGCCGGCCGCCGACACGACGATGCCGCCGCTCGGTCGGTCCGAGCGGCGGCATCGTCAGGCGGTCGGCGGGATCACTCCCACTCGATGGTGCCCGGGGGCTTGCTGGTGACGTCGAGGACGACCCGGTTGACCTCGGCGACCTCGTTGGTGATGCGGGTCGAGATCCGCGCCAGCACGTCGTACGGCATCCGGGTCCAGTCCGCGGTCATCGCGTCCTCGGAGGACACCGGGCGCAGCACGATCGGGTGGCCGTACGTCCGGCCGTCGCCCTGGACGCCGACCGAGCGGACGTCGGCGAGCAGGACCACCGGGCACTGCCAGATCTCGCGGTCCAGACCTGCCGCGGTCAGCTCCTCGCGGGCGATGGCGTCGGCCTCGCGCAGCAGGTCCAGGCGCTCCTTGGTGACCTCGCCGACGATGCGGATGCCCAGGCCGGGGCCGGGGAACGGCTGGCGGTGGACGATCTCGTCCGGCAGGCCGAGCTCCGAGCCGACCATCCGGACCTCGTCCTTGAACAGCTGGCGCAGCGGCTCGACGAGCTGGAACTCGATGTCGTCGGGGAGCCCGCCGACGTTGTGGTGCGACTTGATGTTGGCGGTGCCCGTGCCGCCGCCGGACTCGACGATGTCCGGGTAGAGCGTGCCCTGGACCAGGAAGGCGACTTCCTCGCCCTCGGCGCCGGCCTCGGCGACCAGCTCGGCCTGGGCCTGCTCGAAGACGCGGATGAACTCGCGCCCGATGATCTTCCGCTTCTGCTCGGGGTCGCTGACCCCGGCCAGCGCGGTCAGGAAGCGCTCCTCGGCGTCGACGACCTTCAGCTGGACGCCGGTGGCGGCCACGAAGTCCTTCTCGACCTGCTCGGACTCGCCCTTGCGCTGGAGGCCGTGGTCGACGTAGACGCAGGTCAGCTGGTCACCGATGGCCTTCTGCACGATGGCGGCGGCCACCGAGGAGTCCACGCCGCCGGACAGCCCGCAGATCGCGCGCTTGGTGCCGACCTGGGCGCGGATCGCGGCGACCTGCTCGTCGACCACGCTGGTGGTGGTCCAGTTCGGCTCCAGGCCGGCGCCCCGGTAGAGGAAGTGCTCCAGGACCTGCTGGCCGTGCGTGGAGTGCATGACCTCGGGGTGGTACTGGACGCCGTAGAGCTTCTTCTCGTCGTTCTCGAAGGCGGCGACCGGCACCACGTCCGTGGACGCGGTGACCGTGAAGCCCTCGGGCGCGGCCGAGCAGGCGTCGCCGTGGGACATCCACACCGACTGCTCGGTGGGGGTGCCCTCGAAGAGGGTGGATCCGGGGCGGGAAACGCTCAGCGGGGTACGGCCGTACTCGCGGGCGCCGGTGTTGTCGACGGTGCCGCCGAGGGCGATCGCCATGAGCTGGAAGCCGTAGCACATGCCGAAGACCGGAACACCGGCCTCGAACAGCGAGCGGTCCAGACTGGGGGCGCCTTCGGCGTAGACCGACGAGGGACCGCCGGAGAGGATGATCGCCTTCGGGTTCTTCGCAAGCATCTCCGCCACCGGCATGGTGGACGGCACGATCTCGCTGTAGACCCGGGCCTCACGGACCCGTCGGGCGATGAGCTGGGCATACTGCGCGCCGAAGTCGACTACGAGGACGACGTCCGGGGCAGCGGCAGGGGGCGCTGATGGCACTTCGGCGGCCTTCCGGCGGTGTGGAGCAGGGGTTGGACTTTCGATTCTAACGGGCTCATACTTGGCCCCATGTCCAAGCAGCTGACCTTCGTCTTTACCTATGGCACCGGCCCGTCCGGCTGCCATGGTCGTGCTGCTTGATCCACTGACAAGCAACTTCCCAGGCGCCCCGGGCCGAAATGGTCCGGGGCGTTCTGCGTCCGTCAGGACCGATCATCGGCTCCGGGGCCACTCACCCCAGGAGAGACGGACATGAGCCCGCACACCACCACCTCCCCCGCCCCGGCCCCCGGCACCGACACCGGCGCCCACACGGCGGAGGCGGCCGGGATCATCCAGGACGCACGGCAGCGGATCGATGATCTAGACGGCCGGATCATCGGCCTCGTCCAGGAACGGATGGCCGTCTCGGCCGTCATCCAGCGCGAACGCCTCACCTCCGGCGGACGCCGGGTGAACCTCTCCCGCGAGATGGAGATCCTTGCCCACTACCGCGACCAGCTCGGCAAGCCGGGCACCGCGCTCGCGATGACCCTGCTGGAGCTGTCCCGGGGCCAGATCTGAGGCGGGCGGGAGGCGGGGGCCCGGTCGGCTGCCGGGGTAGCCGGCCGACTGCCCCGGGGGCCCACTGCCCGGGGTGACCGGCCGCCTGCCGGGGGGGATGGCCGGATCCGGCCGGTATTCCGGGGTTCCGGCATCGGGACCAGAGGCGGCAGTGGCTGATTCTGGACGGCATGCGGTCGGTTTCGGGGCCCACCAGGGCGCGTGATGAAGCCCACGCGCCCCGGCGCAGCTGCCGGATCTGCGTTCGGTTGCCGACTCACCCGTACGGCGCGTGACCGGCCGCCGCGAGGCTTCGTTGTTCCCGGTGCCACGCCAGCCAGGCGCGGCCTGCAGGACTACGCGTAGACGCCGCCTCACGGGCGGAAAGCCGGAGCGATGAGACGCCGGTCGCCAGCCGCGGCCCGCGTCGTGGGACCTCGCTCCGGAGCCGTGACCGGTCAGCAGGGGACAGCAGCCCGGTCACATCCGATGGGGTGGTCGGTCCTGGGGACGCCCGGGACCGACCGCATCCGGTCGAAAAGGTTGCGCCAGGTGAGGCGCATCCAGGACGATGCTTGACGAACGACCTGCCGTATCCGGTACGGACTTTTGCACTGCCATTGGTCCGGTCACCGCAGCATTCGCACCATCGCGCACCACCCCATAAGCCAGCGGCGCTCCCCCCCCCCCCCCAGCGCCGCCCCTCGGTGCCGGCGCTGCCCTGACGCCGGCACCGAAAGCAAAGGGCCCCGTGGCCGTCCGCACCCCCCTCGCGGACGGTATCCGGGGCCCTTCGCTGTGCCCGGGGTGCGGACGGCGCACGCCCGCCGGCCAGCGACTGCTGTGCGCTGCCTTTGAGAAGCCTGTGAGGCTGCTGTGACGGGTGTGATCGGCATCACGGCAGCGTTTCCAGTTGAGTGGACAACCATTTTCGGCCATGGCCGGTCATGTACCTGCAATCGCACGGCCATCCCGCGCCCCACCGCGACGGCCCGCAACCCACTTGTGCCGGAAATCGGCACTTTGGACCCCGAGAGGTCTTCTCGATGAAGCTTCGCCGTGCCCTGACGGCTGCCGCCGCGACGGCTTTCATAGCCCCCGCCGCCCTGCTGGCGGCCCCTGCCGCGTACGCGACCGGCCCCGAGACCGAGGCCGCCGCGAGCGCCGAGCCCACGCCGGGCACCCCTGCCTCGGAGCAGACCGACGCGCCCACCACGCAGCCCGAGACCCCGGACGCCGGTGACGAGAACACGACGGACGGCACCACGACGGACGGCACCACGACGGACGGCACCACGCCGGGTGACACCGCCCCGGGCGACGGCACCAAGCCCGGCGAGGAGACCGGAGCCGGTGACGGCACCCAGCCGACCACCCCGGCCACCCCCGGCGGCGACTCCAAGCCGGGTGCCTCGCCCAAGCCCTCCACCTCGGCCAAGCCCACCGAGCCGGGCGAGCCCGGTGACGAGGACGAGTGCAGGGTCGATGACGCCGCCATCAAGGTGACCGTCGCCAACCTGCCCTCCAAGCTCGTCGCGGGCGGCGGCTGGAAGGGCTTCAGCGTGCAGCTGGCCAACACCACGGACCGGACGCTGGACGAGGTCTACCCGGTCATCTACGCCGTGCCGACCGGCGACATCGACCACCCCAAGTCGCAGCTCGACCTGCAGTACCAGAACCCGGACACCGGCAAGTGGACCTCGTTCGACGAGTGGACCGACGGGGAGTACTTCGGCTGGTTCCAGCTCGACGCGCACCAGACCGCCGAGCTGAAGATGCGGATCCGTGCCGACAAGGGCGCCACGGCCGGTGACGGCTTCGCGCTGGTGGCGGGCGACTACCAGAACCAGGACGGCTCCTGCGGCTGGTCCGAGGAGCAGTGGTACGACTTCACCATCCTGTCGGCCGGCAGCAACCCGGGCGAGATCCCGCCGGCCAAGCCCGGTAAGCCCGGCAACAAGCCCGGTACGCAGGGCGGCGGGAAGCCGGTCAACACCGGTAAGCCGAAGGACGGTATGGACAAGCTGCCGGTGACCGGCAACCTGGCCGAGACCGGTGCCTCCTCCGCGCTGCCGGCCCTCGGCCTCGTGGGCGGGGTCGCCGTGGTCGTGGGCGCGGGCGCGATCTTCGTCGTCCGCCGCCGTAAGACGGACGGCGCCGCCGCGTAACGGCAGGCGCAGTGCAGGAGGGCCGCACCCGGTCCGGGGTGCGGCCCTCCGTCGTACGGGCGCAACTGACGTGCTAGGAGAGCGACTTCCTCGGCGGGACCGGCGGGACGGCCAGGAAGGGCAGGTTCAGTGCGCCGAACGCCTTCTCGGGGACGGCGGGGCGGACCGGTTCGACCGGGGCCAGCCGCCGGTAGGCCCGGCCCGGGGCGGGGCGCGGGTCCGGCTCGCCCTTGTTGGGCCACAGCGACATCGCGCGCTCGGCCTGCGCGGTGATCGTCAGGGACGGGTTGACGCCGAGGTTGGCGGAGACCGCGGAGCCGTCGACGACCGAGATCCCCGGGTGGCCGTAGAGGCGGTGGTACGGGTCGATGACGCCGTGGTCCGCGTCCTCGCCGATCGGGCAGCCGCCCAGGAAGTGCGCGGTGAGCGGGGTGCCCATCAGCTCGCCGATGTTGGAGCCCGCGAAGCCGTTGATCTCCTCGGACAGCAGCGTCGCCGCCCGGGTGGCCTCGGGGATCTGGTTCGGGTTCGGGGCCCCGTGCCCCTGGCGTGCGGTGAGCAGGCCCTTGCCCAGCCCCTTCGGCTTCCGGTACGTCGTCAGGGAGTTGTCGAGGGACTGCATGACCAGGCCGATGATGGTCCGCTCCGACCAGCGTCGGTTGGAGAGCGAGCGGAGCGCCAGCCAGGGATGGCGGGCCACGTTGCCCAACCAGCCCGCGACGCGACCGGCGGGCCGGTAGGGGACCTGGAGGATCGTCATGCCGCCCATCGCGTTGGAGCCCTTGCCGTAGCGCACCGGTTCGATGTGGGTGTTCTCGTCGGGGTGGATCGACGACGTGATCGCCACGCCCTTGGTGAAGTCGGCCTTCGCCGCGCCGTGCCGCTTGCGGTAGCGGCGGTTGTCGGTCTGGGCGCCCACCAGCGCCTCGGAGTTGGTACGGGTCAGCTCGCCGAGCCGGGCGGAGAGGCCGGGGAGCAGTCCGCTGTCCTTCATCTTGTGCAGCAGGGTCTGGGTGCCGTACGTACCGGCCGCGAGGACGACCCGGCGGGCGGTGAAGGTGCGGCCCCGGCCCGTGCGCTTGTTGTCGGTGGGCAGGGTGGCGACGGCATAGCCGCCGCGGGAGTCCTCGGTGACGGTGACGACCGAGGTCATGGGATGGATGACGGCGCCCGCCTGCTCGGCGAGGTGGAGGTAGTTCTCGTTGAGGGTGTTCTTGGCACCGTGCCGGCACCCGGTCATGCACTCCCCGCACTCCGTACAGGCCTTACGCGACGGGCCCTTTCCGCCGAAGTACGGGTCGGGCACCTCCGTGCCCGGCGCGGTTTTCGATGCCCCGTTCTCGCCCTCGCCGCGAACGGCGTCCCGTCCGTCGCCGAAGAAGACGCCCACCGGAGCGAAGTGGAAGGTGTCGCCGACGCCCATCTTCTCGGCGGTCTCCTTGAGGTGGACGTCGGAGGGCGTCATCGTCGGGTTGAGGCGCACCCCGAGCATGCGCTTGGCCTGGTCGTAGTACGGCGCCAACTCCGCGTGCCAGTCGGTGATGTGGCCCCACTGCTGGTCCTCGAAGAACGGCTTCGGCGGGACGTAGAGGGTGTTGGCGTAGTTCAGCGAGCCGCCGCCGACCCCGGCGCCGGCGAGCACCATCACGTTGCCGAGCAGATGTACCCGCTGGATGCCGTAGCAGCCGAGGGCCGGGGCCCACAGGTAGTTGCGCAGGTCCCAGGAGTTCTTCGGCAGCGTCTGCCGGGTGAAGCGGCGGCCGGCTTCCAGGACGCCGACGCGATAGCCCTTCTCGGTCAGCCGGAGCGCGGAGACCGAGCCGCCGAAGCCCGAGCCGACGACGAGCACGTCGTAGTCGTAGGCGTGGCCGTCAGGGGCGGCGGGGCCGTCGGCACGGGCGTCGGGGGCGGCAGGGTTCCCAGGGCCGTCCTGGGCGTCCCGGCCGCCGCTCGGGTCCTGATTCCGGGCAGAGTTCTCCTGGGGCACTGGCTCTCCCTGCTGAGGGGCTGTTAACGGAGTCGGAGCGCCTTCATCGCGCGCAGGCTGCGGGTCATGAACTGGGCGTACTTCTCGTCGGTCATCCCGAAGGACGGCGCCAGCGGCATCAGGCGCTGATGGGCGACAGTCTGCGCCTCGGTGTACTTGAGGATGCCCTCGGAGCCGTGCCGGCGGCCCAGGCCCGAGTCCCCCATGCCGCCCATCGGCGCCTGCACGCTGGCGTATCCGGCGGCGTAGGACTCATTGACGTTGACCGTGCCCGTGCGCAGCCGGGCGGCGACCGCGCGGCCGCGGCGGCCGTCCTTGGTCCAGACGCTGGAATTGAGCCCGTACGGGGTGGCGTTGGCGAGCGCCACCGCCTCGTCCTCGTCGCTGAAGCGGTAAATGGAGACCACCGGGCCGAAGGTCTCCTCGTCGCAGACCGCCATCGGGGCCTGGACGCCGTCGAGGATGGTCGGCTCGTAGAAGAGCGGGCCGATGTCGGGGCGGGGGCGGCCGCCGGCGACCAGCCGGGCGCCCTTGGCGACGGCCTCCTCGACATGGCGGGTGACCGTCTCCAGCTGCCGCTCACCGACCAGCGAGCCCATGTCGGCGCCGTAGGCGAGGGAGTTGCCCAGCCGCATCGCCTTCGTCCGGGCGGCGAACCGCTGGAGGAAGTCGTCGGCGATGGACTCGTGGACGTAGAGCCGCTCGATGGAGATGCACAGCTGGCCTGCGGAGGCGAAGCAGCCGCGGACGGCGCCGGCGGCGGCCTTCTCCACATCGGCGTCCTGCAGCACCAGCATGGCGTTCTTGCCGCCGAGTTCGAGCGAGACGCCGACCAGCCGGGCGGCGGCGCCCTGGGCGACCTCGCGGCCCGTACGGGTCGAGCCGGTGAAGGAGACGTAGTCGGCGTGCTCGACGACGGCGGGGCCGACGACCGGGCCCTCGCCGAGTACGACCTGCCAGACGTCCTCCGGCAGCCCGGCCTCGATGAGCTGTTCCCGGGCCCACAGCGCGGTCAGCGCGGTCTCCGTGTCGGGCTTCATGACGACGGCGTTGCCCGCGACGAAGGCCGGCAGGGCGTCGCCGACGGACAGCTCGAGGGGGTAGTTCCAGGGGGCTATCTGCCCCACGACGCCCCGGGGCTGGCGGAGTTCGGTGACCTTGGTGAGGGCCGGTACGACGCCGGTGCGGGCCTTGGGCTTGAGGTAGGCGTGGGCCCTGCGGCCGTAGTGGCGGGCGGTGACGGTGACCGCCTGCACCTCCTCATGGGCATGCAGCCGCGCCTTGCCGGTCTCCAGCTGGATCAGGTCGAGCACTTCGGCCTGGCGGCGCAGCACCAGGTCGTGGAAGCGCAGCAGCACCGCGGCGCGCTGCTTGACCGGGACCTTGGCCCAGCGCTCCTGGGCGGCGCGCGCCCGCTCGAAGGCGGTGGCGACGTCCTCGGGGGTGGACTCGGGCAGATCGGCCAGCTTCTCGCCGGTGAACGGGGTGTGGTTGGCGGTGCGGCCCGCGCCGACCACACCACGGGTGAGCCGGGCGGCGAGTTCGGGGGTGACCACGTCCGCCGCGGTACGGGCGCCCGCCGGGGTGGCGGCGACCGGGTTGCCGCCGGCGGGGGCGGCGGGGGCCTCGTCGGCCGCGGGAGTCTCGGCGGGCGCCTCGGCGGCGGGGGCCTCCGGGGCCGCGGCGGGGGCCTCGGGGGAGGCGGTTCCGGTGTCCTGCGAGTCCGTCATGTCGGCGAGCGTATTCCTCCCCGGACGCTTTGTGTACCCGGGAGTAATGAGTTTTCACGCCGTACGCACCATCGCGCCAGTGGCCGCTGGCCGCAAGGGGGCTGGTCTGGGACGAATGGGGCCCCGGGTCACGCGATCACGGCCCCGGGTCACGCGATCACGGCCCCAGGTCACGTCCCCCGGTCACGCCCCGGGTTCACACCCCGGTCAGCCGGAACGCGTCGAGCGCGGTGTCGAAGTGCCGCGTGGCCTCGGTGCGCGCCCCGACCGGGGAGGAGATCCACACGTCGATCATCCGGCCGCCCTCGTCCCAGCTGAGGTCGTAGGTGCAGCGGGGGCCGCCGTCCTGCGCCCCGCCGTCCCAGACGAACTCCCAGCGCCCGGCCCGGAGACCGTTGTGGGTGGTCTCGGTGACCTGCCCCTGGCGGTAGCCGCGGTAGTGCGAGGGGCCTTCCTCGTCCGCCGTCCGCATCGCCCCCAGCGGCCCTTCCGGGACCCGCTTCTGCAGCTGGATGCCGATCCGGAAACGTCTGCCCTGCGAGGAGTAGTAGACGCGGTCGTTCTCGTACGAGCGGGTGAAGCCGTCCGGTACGGCGAGCACGAAGCCGGCCGGGTCATGGACGAGGCGGTAGCCGGCGGGAACCGTGCCGGTGGCCCCCGGGGAGGGCGACGAGGTGACCGTGACGGTGGGCTGCCCGCCGGCGGGGCCGGGGGTCCGTGCGGGCCCCGGTCCCCCTTCCGGTTCCGAGGCTTGCGGGGAGCGGGCGCCGGTTTTGCCGTCGCTCCCGTTCGGGTGCGTCCCGTCCGGGTGCGCCAGCAGGACGGCGAGGCCCGCGCCCGCGCCGCCGATCACCACCGCCGCGAGGGCCACCAGCAGAGCGGTGCGGAGCCGGCCGGTGTGCGGCCGGGCGGCCACCGCCAGCGCGCGGTCGTCGAGGGAGGCGCGGATCGGCGCACCCGGGGCCCGGCCGCCGGAGCGTCCGCCGGAGCGCCCGATCGCATGCCCGCCCGCGTGTCCGCCCGGTTGCCCGGCGTCTTCGTCTTCACCACCGCCGCTGCCACCGCCGCTGCCGCTGTCCCTGCCGCCGTCGCCGCCCCCGGTGGGCGCACGGCCGGGACCGGGCGGGGGCGCGGGCGGCGGACCCGCGCCCAACGGGTCCTCGCTGGGCGGGTGTTCGCCGGGCAGGCCGTCGCCGGGGCCGTCGTGCGGGAAGGCGTGGACATCGGGCCCGGGGTGGTGCGGGGCGTGCGGGCCCCCGGGGCGGGGGCCGGCCGGTCCCGGCGGCCCGCTCGCGCCCGCCACGGCCTCGGCGGGGCGGCCGGCGGCCCCGTCGCCCGCGTCACCCACGTCACCCGCGTAGCCACCCCCGTGACCACGGCCATGACCGTGACCGTGACCGTGACCGCGTCCGAGCCCCTGATCACCCGTCCCCCGCTCCGGAGAGCGGCCCGACCGCAGATAGCCGCGCAACAGCCGCTCCGTCTCGGCGACCCCCAGCCGGCGTTCCGGATCGCGTTCCAGCAGGCCCTCGACGACGGCGCGTAACGCCCGTGCGGCCTCCGGCAATTCGATGTCCTCGTACACCACGGCATGCAGCACACCGCCCAGCGAATCGCGGTGGAACGGCGAGGCACCGCTGAGCGCGGCGCACAGCAGTACCCCGAGCGACCAGAGATCGGCCTCGGGCCCCGTGCCGAGGCCGGACATCCGTTCCGGCGCGGTGTATTCGGGTGAGCCGACGAAGCCGCCGGTGTCGGTCAGCGTGGGGACACCGGGGACCTGGGCGATCCCGAAGTCGGTGAGCACGACCCGGCCGGTGCCCGACTCCATCAGGACGTTGGCGGGCTTGAGGTCGCGGTGCAGCACCCCGCGGGTGTGCGCGGCCCGCAGCGCGCCCAGCAGCGCGACACCGATCCGGGCGGCCTCGCGCGGCGCGACCGGCCCGCCGCTCCGCAGCCGGTCGGCCAGCGACGGGCCCTCCACCAGCTCCATCACGATCCACGGCCGGCCGCCCTGCTCGACGACGTCATGCACGACAATCACATTCGGGTGCTTGATCCCGGCGACCGTCCGCGCCTCCCGCATCGCCCGCTCACGCTGCACCCGCGGCTCGGGCCCGGCCGCCCCCGCACCTTCCCCCGCACCGGCTTCCTCACCCAAGTGCAGTTCCTTCACCGCGACTTGGCGGGCCAACAGCTCGTCGGTGGCACGCCAGACCGTCCCCATGCCGCCGCGGCCGAGCCGTGCTCCCAGGCGGTACCGGCCACCGATCAGCCGGCCCTCACCCCCGAAGATCCCCATGGGCCCATCTTCCCGCACCGGCCCCGCACGGGAAGGGCGTCACCTCCGGGACCGGCCAAGGTCGCCCCTGCGTGACGTCGGCCCGGCCCGCCGTGATCCACCGCCCCTGCGAAGGCAGTTGGCGCGCTTGCCCCGTAGAGGACGCTGCCGCTCCCCCCCCCGGGAACCCCGGACCGCACGACACACGGGGTGGAACCTCCACCTGCTCTTCCACCGTCCTTGACACAGTGAGGCTGTCGCAGGGGAAACATCCGGTGCGGTGGCCACGAGAAGCGGATCGGGGGTCGGTCATGGTGATGCAGGACGGTGGAACGGTGGATGTCCGTCCGGGCCCCGATCCGGGCCGGGCCGCCCCGGAGCACGGCAGCGCCTACCGTACGACCGCCCTGTTCCTCGCCCTCTACTCCGGCGTGCTGCTCGCCTGGACGGCCTACGGCATCACCCAAGGGGACGGCAACGTCTGGGACTTCCTGGAGGGCCTGTTCAACCCTGGCGCCGCCCCCACGACGCAGATCCTCGGCCCGTACGAATGGGCCTTCACCGTCGGGTTCCTGGCGATCGCCGGACTGGCACTGGCCCGGCGACGCGTGGCGCGCTCCGCGGCGCTGCTGTCCGGTTGGGTGCTGCTCGCCGTCTCCCTGCGGGAGGGCGTGGGCCTCCTTGACCCCGCCTACCGCGACCTGTACGGCCACGACCCGCTGGGCGGCTGGGTGCTCGCCACCCGCGGCCTGGGGCTGGTGGTGGCGCTGGTCGCGCTGTGCACGATGTTCCCGGCCACCGAGCGCCGCCGCGGCGGGCACCCGTCCACCCCGGCGGCGGACGGCCCGGAAACCTGGCGGCGCCGTCCGTCCCGGATCTGCGGGGTGCTGTTCCTGGTGATGTGCCTGGCCCGCCTCGGCTGGCTCGTCAGCGATCTGACGACCCCCGAGGGGGACGTGGGGCGCTACCTGCACGACGCGGTCGACGGGTCGGTGCTCGGCACCCTCGATCTGGCGGCGCCCAGCGCGTTCACCACCACCGGCTCGGTGTGCGCCCTCCTCGTCCTCGGGGTGCTGGCCTTACGAGGGCGCCGGGAAGTGCGCGGCGCGCTGCTGGTGTTCGCGGCGCTGGAGCTGTACATCACCGTGCGGACGGTCGTCCTGCTGACCGTGACGGACTTCTTCAACCGCTCCTTCGAAACCCCTCAGGGCGCCCTGTCGCTCGTCACGACCGCGTACGCCCTGTCGGCCATGACCTCGGTGGTCGTCCTGGCCACCGGCCGCGGCTGCGGCCCGTACGGCGCCGTGCGGACGGAGGGGTTGCGGACGGCGACGGTGGGACGGGGCGGGGGGCTGTAGCGCCACGCCCCGGCGTCACACCCCGGCTCACCCCCCGGCGCTACGCCGTGTGTCACGCCCCGGTGTCACGCCCCGGCTTCCCGGCCCAGCCCCTTGGCCCACTCCTGCAATACGGGGTCGGCCAGGCTGTCGCCCAGCCAGTCGTGGTCGAGGCCGGCTCCCGGAAGGGAGGGTACGACCGCGACATAGAGCCCGGCAGCACGCGCCGCGGCGACGCCCGTGGCCGAGTCCTCGAAGGCGACGGAACGCTCCGGGGCCGCACCGAGGGCTGCGCACGCCGTGAGGTAGAGCTCCGGTGCGGGCTTGGGGGAACGCACCTCGTCGGCGGCGAACGAGTGGGTGAAGCAGTCGGCGAGGCCGGCCGACCACAGCGCCGCGTCCAGCAGTTCGCGGGGGCTGTTGCTGGCCACGGCGACCGGGACGGCCGCCCGGCAGGCGCGCACCAGGTCCGCCGCCCCGGGGAGGGCCGCGGCACCCCGGGAAAGCTCCTTGCGGACCCTCTGGAGGAGGTCGGCGGCGATTTCGGCACCGGCGTCGGGCCGTCCGAAGTACTGCGCCATGGCCTCACCGGCGGCCTCCACGGTGCGGCCGATGACCAGGGCCTTCTGTTCCGGCCCGAAGGGATGGCCGTGCGCCGCGAAGATGGCCGTTTCCGCCACGGTCGCACAGGCCTCGGTGTCGACCAGCAAGCCGTCGCAGTCGAAGACCACGGCCTCGACGCCGGTGGGGAGCGGGCGCATGCGGATGTCCTTGATCATGAGCGAACACATTAGGCGGGGACCCTGGGAACGTCCACGTTTTTGCCCGGGATCGGGCAGGAGTGGCGGCGTTCGTCGCCGACCTTGCGCCTCACCGGTCGGATCGGCGGGGGCGGCGCGGCGAGTGTCAGTCGTGCTCCCTGAGTGCATCCGTGAGCCGTCGCCCCTCCGGGACCCGTCGGCGCAGCAGTACGGACGCCGTGGTGTGCAGCTCGTTCCACGCATGGGGGCGTCCGATGTCGGCCGCATCCGGGACGCTCAGCAAGGCTGCGGCCAGGGCCTGTTCGGCCTCGCCCGCTGCCGCGTGGGCATGGGCCAGGCAGGACAGGTACCAGGCCCGGTCGCGGCGGTAGCCGGTCGGCAAGGCGTCGAGGCCCGTGGTGATGTGGCGCGTAGCTCCCGGCCAGTCGCCGAGGTGCATGGCGGCCATGCCGCGCTGGAGGGTGAACCAGGTCTCGTCGTAGAAGTACATCCACGGCGGCTCGTCCTCAGGGCGCTGGGCGGCGCGGCCGATCAGGTCCTGGGCGTCGTCCAGCAGACGGTGGGCTTCGTCAGGGGCATGGCTGAGCGCATGACCCCGGGCCTCCATCTGGGCGGCCATGCCCTGCACGCCCAGTGACGTATCCGGTGCCGACCAGCGGGCGGCCTCGGCGAGCCGTACACACCGGTTCCCCCGGCCTCCGGACCAGGCCATATGCGCCTTCATGCTGAGCGTCGTGGCAGCCATGTCGGAATCCCCGGCCTCCAGGGCCCACTCGTGGGAGCGGTCGTACCACGCCAGTGCGGCGGCCGACTGCCCCTGGTCCTGGGCCATCCATGCGAGGAACTGGGCATGCTCGGCGGCAAGCCGGACCACTCGCTCCGCCAGCGGGCCCCGCGCACCCGCATAGAGATCCACCACGGTACGGAGCTGCTGGCTCATCACCGCGACCAGCGGCCGGGAGCCGATGAAATCCTCGGCCCTTCGGTGTTCGGCCAGAAGACGGTCGAGCCAGTCCAGGGTCGCGGTGTCGACACGGTGGGAGCCGTCCACGGCATTGGTGACGCGTGAGAGCAAGTCCTCGTCGGGGGCGGTTCCGGAGAACGCGAGCCCTGGCACCGGCAGCGCCCCCACGCCCGGCGCCGCGACCGAAAGCCGCTCCCGGGGGATGCCGAGCCCGGCAATGATGCGCTGCCGCACCTCCACCGAGGTGACCCGACGACGGCCGCGCTCGATCTCGGAGACGTCCGGCTGGACCAGCCCGACCAGCTCACCGAGTCTCATCTGGCTGATCCCGGCAAGCCGCCGGTACGTGCGGAAGACGGCGCCCCAGTCCTCGTCGAGGAGGGCCGCCGCGAGCCGAGGGTGCGACCACAGGCCGGCATCAAAGTCACCCATGTCCCCAATATAGGGCGGCCCTATAGGGAGTTGGGATGGGCGAGAACGGCGGTCGGCGCGAGAGTCGGACACGACGGGCCCCGCCGTCCCTGACGGCCGGGGCGGGCCACCCCACGAAAGCAGGTCGACGTGACCCACGCTCCCCCCATCCGCAACCCCCTCCGAACGCCCCGGCGAAACGCGCAAGCGGAGGGCGGCCGATGAGCACACCCGCCACCCCCCGGCTGCTCCCCTGGACCGGTCAGGACGGCAAACCCTGCTATCTCCTGACGGACCGGGACGACAGCCCGCTCTCCCGGCGGGCCGATCAGGTCGAGGCGCTGCAACTCAGGATGGGGGCGGGGCTGCTGGAGCACGCGCGGGCGCTGATCGACGACCCGGCGGTGGATGCGCGGCAGTTGCGGTTTTTGTCGGCCCAGCTCAGCACCGCGCTGCGGGACGCCTTACGGGTCGCGCAGAGCCGCGGCGCCCGGCCTGCCGACGATGAAACCCCATCTGGCCTGGGGTTTTGAGGAGGTGCCAGGGCGCTTGCCGGACGTGCGGGGGAGATCCCCCTCCGGAACGCCCCCGCACGCACGAAGCGGCCGCCGCGTGTGGGGGTCGCGGCGGCCGCCGATGTGAACTGCAACGCGTCTTGGGCCCGAGGCCTCTTCAGTGGTGCAGCATGTGAACAACTCTGCCCGCGGGGGCCACCCCGCGGCATCCTCCAGAGGTCGCGGGCTCACCCCCGCCGCTCGGCGGGGGTACGGGGCCGCCACGGGGCGGTCCCGTACGGCAGGGAAGCGGAATCGCGCGACGCCGGGCGGTTCTGCGAGCTCGAATGGGCGCGGAGGAGAAAGGGGCGGCCGGTGATCCGTGTCGCTGTGGTGGACGACGAGCGGCTGGTCAGATCCGGACTGCGGATGATCCTGGGGACCGCCCCGGACATCGAGATGGTCGCGGACTGCAGCGGCGCCGAGGCCGTGGACACCGTGCTGCGGTGCGCGGCCGAGGTCGTGTTGCTGGACATCCGGATGCCGGACGTGGACGGGCTGACCGTCCTCCGGCGGCTGCGCGCCGCCCCGAACCCGCCCGTGGTGGCGATGCTGACCACCTTCGACGCCCAGGAGTACCTGACGGCGGCGCTGCGCGAAGGCGCGGCCGGGTTTCTGCTCAAGGACTCCGATCCGGAACAACTCGTACGGGCCGTAAGGACGCTGGCGGCGGGCGGCAGTGTGCTCGATCCCGGGGTCACCCGCGCGGTGATCGGGGGCTATCTGACCGCCGAGGACCAGACCGCCGCGAACCGGGCGGTGAGCGGGCTGACCCCGCGGGAGTCCGAGGTGCTGGCGCTGCTCGGCGAGGGCCTGGCCAACGCCCAGATAGCCGACCGGATGGGGCTCGCCCCCAGTACGGTCAAGGACCATGTGCGCGCCCTGCTGGGGAAACTGGGCGGGATCAACCGCATCCAGGCGGCCATCGTGGCCGACCGGGCGGGTCTGGTGGCGGGCGCCCCCCGGGGGTCGTGGTGAGAGCCGGGGGCGGGAGCGACGGGGGGAACGGCAGAGGCAGCGGGGACGGCAGAGAGAACGGTTCCGTGGCGTCCCGCCGGGAGACGTCCGGCCCGGGGACACCCGGCAGCCGGGGGGCGCCCGTCAGCCGGGGAACGTCCGGCAGCCGAGGAACGTCCGGCCGAGGCGCACCGGCGCCCGGCACCCGCGTGGCGCGGGCGCTGACCCGCGGCCCGGTCGGGCGGCGGCTGCGCAAGGTGGCCCCGCTGGCGGTCCCCGTGCTGCTGGCGATCGCCGACGCGATGCTGGTCAACGGCGTCGAACTCGACCTGGAAGTGGGCGTCTCGATGGCGGCGGCGGCCGCCCTGCTGGTGCGCCGCCGCTTCCCGCTGCTGGTCTTCCTCTTCACCCTTCCCGGGCTCTACATCGGCTACATCTGGTTCGCCCCGATGATCGCGCTCTATACCCTGGCCGCCCTCCGGCCCGGCCGGGCGCGGCTCGGCGGCTGTGCGCTGCTGCTGATCGCCGCACACTTCTTCCCGTATCCGATCTCCGACTTCGAACTCACCGACTACCGCGAGAACACCCTGGTGCTGATCGACGCCAGCGTCACCTCGGCCGCGCCGATCGCCCTGGGCCTGCTGGTGCGCACCCGGCGGGAACTCGCCTCCCGTGTCGAGGACCTGACCCGCAGCCTGCGCCGTGAGGACCGGCTGCTCGCCGACCGGGTCAAGACCACCGAACGTGCCCGGCTCGCCCGTGAGATGCATGACGTGGTGGCCCATCAGGTCAGCCTGATCAGCCTGCAGGCCGGGGCGGTGCAGGTGAGCACCGAGGACGCGGAGGCGCGGGCGGGTGCCAGAACGATCCGGGAGCTGTCCGTACGGACGCTGGAGGAGCTGCGGCACATGGTGGGCGTGCTGCGGGCGGACGGCGGCGAGGCGGCGGAGGCGCGCGATCTGGCTCCCCAGCCGGACCTGGAGGAGCTGCCGCGGCTGATCGAGATGAGCGCGCTGGATGTGACGTACGAGCGCGGAGTGGTGGCCGGTGCCGGCGGGGTGAGCGGCGCGAAGACGGTGGAGCGGGCGGCCTTCCGCACGGTCCAGGAGGCGCTGACCAACGTCCGCAAGCATGCACCGGGGGCACAGGTGCGGGTGCGGGTGGATCCGGTGGACACGGTCCGGGGCCCGGCGACGGACGGGGCCGAGGTGGCGGACGGGACGCGGGCGGCCGACGGGACGCAGCCGGCCGAGGGGGCAGGGGCGGCGGACGGCGCGGCGGCGGACGGCGCGGCGGCGGACGGCGGGGCCCGTACGGCGCACGGGCTGCGGGTGGAGATACGCAACGGGCCGCCGGACGGGACGGCGACGGTCCCCGCGCTTCCCGGGGGCGGACACGGCCTGGTGGGGCTGCGCGAGCGCGCACAGAGCCTCGGCGGGACGCTGGAGGCGCGGCGCACCTCCGACGGCGGCTTCGTCGTACGGGCGGAATTCCCGTACGGAACGGGGCGAAGCGAGGTGGAGCGGGGCGAAGTGAGGTAGAGCGGGGCGGGCCACGGGGCGGGAGCGACGGCCGGGTACCGGGGCCGGTCCCGGAGGCGTCGGCCCGCGGCCTCGGCCCGGGGCGCGGCAGACGGGCCGCGTCAGGCGAGAGGCATCAGGCGGGAGAGGTCAGGCGGAGAGCGGTGCGGCGGCCTCGTCGACGGCGGTGCGCAGGTCCGGGTAGACCTCGAAGAGCCGGCGCACGCCCAGCGCGGCCAGCACCCGGTTGACGTGCGAGCCGTCCACGGCCCCCTGGGCGGGCAGGATCAGCCGCAGCCGCCCCTGGCAGGAGCGCATCAACCGGCGCGCGGCGATCAGCACGCCGACACCGCTGGAATCGCAGAACCGCACCTCGGAGAGGTCGAGCACCAGAGATCTCCGCCCGTCCGCCACCGCGTCGTGCACATGCTGGCGCACCGCCGGTGAGGTGACCAGGTCCATCTCACCGGACACCTGGAGTACGGCCCAGGGGCCCTTTTCGTCCTCTGCCACCTTCAACGACACGCGCTCGAAGCCTTTCGCTCGCTTTCGTACCGGATGATTACGGACCGCATCCGGAACTCATCCTTCCCCGCCTCGACTGCCCGGCCCCTCTCCCCTGAAACTCTTCCGAATCCTTGGCACAACAGGCAGTACGCCTAAGGCTATGCCCCCAAGAGCGCAGCTCTTCGCCGAGATCCGGTCACACACGGATAACACATCGCCCCATACGGGCACGAACGATCCGCATCGATCCACTGCGATCGGGCATTATCGCCACAAAGCGAGGGCACCGGTCCGTCAGGGCTTTACCATCCCCGTACCCCTGAGGGCTCGGTTTGCCGCAAAGGAGCGTGCGTTGTCAGACCCGCGCATTACATTCGAGGGCACGGCGGGCCCTGTGACGGTGCACACAGGTCCGGGCATGCGGGTGCATGCGGGTGCAGGCGTGACGGCAGAGGTGTGAGCCCGGAGGCGCCGGGCAGGGATGGGGATCCGATGGGACACGACGCCCCACCGCGGTGGGACAGGCGGATGCAGCAGCGGCTCGCCCACGGCGAGGCGGCCGCGCTGGGTGAGCTCTACGACCGCTTCGCCTCTCTGGTGCACAGCCTCGCCTACCGCGTCCTGGACGACGAGGACGCCGCCGACCGCGTGACCCGCGAAGTGTTCGGCTACATCTGGGAGCACCCGGATTCCTACGACCCCAAGCAGGGCCCGCTGCGCTCCTGGGTCGCCGGCGTCACCCGCCATCAGGCCGTCCAGCGGCTACGCCAGGCCGAGGCGGCCTCGGCACGCGACTGCGGATCCGACGCCCCCGCGCCCGCCGAAATAGAGCAGAAGATCCGCGAGGCCTCCACCGCGGCCCGCGCCGACTTCATCGTCACGTCCATGCCCGCGCCCCTGCGGGCCGCCCTGGAGCTGGCGTACTTCCAGCGCCGCGACTACCGCCAGACCGCCGCCGACCTCGGCGTCACGGAGGACGAGGCCCGGCGCCGGCTCCGCCTGGGCCTGCAGCTGCTGTCCACCGCCCACAACCACCAGGCCCTGCCGCCCGCTCACCGCTCCGCGCCCGCCCCGCGCTCCGCGTCCGCCTCGTCCCATGGACCGCAGGCGCCGCGCACTCCCCGCGGAGCCCGCCCGCCGTACTCCCCGCACACCGGCCCCGGGACCTCCGCACCGCCCGGCGGCCCGGGACACGGACGGTCCCGGTGAACGGCCCGGACGAATGGGACGGCCACGAACTGCCCGGCAACCCCGGCGAACGGCCGCGGATACCCTCCCCGCGCACCGCCGCCGAGGACCGCGGCCCGCTCCCTGACGGCCTGCCGGTCCCCGTCCGCGACCCGGCGCCGGACACCGGCGAGGGCCCCCGCGAACCGGACGCCGAGCCCGTGACCGAGCTGCCCGCTGCCGTGCCCCTCCCGGCCGCGGCGGCCGGCCCGCCGCACCGGATCCTCAAGTCGCTGCTGGGCGCCTGGGCGCTGTCGGCCTGCTCCGCCGAGGAGACGGCCGCGGTCGAGGCGCATCTGACCGACTGCGCCTCCTGCGCGGACGAGGCGCTGCGGCTGCGCGACGCCGTCGGGCTGCTGCACCCCGCCGACAGCCTCGACCTCGATCCGCTGCTGCGCTCCCGGGTGCTGGAGGGCTGCCTGGGCCGCCGTCCGGCCCGTATCCCGGTGCCCGAGTGGGCGACGCCGTACGACGCGGAGACCGCCAAACTGGACGCCCTGCTGCGCGACATGGGCGAGGCGGAGTGGCGCGCTCCGGTGCGGCTGCGCTGGTTCGAGGGGGAGCGCCCGGTCGGGCGGGAGTCCACCGTCGCCGGCGTCATGGGGCATCTGATGGCGGTCGACGGCCTGGTCGCGACGGCTCTCGGGCTGCCCGACCCGCTCGGCACGACCGCCCCGCCGGGCACCCCGGATCCCCTTATCCGTACGGAAACGTTCTGGCGGACGCCCGCCGAGGAACACAGCCCGCTCGCCCTGCGCGCACCCTGGCGCGACCAGAGCCATGCGCTGATACGGCAGGTGTCGTTCGCCGGCGACAAGGTGGCCGAGCTCGCCGTGCCGTACGGGGACTTCCGGCTCACGCTGCGCGACGCGTTCCTGGACCGCGCCTTCGAGTGCTGGGTGCACGCCGGGGACATCGCGGAGGCGGTGGACTATCCGTATGTGCCCCCGGCCGCCGGGCACCTCCACCTGATGGTCGACCTCGCCGCCCGGCTGCTGCCCAGCGCGCTGGCCGACCGCCGTCGGGCCGGGCTGGCCGCGCCACCGCAGCGGCTGGTCGAGGCGGGCGCCCCGGGCCGTACGCTCCATCTGGAGGTCGAGGGCAACGGCGGCGGGCACTGGTACATAGCCCTGGACTCACCGGCCGCGCTCGGCACCCCGGAGCGCACCGTCGCCCATATCGCCCTGGACAGTGCCGAGTTCTGCCAATTGGCCGCGGGCCATATCTCCCCCGAGGAGGCCGCCGCCGGGCAGAACGGCGAGCGGGACGCGATCCGCGATGTGCTCTTCGCGACCGCGTCGCTGTCCCGGCTCTAGGGAGTGTCCCTCCGGGTCCGGGGCTGGGCTCCCGGGGGCGCCCAGCCAGAGGGAGTGGCGCCGCCAGAGGGGTGGGCGCCGCCAGTAGGGGGCGGTCGAACGTGTCCCGTAGGGGGTCCGAGCGCCCCCTCGGGGCCACAACGTGAGGGGTGCGGAAGGTATTCCGCCGCGGCAAGGGTTCAGCAGCGGAAGGCGTTCAGCGAAAGCCACTCCGCCGCGGCAGGACGGGAAACCGCTCTGCCGCGGCGGGACGACGCGCCTATGCGAAGACGACCGTCCGGCTGCCGTTGAGCAGGACCCGGCGCTCGCTGTGCCACTTCACGGCCCGCGCCAGCGCCTGGCACTCGACGTCCCGGCCGATCGCCACGAGCTGGTCCGGCGTGACGTCGTGGCCGACGCGCTCGACCTCCTGCTCGATGATCGGGCCCTCGTCGAGGTCGGCGGTGACGTAGTGCGCGGTGGCACCGATGAGCTTCACCCCGCGGGCGTGCGCCTGGTGGTACGGCTTGGCGCCCTTGAAGCTCGGGAGGAAGGAGTGGTGGATGTTGATGATCCGGCCGGACAGCGCCTTGCACAGATCGTCCGAGAGCACCTGCATGTAGCGCGCGAGCACCACCAGCTCGACGTTCTCCGCCTCCACCAGCTCCAGCAGCTGCGCCTCGGCCTGGGCCTTGGTGTCGCGGGTGACCGGGATGTGGTGGAAGGGGATGTCGTACGAGCCGACCAGCTCGGCGAAGTCCGTGTGGTTGGAGACCACGGCCGCGATCTCGACCGGCAGCGCGCCGATCCGGGAGCGGAAGAGCAGGTCGTTGAGGCAGTGCCCGAACTTGGACACCATCAGGACGATCCGCATCTTCTCGTCGGCCCGGTGGATCTGCCAGTCCATGCCGAAGGAGTCGCCCACCGCGGCGAAGCTGGCGCGCAGCTTGTCGACGCTCACCGAGGAGTCCGCGCTGAAGTGGACCCGCATGAAGAACAGCCCGGTGTCGTGGTCACCGAACTGCTGACTGTCCTCGATGTTGCAGCCGGTGATGAAGAGGTAGCTGGACACGGCGTGCACGATCCCCTGCTTGTCCGGGCAGGACAGGGTGAGGACGTACTGATCGTTCCGATCGTGCTGACCGGGCTGGGTGGGCTGCGACTCGCTCATGACCTCATAGGGTCGCACACCTGCCGGGCAGGTCAGGCCGGGGCGTCCGCCTGGCCGGTCATGATGGCCAGCACCTCCAGCGAGCGCGGCGCGGCGTCGGGGTCCTCGCCGTCCGCCGTCGCCAGCTGCACATGGGCCTCCCGGGCCGCGTGCACGGCCTCCGGCCAGCCCTGGTGCTCCAGGTACGCGGTCACCGGAGCGTCCGCGCCGACCTGGTGCATGATCCGCAGCACCCGGAGCACAGCGGCATCGACGAGCTGCGCCTCCCGGGAGTCCCGGAAGATCGTGCCGACGTACTTCTCGGCGGACCAGTTGTCCAGCCAGGTGTCCTCGACGAGGCGGTAGACGGCGTCGGTGACATCTCCGTACCCGGGCAGGCCGGCCAGCCAGGCCTCCTGCTGGAAGGCGGGGTCGGAGAGCATGTGCAGCGCGGAACGCACATTGCTGCGCCAGCGCCACCACGGCATGTCGTTGAGTGGCATACCGCCCATGGTGGTCGAGCGGCGCCCGCGACGGGAAGACTTCTCCGAACCTTGCACAGCAATCGATCGTACGTTCTTCACCAACGATCTCAAGCCGCCCCCTGGAGTTCACCTCTGCGTCACCGGCCATTGCCTCGTCGTCACCAGCGCGTTCCGGGCAAGACGGAAGGCTGCTGTGCCATGACCGGACGGCGACGCCCCCTCCCCCGCCCCTTCTCCTCGGTTCCCGCGGCCACCACCGCCTCGGCGGCGGCGTGTACGGCGGTCCTTGCGTCACTGCTCTCGGGCTGCGGCTCGCCCGCCGGGGCGGCGGAGGATTCCGGGGACAAGGCGCCCATCACGGTGATGACCTGGGCCCCCGAGGGCACCAAGGCGACCAATATGCCGGGGATGCCGGCCATGGCCCAGGCCTACGCCCGCTGGGTCAACTCCCGGGGCGGTATCCGGGGCCACCATCTGAAGGTGCTGACCTGCAACGAGCAGAACGACTCGGTGACCGCGGCGCACTGCGCCCAGCGCGCGGTGACCGAGGGCGCCGTCGCCGTCGTCGGCTCGTACAGCCAGTTCGGCCGCTCGTTCATGTCGCCGCTGGAGGTCAAGGGGATCCCCTTCATCGGCGGCTACGGGGCCTCGGACGAGGAGTTCGAGAGCCCGCTGTCCTACCCGGTCAACGGCGGCCAGGCCTCCCTGCTCGCCGGCAACGGCCGCCAGCTGGCGGACGACTGCTCGCGCGTCGCGCTGGTCCGGCCGGACACCATCCAGGGCGACCAGATGCCGTCCCTGCTCAACTCCGGCCTCCAGAGCGGCCATCGGCACCCGGCCAAGGACATCAAGGCGCCCGAGGACGGCACCGACTACTCCTCCGAGGTGAACCGCGCCCTGGACGACGTGGATGCCGACCCGGCCGTCCACGGCACCTCGGCGGCCGGCGGCAAGGCGCCCGGCTCCTGTGTGGCCGCCTCGCTCGGCGACCACACGGACACGTTCTTCGACTCGTTCCGGCGGCTGCAGGAGGACCGTCCCAAGGTGCGGGTCGCCTCCGTCCTGGGCAGCGTCGGCCAGTCGCTGCTGAACCGTACGGGCGGCAGCGCCGGGCCGCTGGAGGACGCGGACATCACCGGCTGGTACCCGGTCGCGCACGATCCGCGCTGGCAGCCGATGCGCAAGGTCATCAACGACTTCGCCTTCGACGACAACCGCATCGACCCGGCCGACCAGGGCGTCCAGACGACCTGGATCGCCTACACCGTGCTGCGCGCCCTGATCGGGCAGCTCGACGACGCGGGCGTGGACGACATCACCCCGCACGCCCTGCAGACGACGCTGGACCGCGGTGACCACGCCATCGACACCGGCGGCCTCACCCCGAAGCTGCGCTGGCGGGACGAGGACATGCTCGCCGTCCAGGACTTCCCGCGCATCGTGAACGGGATGGTGACCTACCAGGTCGTCAGGGACGGCGAGTTGACCGCCGCCAAGGACGGCTTCGTGAACGTCACCAAGACGCTGGAACGGCGGCGCACGGACAGCTGAGGTCCCTGCGCCTGCGCCTGCCCTGCTCAGAGCTGTTCGGGGCGGCGCTCCGTCAGGCCGTACTTCTTGGCGAGCGGGTTCCAGATCTGGGCCGCCTGCTTCTTGGCCGTGGTCGCCTGGCCGCTGGCCACATTGCCCTGGGCGGCCTGCCTGCTGGGCCGGGCCTTGCCCTTGTGGCAGCCCTTCTTGCTGCCGACCTGGCCGGCCCAGGCCGCGTAGTGGTTGTCCGCGGCCGCCGAGGACTGCCAGGCCTTGGTCAGCATGGCGGTCAGCCGGTCGTGGTTGGGGATCTTGTCGACGGGCAGCTGCTGCAGCCGCTTCACCAGGTCGTTGCGCTGGCCGGCCGCGGCCCGCAGGTCCTTGGCCGCGCCGCCGAGGTTGCTGCAGGTCTTGATGCTGTTGACGGCGCCGATCACCGAGGAACGGCTGTTGTTGCTGTCGCCCAGCAGTGCGTCCAGGCCCTTGGCCTGCGCCTCGGCCGGATCGGCGGACGGCTTCGGCTGCTCCGAGTCCTTGGCCGCCTTCGTCGTACCGGGTCCGGCGTCCTGCTTCTTCGCGGTGGGCTCGTCTCCTCCCCCGCTCAGCGCCCAGCCGAGGCCGAGGCCGGCCCCCGCGAGCGCCACGATGACGATGCCGACGATCACGGCGGGGGCGAGCTTGCGGCGGCCGCCGCCGCCGTCGTCGTACGAGGCCTGCTGGTCGTAGCCGCCGCTGGGCGGGAACTGCTGGCCCTGGTAGCCCTGCCCGTGGCCCTGCCGGCCGTACGGCGGGCGGCCCGGGTCCTCGAAGCGCGGCAGCTGTGCGGTGGAGTCCGGGGCACCGGGCCGGCCGGGTGCGCCCGGGCCGTCACGGAACAGGCCGTCGAACTCGGCCGGGGTGGCACGGTCGCCGGGCGCGCCGGGGCGGACGCCGTACGGCGCGCCGGGCGGCGGGGGCGGTGCGGCGGCGCCGACCGGCGCGATGAGCTGGGTGGCCTCGGCGTCGCCCGCGCCCTGGGCACCGGGCATCGGCTGCGACTGCGGCATCGGCTGGGCCTGGCCCTGGGGTCTGGCCTGGTTCGGCTTGATGGCGCGCAGCATCGTGGTGGATTCGTCCGGCGTCTCGGGCCGGGTGCCCGCCTCGGGCGGCAGCGGCGCGGCACCCGGGCCGCCGGGCTGCTGGTCAAAGCCGGACTGCTCGTGGAAAGGCGGGATGAGCGCGGTGGCCTCCGCGTCGCTCGCGGCGGGCGGCAGCGGCGCACCGGTCTGCGGGGTCGCCCGCACCAGCTCCCCGGACGGGCCCTGCGGCGGCTGCCCGTACTGCTGCTGGGTTTGCTGCGGCTGCTGGGCCTGCTGCGGCTGCTGGCTCTGCTGCGGCGGCTGGGGCGCCTGCTGCGGCATCGAGGGCGGCAACGGCGGTACCGGAGGCTGCCCCTGGGGCGCCGCCGGAAAGCCCTGGCCGCCCTGCGGCTGCTGCGGCTGCTGCGCGGGCGCCGGGGAGGCAGGAGAGGGCTGGGGTGCCTGGGCGTGCTGCCCCTGCTCCGGGGCGTATCCCTGCGGGCCCTGGCCGTAACCCTGCTGCCCCTGGGCATGCGCCTGCGGCTGCTGAGGCTGCGTCTGCGGCTGCTGGTACCCCTGGCCGTACGTCTGCGCCTGCTGCGGGGCGGGCGCCTCGCCGTACGGGCCGGGCGCCTCGCCGTACCCCTGCTGCGGGGCGGGCGCGGCCTGCGGGCCGGGTCCCCAGGGCTGGCCCCACGGCTGCCCGGCCGGCGGTGCGGCCTGCTGGTCGGGCACCCACGGCTCACCGTTGGCGGGCAGCACAATGCCCTCTCGCGCGGGACCGGCCGCAGAATTCTGCGGGTCGTGACCCTGTCCGCTCTGCGTCACCGTGACTCCTACCAACGTGCAGACCTACGGAATCGTCGGCTGCACGCTACCGGGTCGCAGCAACGTTCGACCACGTCGCCTGGTCACCACGCCCGTCCGCCCGCGGCACGCACCGGGCGGGCCCGGCGCGCGGCCCGCCCGACGGCGTACGACATACCCGACGCCGTACAACAAAGCCGTACAACGACGCTGCGCGAGGAAGCCTCACGACGAAGCGGCCGCTCCGGCGCCGGGCCGGCCGCCGCTTCCGCGGTGAGGCGTTGTTCACGCTTTCCGCGGCGCCGTTCGCACTTCCCGCGGCACCGTTCGCGCTCCCCGCGGCACCGTTCGCGCTCCCCGCGGCGCCGTTCACGCCGCCGCCGTGGCCCTCAGCTCCAGCCGGCTGCTGAATTCCCGCACCACCGGTTCGTCCCGGAAGGGCTCCAGACGCAGCTGGAAGTCCTCCAGATACTCCGCACCGCGGTCCGAACGCAGCCCGCTCAGCAGCTCGATCGCCTGGGTGCCCGTATGGCAGGCCTGCTCCACCTCCCGCTGCTGCGCCTGGGCACCGGCCAGCAGCAGCAGACCGATGGCCCGCCGCCGCGCCCGGCCCTCCGGGTGCCCGTCCAGCGCCTCCTGCGCACGCTGTCCGGCGGGCCCCGGCTGCCCCAAGTCGCGGTGGCAGTGGGCGAGTTCATCGGCCAGGTACGCCTGGTCGAAGTGCGCGATCCAGACCGGGTCGTCGCCCGCCTCGGCCGACGCGTCGGCGCGCTCCATCGCGGCGACCGCCCGGCCGGCCACCACCTGGAAGGCCCGGCCGTCGCCCATCAGGGCGTGTCCGCGCGCCTCCGCCGCGCAGAACATCGCCTCCGCGCGCGGGGTGACATGACCCCGGGCGCCCTCCTGGGCGGCGCGTGCGAGCTGGGCGATCTCCCGGGGATTGCCCAGCGAGGCGGCGAGATGGCTCATGCTCGCGGCCAGGACATAGCCGCCGTAGCCGCGGTCGCCGGCCGCCTGGGCGAGCCGCAGCGCCTGGATGTAGTAGCGCTGGGCGAGGCCGGGCTGACCGGTGTCGACGGCCATGTAGCCGCCGAGTTCGGTCAACCGCGCGACGGCGGCGAAGAGTTCCCGTCCGACGGACTCGCGGTACGAACCGGCCAGCAGCCCCGAGACCACACTGTTGAGGTAGTGCACGACGACCGGCCTGACGTGCCCGGCGCCGAAGCGGTGGTCGAGTTCGCTGAGCGCCGTGGTCATGGCGCGTACCGCCTCGACGTCGGAGATCCCGACCCGGGCACCGGCGTTCCGGGCGACCTGGCTGTCCGCTCCGGTGATCAGCCAGTCACGGCTGGGCTCGACCAGCGCGGAGGCCGCGACCGTGGAACCGCTGAGGAAGTCGCGCCGCCCGACGTCGCTGCGCCACAGCTCGCAGACCTGCTCGATGGCCCCGAGGACGGTCGGCGAGAACTGCAGCCCCACCCCGGAGGCGAGGTTCTTGCCGTCGGCCATCCCGATCTCGTCGATGGTGACCGTGCGCCCCAGCTTGCGCCCCAGCGCCTCCGCGATGACGGCCGGAGCCCGGCCCCGCGGCTGCTGCCCGCGCAGCCACCGGGCCACGGAGGTCTTGTCGTAGCGGAGGTCGAGACCGTGCTCCGCACCGCACATGTTGACGCGGCGGGCGAGCCCCGCGTTGGAGCAGGCGGCTTCCTGGATCAGCGTCTGCAGCCGTTCGTTGGGCTGGCGTGCGACGAGTGGCCTGGCGGCCATGCATGTACCCCCTGAGTACCGCTGTGCGTTCACCGGCGAACGCCGTTCCTCGTGATCGATTCCCCGTGAATATGCCGGATATCCGAGAGATCCGGGATATGCGCGATAGGAGAGATCGGAGTGATACGCACTTTGCAGCGGATGCTCAGTTGTGAGCGTTTTAGGCCCTGTACGGAGCATCCTCGGTGCGCAGCGCTCGTTCACGAGTAGGGAGGGCGCGCGGTGCCGTGCACAGATCGCGGCGCCGCCGTGCCGGGCTCCCCCCGGGTGCACTTCGGCCTGCCGCCGGGCGGCCTCTCCGCCCGTCAGGCAGGTGGCTACCCGCTCCCCGGGCCCCGCCCGCACATGCGCCCCCACCGGTGCACCCATGCGCCCCACGTGCGAGAACGATGCGCCGGGGGGCCGGCCGTCCGGCCGTAACCCTTGGTGACACCGGAAGTTGTCCTCAGCGTGGAAGAGACCATAGGAGTCACAAGTACCTCACAGATCCCCGGGCAGCGCGGCCCGCAGCGCGGCGAGGAGCTGCTCGACACCGCGGTGCGTTACGCGGAGGAACGGCACTGGGACGTGTTCCCCGGCGCATGGCTGGAACACGACGGCGACACCCTGCGCTGCTCGTGCGACGCGGGTGACTGCGCGGCGCCCGGCGCGCACCCGACCGCCCCCGGCTGGGCCGGACAGGCCACCGGCAGCGCCACCGCCGTCCGCCGGATGTGGAGCAAGCAGCCGCGCGCCTCGATCCTGCTGCCGACCGGCCGGGCGTTCGAGGCGCTGGATGTCCCCGAGACCGCCGGCTGTCTGGCGCTGGCCCGGATGGAACGGATGGCGCTGCCGCTGGGACCGGTGACCCGCACCCCCGGCCGGCGGATGCTCTTCCTCGTCCTTCCCGGCGCCTCGGTGAAGGTCCCGGCGCTGGTACGGAGCCTGGGCTGGGCGCCGGCCGCGCTCGATCTGATCTGCCGCGGCGAGGGCGAGTACATCGCCGCGCCGCCGACCCGGGTGGGCGCGCACGGCTCGGTGCAGTGGGCGCGCCGCCCCACCGCCGCCAACCGCTGGCTGCCGGACGCCGAGGAGCTGATCAGCCCGCTCGCGTACGCCTGCGCACGGGACGCGGTCGCGGCCCGGGGGCGCTGATCCGCGCCGGTCCGGGGCCACTCCCCCGGACCGGCCGATTCCCCTTGAGGGCACCGCGCCGCCCCGGACCGGTCCGCCTGCGCCGGGGGCGCTCATCGCCCGGCATCCTCCGATATCCGGTCGTATCGTGGGGTCCCTGACGGGGGCCAGGACGGCCTCTGCGGGGACGTCGAAGGGCAGGGCCGGTGGCGAACGAGCCGGAAGACATCGATCAGCACCTCGATCCGCACCACGACCGGCGCGTCGGTCCGCGCCTCGACCGGCCGGCCGAGCCGGCGCCGCCGTCGGCCGCCGCTCCGGGCGGGGCGGCCGGGTCCCCCGGGGGCGTCGTGGCCGGCCCGCCCGCCGTCCGCGTCCAGGGTCTGTGGAAGAAGTTCGGCGAGCAGATCGCCGTCAACGGCATCGATCTGACGCTGCCGGCCGGGCGCTTCATCGGTCTGGTCGGCCCCAACGGCGCCGGCAAGACCACCACGCTGTCCATGGTGACCGGCCTGCTGCGACCGGACGCCGGACTGGTCGAGATCGGCGGGCACGACGTCTGGCAGGACCCGGTGTCCGTCAAGTCCCGGATCGGGGTGCTGCCCGAGGGGCTGCGGCTCTTCGAACGGCTCTCCGGACGTGAACTCCTCGGCTACATAGGCCGGTTGCGCGGACTGCCGGGCGACGAGGTCGACAAGCGGGCCGGGCAGCTGCTGGACGTGCTCGATCTGTCGGGCGCGCAGAACAAGCTGGTGGTGGACTACTCCACCGGTATGCGCAAGAAGATCGGGCTGGCGGCGGCGCTGCTGCACAACCCCGAAATCCTCTTCCTCGACGAGCCCTTCGAGGGCGTCGACCCGGTGTCGGCGCAGACCATCCGCGGGGTGCTGGAGCGCTATACGGCCTCCGGGGCGACCGTGATCTTCTCCAGCCATGTGATGGAGCTGGTCGAGTCGCTGTGCGACTGGGTCGCGGTGATCGCCGCCGGGCGGATCCGTGCGGACGGCCCGCTCGCGGAGGTACGGGGCGCGGCGCCCTCGCTGCAGGACGCGTTCCTCGAACTCGTCGGCGCACGGGACCGCGGTCCGGGAACCAACCTCGACTGGCTGGGCGGTGGCGGCGCCCGATGAGCACCGAATCCCCCGTGGCGACCGCGGGACCGGCCGCCGCCCCCGCGCCCTCCCTGACCGGCGTCTTCGTCCGGCTGAAGCTGTCGCTGCTGCGCAACGGGCTGCGGCAGTCCACCGGGCGCGCGCTGGCGTACATCGCTTCCGTCATCGTCGGTCTGCTGTTCACCGCCGGTGTCGTGCTGGGGCTGGTCGCGCTGCGCGGCACCGCGCACGTCGGCGCGCTGGTCGTGCTGCTCACCGGGATCCTCACCCTGGGCTGGGCGGTGATGCCGCTGTTCTTCCCGACGGGCGACGAGACGCTGGACCCGACCCGGCTGGTGATGCTGCCGCTGCGGCCGCGGCCCCTGACCGTGTCGCTGCTGGTCGCCTCGCTCGTCGGCATCGGCCCGGTCGTCACCCTCGCGCTGGCGGCCGGCTCGGTGATCGCGGTCGCGGACGGCCCGGCTGCCGCTGCCGTGGGTGTGGTGGCCGTGGTCCTGGTGGTGCTGGTGTGCGTGTCGCTGGCACGGGCCGTGGCCACCGCGGCGGTGCGGCTGCTGACCAGCCGCCGCGGCCGTGATCTCGCCGTACTGGGCGGCCTGTTCATCGCCCTCGGCGCCCAGGGCATCAACATCGCCGCCCAGAAGCTGGGCCGGCCGGACGGCCTGTCCGTACTGGAGCCGGTGGGCGAGGTGCTGCGCTGGGTGCCGCCGGCCTCGGCGGTCAGCGCCGTCGAGGACGCCGGACACGGGGCGTACGGGCGGGCGCTGGCCGGCCTGGCGCTGGCGGCGCTGGCGCTGGTCCTGCTGCTGTGGTGGTGGCAGCGGACTCTGACCACCCTGATGACCTCCCCGGACTCCTCGACCCTCCAGGCGGTGGAGAAGGACAGCGCACGCCGGGCCGGCACGAAGCAGCGCGGGCTCGGGCGGCTGCTGCCGGACGGGCGGACCGGCGCGGTCATGCTCCGGACGCTGCGCTACGCCTGGCGCGACCCCAAGTCGAAGATGGCGTGGGCGACCGCGCTCGGCGTCGGCCTGCTGTTGCCGGCCGTCTCGGCCGCGCAGGGCAACGGCAGCATCTATACGTCGTTCTCGGCCTCGGCGCTGCTCGGCTCGCAGATGTACAACCAGTTCGGGCAGGACACCTCGGCGTTCTGGATGGTCGCCTCGACGATCGCCACCCCGCGGGACGCCTACCGGGAACTGCGGGCGCGCGCCTGCGCGCTGGCGCTGGTGGCCGTCCCGTACGTCACGCTGGTCGTCGCCGGCACCGCCGCCGTCATCGGGCCGTGGTCGGACTTCGTGGAGGTGTACGGGCTCTCGCTGGCCGTGCTGGGTGCGCTGATGGCGACCGGGGCGCTGTCGTCGGCGGTCTTCCCCTACTCGATCCCCTCGGAGGGCAACAAGAACGTCGCGCCGGGGCAGGCCTCGATCGCCTGGTTCAGCCTCTTCGGCGGGGTGCTGGTGGGCGCCATGCTGTGCGCGCCGCTGCTGGGCCTGACCATCTGGCTGCATGTCGCCGGTCTGCACGCCCTGCTGTGGGTGCTGCTGCCGGTCGGCGCGGTCTACGGCGTGGGCATCGCGGAACTGGGCCTCCGGGTGGCGGCGCCCCGGGTGGCGCGGCGGCTGCCGGAGATCCTGGCGGCGGTCAGCAAGGCCTGAGGGCCACGCGCCGGAGGGGCGCGCCGGACCGGTTCGGCGGGCGCGCCGGGCCGGGCCGGGCGATCAGGCCGGGAAGCGGGCGGGCCGGGCCGGACTCGGCAGGCGGCCGGACGGGGCGGGCCCGTCCGGCCGCCCCCGCCGCCGGGCGCATGGCCCGCCCGCGCTGCCCTGCGGCAATGCCTTACCGCGCGGGCCATGTGCCGTGTGCCGTCTTGCCGTGTGCCGTAATGCCGTGTGCCGCTCAGCCGGGCATCGTGGCCGTGGAGAGAAAGGGCTCGATGGCGGCGCACCAGGCGTCGGGTTGTTCCCAGGGGAGCAGATGGCCGGCGTCGGGGATTTCGGCGTAGGCGCCGCGCGGCAGCACCCTGACCATCTCCATGGCCTCGGCACGGCCCAGTTCGGCATCGAGGCCGCGGACGACCAGGGTCGGGCACGGGACCTGGGCGAGCTCTTCCCAATGGGCGTCATGCACCCAGGTCTCGCGGGCGGTGAGCATCTGCCGGCGGGAGAAGACCGGGCGCCAGCCGTCGGCGCGCTCGGCCATCACCTCGGCGAAGAACTCACCGCGGGCGGGTCTGGGCCGCTCCAGGGTCGGATCGTCCTCACCGAACCACTTGCGGACATCCGCGAGGGTGGCGAACGGCACCGGCCAGGACCGGAACCATTCGGTCCACTCGCGCTGCGAGGCCGCCCCGAGCGCCGAGGCCCGCATATCGCAGATGACCAGCGCACTGACCAGATCCGGTCTTCGGGCCGCTAACTGCCACGCCGTCAGGGCGCCCATGGCGTGCCCGACAAGGGCGACCGGGGCGAGACCGAGCTGCTCGATGGCCACGATGGCGTCATCGACGTACGCCTCGCGGTCGTACGGCCCCTCGGCGGGCTTCTCGCTGCGGCCGTGGCCCCGCTGGTCCAGCGCGACGGGACGGTGGCGCGCGCTCAGGCGGCGCGCGGTGGCCGCCCAGTGCGAGGCGCGGCCCATCAGGCCATGGAGCAGGAGTACGCCAGGCCGTTGCTCGCTCTCCTCCAGCCCGCCGCCGATCTTGGGCGGGTCGGTGAATTCCCAGGCGGCGAGGCCTACACCGCCGGCCCCTGTGACATCGATGCGCTGCACCATGTGCCTTGGCACCCCCAATCGTCCCTTGAGCAGCTCCACACTATCGAACCCCTATTCGAACGCACCGTTTCGGCGCGCAATACCCCTCGTTCGAGTGACCTCACTCAAGGATTGGCCGCGCCCGCCACGGGGAGACATCTGCCGGGAGGCGGGCCCTACCGGGAAGGGGGCCCGTGGGAGAAGACCCTGGGAGCTCGGGGCTCCGGGTCTTGGGTGGGGGACATGGGGAGGCAGGGCCCCGGCTGCTCGCAGCGCCGGGGCCCTGACTGTCTCCGTCATACGTGGATGCATCCGAACCCCCTCCCCGGCCAGGACAGGCCGATGCATGGCCATGCGTCAGCGTGACACGAGACCGGCCCTATCGCACGGATTCGCACAAGTCCGTTCAACCGGAAAGAACTTGCTGAGCCCGCTGAGCGGCGCATCGGCGCAGTTCAGCGGGCTCCGGGGGAGGCTTCGGCGGGAAGCGCCGAAAAGAAAGAGGCTGAAACTGCTTTCAGCGCTTGGCGACAAACACATGGGCGGCGATCTCGGAGTCCAGCTCGGCGGCCTCGCCGCTGCTGCCGACCAGCACCCCGGCAGAGGACTCCGTCACGCTCACCACCGCGCCCGGCTGCACACCGGCCCGCCGGAGGGTGTACATCAGCTGGGCGTCCGCCTGGATCGGCTCGCCGATCCGGCGCACCACGGCCGTCTTACCGTCGGCCCCGGCGTCCAGATCCATCAGGCTCACCATCCCGGCGTCCAGGAACGGGTCGCCCCCGGCCGTCTCGCCGAGCTCTTCCAGCCCCGGGATGGGGTTGCCGTACGGCGACTCCGTCGGATGCCGCAGCAGCTCCACGACGCGGCGCTCGACCGCCTCGCTCATCACGTGCTCCCAGCGGCACGCCTCGGCGTGCACCTGCTCCCATTCGAGCCCGATGACGTCGACGAGCAGGCACTCGGCGAGGCGGTGCTTGCGCATCACCCGCGTGGCGAGCCGCCGGCCCTCCTCCGTCAGCTCCAGGTGGCGGTCACCCGCGACCGTCAGCAGCCCGTCCCGCTCCATGCGCGCGACCGTCTGGCTCACCGTCGGGCCGCTCTGTTCCAGCCGCTCCGCGATGCGGGCGCGCATGGGCACCACACCTTCCTCTTCGAGTTCGAGGATGGTGCGGAGATACATCTCCGTGGTGTCGATCAGTCCGGACATGCGTGCCCCTTGATGTGTGGTGCGGTGGCCCTGAACTCAATTCTGACGCATCCCGCCGACAACGGTGCCTCCTCGTCGCCGGACCACTCCCCCGCGGCCGTATTGACAGGGCACCGGTCCGGACCGCAACGTGATCCGCGCCACTGATCAGATACGACGAGATGCGCCGTGCGCCGCGCCGGACGGCGCGGCCCGGCGAGACCCGACGAGAGGGGCCCGCGTCCATGGCTGAGAGCGACCGGAGCGACCGGCTGGCCGGGGATTTCTTCGACGCCGCGATCGACCTGCTGCGGCAGGTCCGCGACGACGAGGGTGACCGGATCACCGCGGCCGGGCGGCTGATCGCGGACGCCGTCGCGGCGGGCGGCCGGGTCTTCTCCTTCGGCGCCGGGCACTCCTCGCTCCCCGCGCAGGACACCGTCTACCGCGCGGGCGGCCTGGCGATCATGAATCTGCTGTCCGTACCGGGCGTGGTCGGCGTGGACGTACGGCCCGCGACGCTCGGCAGCGCCCTGGAGCGGGTCGACGGGCTGGCCGGGGCCGTCCTGGACACCAGTCCGCTGGAGGCGGGCGATGTGCTGGTGATCATCTCGCTCTCCGGCCGGAACGCGCTGCCCGTCGAGATGGCGCGGAACGCCCGCGCCCTCGGCATCAAGGTCATCGGCGTGACCTCGGTGGCGTACGCGGCCGCGACCACGTCCCGGCACGCCTCCGGCCGCTTCCTCAAGGACCACTGCGACCTGGTGCTCGACAGCCGGATCCCGGTCGGCGACGCGGAGTTGACGCTGCCGGGCATCGACGCGCCGTTCGCCCCCGCCTCCACCGTCGTCACCAGCGCGATCATGCAGGCCATGGTGGCGACGGCCGCGGGCACCCTCGCCGAGCGGGGCATCGAACCGCCGCTGCTGCGCTCGGGGAACGTCGACGGCGGGCACGACTGGAACGCCCGGGTGATGAGCGAGTACGCGGACCGGATCTTCTACCGGCAGTAGCGGCGGCCCGCCCCGGAGCCGTCCGCTCAGAGCGAGGCCGCGCCCGCGAGGTCGAGGGCCGCGGCGATCCGGGCCGCGACCTCCTCCGCGTAGTCCGCGTCGGCGCGGTCGAAGGGGCGGCGCGCGGGCGTCCGCAGAAACGTCACGACACCGAGCGTGCGCCCCCGGCTGCGCAGCACCGCGCACAGCCCGTGCACCGTGCCGTCCGGCCAGTTGCGGGCGGCCGCCCAGCCCTCGGCCGAAGCGGGACCGGCGCTGCTGCGCACCGAGCCGCCCCGTTCGTACGCCTGGAGCGCCGGATGCCCCGGCACGTACGGCGTGGGGATCCCGGTCGCCGGCAGCCGCTCCGAGGGACCGGGTGAACCGGCCGGGGACGCCAGCGTCCGCACCAGCCGGGGCGCGGACCGCCGCGGCCGCCGGCCGGTATCCGCTGCGGACTCCGCGCCGGACTCCTCGTCGGGCGCGGCACCGGACGCGGCATCGAGCACAGCGCCGGACACGGCACCGGGCGCGCCATCGGCGGCGTCCTCGTACGGACCGTCCTCGGCGACCGCCCCGTACGGCGCGGGTGCGGACGTCGCCGCGAGGTCGACGAGGCCGTGGTCGGCGAAGCCCGCGAGGGCGAAGTCGAGGTGGACCGCGGCGGCCTCGGCCGGGTCCGGGCAGTCCGCGGCCGCCCGGCCGGCCCGGTGGAGCTGATGGGCGCGGAAGCGCAGCAGGGAGCTGTCCTGTTCGGCGCGTTTGGCGGCCGTGACGTCCTGGAAGAGCCAGGCCACGCCCAGCGGCACCGGCTCCTCCCCCAGCGGGGAGGCCAGCCGGACGAAGCCGCTGCGCCAGCACCGGCGCGGCAGCCCGGCCTCCTCGGAGCGCAGCGTCACCCACAGCTCGGCGACGGCCGGCGGCGCGCCCTCGGCGAGGACGTGCTGCAGGGCGCACTCCAGCTCCTCGACGCCCTGTGCCAGCAGGTCGCCCAGGGGACGCCCCAGCAGGGCGGTGCGCCCCACCCCCAGGGCGCGGGCGGCGTGTGCGTTGACGACGGCGGGGCGCAGATCGGCGTCGATCAGCACCACGCCCCACGACGCGTCCTCGAACAGCGCCTCGCTGAGCGCGATGGACCGCTCCAGGTCCATCTGGGTGTGCACCTCGCTGAAGGCGCAGTACGCCCCCGCGACCCGGCCGCCGGGTCCGCGGACCGCGGAGGCCTGGGTACGGACGAGCACGCGGTGGCCGTCCTTGGTCAGCAGGGCGAACTCCTGCACCTGGCGGCCCGGGGAGCGCATGGCGGCCGTGAGGGCGGCGTCGATCTCGTCGGCGTCCTCCTTGCGCACCGCCCAGCCGGCCAGGCCCGTACGGCCGACGGCTTCGGTGGTGGTCCACCCCAGGATGCGTTCGGCCTCGTGGTTCCAGTGGGTGACCGTGCCGTCCGCGGCGAAGGCGACCAGGGCGGCGTCCATCCCGTCCAGGAGTGCGGCGAGCAGACCCGAGTCATCGGCGTCCTCGGCGGGCCGGCGCGCCGCCGACGAGGCAGAAGAAGCTGACGAAGCAGTCACTGGCACCCCTTACGAAACCCGGCCGCACGTGCTCCACCTGGGAACATTCAACTGGAACGTGACACACCCCACAGCCGGTTTGCGGAAATCGTTGCTATCGGGAAATTCCCTTGTGTGCGGCCGGGCGGCTTCCTAGTGTGTGGAGCACACGAGAAGGGAGGTGGTTCGGCAGATGATTTCGCACCGGACGCGTGAGGTGGCTGCGGGCTAGCGGCCCGTCGCTTCACCCGAAGTGCAGCGCCGGACCAGCGCATACTGCAGATGCGCAGCCGGCCAATCCCAAGCAGTCACCCGACCCGCGGGCTGCCGGTTCGTCCGACCGGCCCTCTGCGCCACCGAGCGCGGAGGAAACAGCCCGCGGGTCGTCTGCGTTCTCTCCCCCGCTCCCCGCCTTCTCCTCCGGCCCCCGCGCCCCGCCGTCAGGGCGCCAGGCCGTCAGGGCGCCAGGCGCTCCACCCGCCAGGACTCGTGCTCGCGCACGTACCGCAGCCGGTCGTGCAGCCGGTTGTGCCGGCCCTGCCAGAATTCGACCGTCTCGGCGGCGATCCGGTAGCCGCCCCAGTGCGGGGGCGCCGGCACCTGCTCGCCCTCCGGGTAGCGGGCCGCCAATTCCTCGTAGGCCTGCTCCAGTTCCGCGCGCGAGGCGACGGGGGCGGACTGGTCGCTGGCCCAGGCGCCGAGCTGGGAGCCGTGCGGGCGGGTGCGGAAGTAGGCGGCGGTCTCGTCCCGGCCGATGCGCTCCGCCGTACCGGTCACCACGACCTGGCGGGCAAGCGGGTGCCACGGGAACAGCAGCGAAATGGCTGGATTTTCGGCCAGTTCGCGACCCTTACGGCTGTTGTAGTTGGTGAAGAACACAAAGCCGCGGTCGTCGAACGCCTTGAGGAGCACGGTCCGCGAACTCGGCCGGCCGTCGGCGTCCGCAGTGGAGACGACCATGGCGTTCGGCTCGTGCAGACCGGCCACCGTCACGTCCTTGAACCAGCGTGCGAACTGGTTGTAGGGACTGGCGGCGAGGTCGGACTCGACCAGCCCCTCGGCGCGGTAGTGCGCACGCATGGAGGAGGGATCGGGGGTCTCGGCATGAGGCTCGGCTGGGTGCACGGCCTCATCTTGCAGCATCGGGTCCGGCCCGGTCAGCCGGGAGGGGCGGAAGTCTGCCCCTCGTCGACCTGCCGTAACCCTCCCGTCGGCGGATCGACCGTTGTGCCGAGTCTCACCCCTGCTGACAGGGGAGAGACCCGCCAGAATGAGGGGGCGCCCCACTGTGGCCGCCGGACGGGGAGAGCTATCGTGTCCGTCCGGCCCGAAGGGACGCACCACACCGCACCTGCCCGCCCGCGGTTTGACCCACTGCGGGCAACACCGCCGCGTGACCCGCGCCCTGGCGGGGCATCACCGGCGTGCCCGGTACGGACCGCGAGCTGCCCGGCGCAGCCGCGTAACCGCACCGGCACCGCACGCAGACCTGAGACTCGACCGCACGGCAGCCGGTCACGGACCGTTTGCCGTCCCCATTTTGAGGAGCTGCCTGATGTCCGACTTCGTACCCGGACTCGAGGGAATCATCGCGTTCGAGACGGAGATCGCCGAACCGGATAAGGAAGGCGGCTCGCTCCGCTACCGCGGGGTCGACATCGAAGACCTCGTCGGGAAGGTGTCCTTCGGAAACGTCTGGGGGCTGCTGGTCGACGGGGCCTTCAACCCGGGGCTGCCGCCCGCCGAGCCGTTCCCGATTCCCGTGCATTCCGGTGACATCCGGGTCGATGTGCAGTCGGCGCTCGCCATGCTCGCGCCCGTGTGGGGCCTGAAGCCGCTGCTGGACATCGACGAGGCGACGGCCCGTGACAACCTTGCCCGCGCCGCGGTGATGGCCCTGTCGTACGTGGCCCAGTCGGCGCGCGGGCCGGGCCTGCCGATGGTGCCGCAGAAGGAGATCGACACGGCGGAGACCATCGTGGAGCGCTTCATGAAGCGCTGGCGCGGGGAGCCCGACCCCCAGCACGTCAAGGCCGTCGACGCCTACTGGACCTCGGCCGCCGAGCACGGCATGAACCCCTCCACCTTCACCGCCCGGTCCATCGCCTCCACGGGCGCGGATGTGGCGGCCGCGCTGTCCGGCGCGGTGGGCGCGATGTCCGGCCCGCTGCACGGCGGCGCGCCGTCCCGGGTCCTCGGCATGATCGAGGAGATCGAGCGGTCCGGCGACGCCTCCGCGTACGTCCGGCGGGCGCTGGACGCGGGCGAGCGGCTGATGGGCTTCGGCCACCGTGTCTACCGCGCCGAGGACCCGCGGGCGCGGGTGCTGCGGCGCACCGCCCGGGACCTGAACGCCCCGCGCTTCGAGGTCGCCGAGGCCCTGGAGAAGGCCGCACTGGAGGAGCTGCGCAGCCGCCGTCCCGACCGGGTGCTGGCCACCAACGTCGAGTTCTGGGCGGCCATCGTCCTGGACTTCGCCGAGGTCCCGGCGCACATGTTCACCTCGATGTTCACCTGCGCCCGTACGGCCGGCTGGAGTGCGCACATCCTGGAGCAGAAGCGGACGGGCCGACTGGTGCGGCCGTCGGCCCGGTATGTGGGGCCGGCGGCGCGGAGCCCGCGGGAGATCGCGGGGTTCGAGGACATCGCGCCGCGGTAGGTCTTTCCGCGTTTCGGCTTTCCCGCCGTTGCGCCTGCGGCGGGCCAGGTCCGCTGCGTTTTGCCTCCCCCCCGTTTTTGGCTTTCCCGCCGTTTCGCCTGCGGCGGGCCAGGTCCGCTGCGCGGGGCTGTGGGTGCGGTGACGGGCCTCCGGGGCCTGGTGTGTGGACTGCTTCGCTTTACGTCCACACACCAGGCCCCTCCGGC